>JANYCG010000335.1 GCA_025360385.1 Burkholderiales bacterium | reverse complement strand
CTGGCGAAAGTCCAGGATGTTGCCGTAAGGCTTGGTGCCGTTGAGCACGCGGTTGGTACGTGAGAAGGCCTGTATCAAGCCGTGGTACTTGAGGTTTTTGTCCACGTACAGCGTGTTGAGGTACTTGCTGTCAAAACCGGTGAGCAGCATGTCCACCACGATGGTGATGTCGATCTTGTGGTGCGGGATAGTCGGAAAAGCTTTGCGCAGGTCTGCTTCTGGCCACTGCTGGTCTTTGATGCGCTTTTGCACGTCTTGGTAGTACAGGTCGAACTCGTTGATGCTGTGGTTGGTGCCGTAGCGCGTGTTGTAGCTGGCCAAGATGGCTTTGAGGGCCTTTTTCTTTTCCTCAGGGTCTTTTTCGTTATCCAGCTTTTCCTGCGGTAGGTCTTCCTGAATTTGCTTTACGTCGGGGTTGCCATCGGCAGGGGGCGAGAACACGCAGGCGATGTTCAGCGGTACAAAACTGGGGTCGGCCTTTTGTTTGGCTTCTTG
Organism: Burkholderiales bacterium; assembly: GCA_025360385.1. Taxonomy (GTDB): domain Bacteria; phylum Pseudomonadota; class Gammaproteobacteria; order Burkholderiales; family Burkholderiaceae_C; genus JANYCG01. The sequence goes on along the minus strand of JANYCG010000335.1, from coordinate 11,805 downwards.
CTGGCTTTGAAATAGGGCGTGGTATTCGATCGCGTCGTTGATGCTGGCAGTGGCCAGCACTGCGTTGAAGCGGCGGCTGGCGGTGGCGGTGTCGTGCTTGGCCAGGATGGCTTCAATGACGGCCCGTTTGGCTAGCGCCTCACCCGGCTTGGGCGGATTCTTTCCTTCGGGCTTGAAATAGTCCACATGGAAGCGCAGTACGTTGGTGTCTTCAATGGCGTGGGTGATGGTGTAGGCGTGCAACTGCTTTTGGAAAATGTCTTCCGTGGTGCGCAACTGGCCTGCCTCGCCCTCGAACTGTTTGACCGTGGCGTTCTTCTCGAAGATGGGCGTGCCGGTAAAGCCAAAGAGCTGGGCCTTGGGGAAGAAGTTCTTGATGGCGTCGTGGTTATCGCCGAATTGGGAGCGGTGGCATTCGTCGAAAATAAAGACGATGCGCTTGTCGCTCAGTGAGGCCAGTTGCTCTTTGAAGGTGGCTTTGCCGTCCTTCTTTTGTTGTTTGTTGCGTTTGCTGTTTTCGTCCAGTGCCAGGCCCAGTTTTTGGATGGTGGTAACGATCACCTTGTCGGCGTAGTCGTCAGACAGCAGGCGCCGCACCAGCGCGGCGGTGTTGGTGTTTTCTTCCACGCAGCCTTCTTGAAAGCGGTTGAACTCTTCGCGGGTCTGGCGGTCCAGGTCTTTGCGGTCCACCACAAAGAGGCATTTCTCGATGTCTGGGTTGTCCTTCAGCAGCGTGGATGCTTTGAAGGACGTGAGCGTTTTGCCACTGCCAGTGGTGTGCCAGATGTAGCCGTTGCCACAGTTCTGGTGGATGCAGTCCACGATTTGCTTCACTGCATACACCTGGTAGGGCCGCATCATCAGCAGCTTTTGTTCGCTGGCCACCAGCACCATGTAGCGGCTGATGGTTTGGCCCAGGGTGCACTTCACCAAGAACTTGTCGGCAAACTCGTCGAGCTGGGTGATCTTGTTGTTGGCCTCGTCCGCAAACTGGTAGATGGGCAAAAACCGCTCGTCGGCATTGAACGCAAAGTGGCGCGCGTTGTTGTTGGAGAAGTAATAGGTGTTGGTGCGGTTGCTGACAATGAACAGCTGCAAAAAGCTCAACAGCGTTTTGGTGTAGCCGTTGCCGGGGTCGTTTTTGTAGTCAACGATCTGCTCCATGGCGCGGCGTGGGTTGATGCCCAGCGTTTTCAACTCGATCTGCACACACGGCACGCCGTTGATGAGTATGAGCACGTCATACCGGTGGTGGCTGTAGTCAGTATTGATGCGCAGCTGGTTCACCACCTCGAAGGTGTTTTTGCACCAGTCCTTAATGTTGACCAGGGTGTAGTTCAGCGGCGTGCCGTCTTCGCGGGTGAACGAGTTGATGGTGCGCAGGGTTTTGGCGGCGGTGAATACGTCGGGGGTGACGATTTCATCGAGCAGGCGTGAGAACTCCCCGTCTGAGAGCTTGACGCGGTTCAGCGCCTCGAACTTCTCGCGGAAGTTGCGCTCCAGCGCGGCGCGGTCGCGAATGTCAGCGCGGTATTCGTATTTGAGGCCTTGAAGTTTGCCGACGAAGCCGTATTCGATCTGCTCCTCTTTCACAGCGTGAGTCGGTGCGCCCGATGGCAGGGGGTAGGTGAACTTGGATGACGGCATGGGTTGGCGATGGACGTTATCGACTGATTGAGGCTGTTTGCTCCATGGATTACCCACGATTGTGCCCGCTTGGCCTACGTCTATCACTCCCACAAAGCAAAAACCCCGAGCCTGTGTGCTCAGGCTTGATGGTGTCACCCGCCTTCACCAGCAGGTCGATCACGTGGTGTTGCCCAGTCACCAACCGATGCGCTAAGACACAAGCGGACGCTATGATGCCCACTTCCACCATTTCACGCTGTAGACATGTCCAACCTGGCCGAACAAATTCGCGAAGCACTGTCCATGTTTGCGCGCAACGGCACAGAGCCAGCCTTGATTGGCGGTTTGGCGGTGGTTGCGCACCAGGTCGTGCGCGCCACCCAGGATGTGGATTTTCTGGTGGCGGCCGAAGCTGCGGACAAAGTGCATGATGCGCTGCTGGATTTGGGCTACCAGTGCCTGTACCGCAGTGAAGACGCCGCCAACTACCTGCGCGGCACCGAGGGGCTGGATTTGCTGTATGCGCACCGCCCGCTTGCGCGCCGCCTGCTGGCGCAAGCAACGGAGCGGGAGACCCCGATGGGCCGCCTGCGCATCATCAGCGTTGAAGGGCTGATAGGCTTCAAGTTGCAAGGCTTCGTGAACGATGCCACGCGCACGCGCGACCTGGACGACATTCGCGCGCTGATGCGGGTACACCGCGCTTCGCTCAAAATGGATGAGTTGCGCGAGTACTTCAGCTTGTTCAACAAACTCGAATTTCTGAATGAACTCATCGCATAACGCGGCGACCCATGCCGAGACTACTCTGAACAGTGCAGATACAGGAGTAGATTCCGGCGCGGTGCTGGCGCGCGAGGCGGGTGTGCCTCTTCAGCCGCCGCTGGGCAAGGATTCCGGGGCCGACCCCATCGCTGAGTGGTTGAGTTTGATGGAGGTCGTGCAGATGCTGTGCCCTGTGTGGCCCGTGCGTGACAGGCCCATGCAGGGAAACGACTGGAAAATCTAGCAAAAAAGTTCGTGACGGTCACTGTTTTGCATTTCCATGCGAGTGCAGCAGTTTCCTGCCAATTGACCGTTTACACAAAAGTTCTTGCACCCTCATGCCCGGCAAAAAGCCCCAAACAGTTTCCCGTCTGGGGCTTTAATTCTGCAAGCGCTGAGGTCGTTTACTTTCTGGCAGGCGGCAAATCCGTGCAACTGCCATGCGCCACTTCCGCCGCCACGCCAATGCTCTCGCCCAGCGTCGGATGTGGATGGATGGTCTTGCCAATATCCACCGCGTCGGCGCCCATCTCGATCGCCAGGGCCACTTCGCCGATCATGTCACCCGCGTGCGTGCCGACCTTGCCGCAGCCCCCGACCTTGCCGTGGCCCCGGCCAGCGTAGACCCCGACGGGTTGAAGGCTGCGCGGTGACCCCTTTTAAAGCGCAGTTCAGGGCCGCACAGCGATCTCGTTCTTGACCATTTTCACGCCGTTGACACCGCGGGCTATATTCCCCGCAGTCGTCTTCTCAGTGGTGTTTTTGGCAAAGCCCGACAACATCACAGTGCCGTTCAGCGTCTCCACACTGATGGCTGATGCGTCTACGTCCTTGCTCTCGACGAAGCGCGATTTAATAACTGTGGTGATGCCTGCGTCGTCCACGTAGGCTCCTACGGTTTCCTGCCCGCGGGTCACTGCGCAGCCAGCGGTCGTGAGCAGAAAAGCTGCTGCAGTGGTGGCAATGAGGGCAGTGCGAATTGTCATTTGAAAGCTCATGTGAATCTCCGGTGAGGTGATGAAATTGATTTGTCGGTTGCCTGGTATCAATGACACTCAACCGATGAAGGAACTTTAAAACTGAGGGCTCATTGCAACCATCGGTTTGCGCCGTCAAAACGTGTAGGACGGCACCCTGTGTGCTGGCAAATTCACGGCAAGGCACGTCACGGCAGGTCGTGCGGTGAGAGGGCTGCTAGCCATTCTTGAGGATGCCCATCAGGAAGGTCGCGACCGCCAGAACGGCAAACACGATAAAGAGAATTTTTCCGATGCCCATGGCGCTGGCGGCAATGCCACCAAAGCCAAATAGGGCAGCAATCAAGGCAATGACGAAGAAAACAACGGCGTAGTGCAGCATGCAAGGCTCCAGGTTAAACGGCGCATGTGCGCCTGAGGACAAACAAAGAACTCGCAACCCTATTGATTGCGATGAATCCAGTTTGCCTTTTGCCTGTGCAGGTGGCGATAGGCCACGTTGCCGACGCGTCGTCAGGAGAGCCAGTGCGCCCGCGTAGGACGCACCTTACACGTCACAGGTCGGCGGGGTGCGACGGTTGGGGTGATGCGCCTGGCGGCAGCTCTGCCTGAATCAGCGTACCCTCCCCTGGAGCAGAAACCATTGTCAGCACGCCGCCTTCGGCTTCCACACGAAAACGCATGCCCATCAGCCCGTAGGCAGAGTTGCGTTGCAAGCTGGTGTCAAAACCCACGCCATCGTCTCGCACCGAGGCAGTCACCCGGCCATTCACCATTGCCACTGTGACCCAAACCTGTTTAGCGTTTGCGTATTTGATAATGTTGGTGAAAGACTCCTGAACCAGGCGGTAAACCATGAGTGCCGCATTGGGCTCCAGGTAAACAGGCTCTAGTGTGCAATGCACTTGAATACCTGATTGGCCCGTGAATTCACGTGCCAAAATCTCAAGCGTTGATACCAGCCCCAGGTTGTTCAGGGCTGAAGGCCGCAGGTCTTCAATAATGCGCCGACCCAGCGCGATGCTGGTATTTAACGTACCCACCAGGTGCGCCAGCAGCTCAAGCGCTTCAGGGGCCGCGGCGACCAGTCGGGACTTGATACGTGCTGCGTCCAGCTTGGCGGAAGTGAGCAGGGCACCCAGATCATCGTGCAGGTTGCGGGCCAGGCGGTTGCGTTCATCTTCGCGTGCATTTTGCAGATAGCGGGTCAGATCCGTCAGTTGCGCGGTGCGCTGCCTGACTTCAACTTCCAGCCGGTCACTTTCGACTTGCACGCGCCTTTGCACTTCAATCTGCTGCAAAACCAGTGCCGATGTCTGGCGCAGGTACATCAGGAAAGCCAGCAAGCCAGCGGCGGCCAGAACTGCCACGCCAAGACGACTGATCAACAGTGTCTGAAGGATTTCATCGAGATTTTTTGAAATGTTTTCAATTTCGTTCTGAAGCAGTTCGGTGCTGAGGGCGCGGATGGCCACCATCTGTTCCCTGCCGATGTCAGTCAAAAGGATGGCCATTGCCGCCTGGTTCCTGCCCTCATCGTGAAGGCGGATAGTCGTAGCCAATTCGGACAACTTGGTTTCGCTGCGGGTGTGCAGCTGATCCAAGAGCGCCTTCGCCGTGGGTTTTTCAAGGTAATGGCTGTCCAGGGCTTTGAACGACTCATCTATTTCCTTGAGGGCCAGGTCATAGGGTTTAAGGTACTCCTTGCGTCCGCTCAGTAAATACCCACGCTGAGCTGCCTCGGCATCCACGTGGCTGCGCCGCAGGTTCTGAATATTTACCCGGATTGATGTCGTCAGCGCCAAATCCTTGAGCGAGCCAACGGACTGCCAATAAGAGACCTCGCTGACAAACAATATGCCGATCGTAGCCAGGCATGCCAAAAAAAATACAAGGCGTTTTTGGTTGAAGAATCTAATTGGAGTCATGCTCAGACTCGTACCGAAATTGTGGGATCATCGCCCATGCACTCATGCCGCGTACCATGATCCGAATTGCCATTGTTGATGATCACCCTATGGTTCGCGCAGGCCTTCGCCAGTTTTTTGCGGACCAGATTGATTTCCAGGTGGTGGCAGAAGCCGCCAACGGTCGCGATGCGCTTGACATTGTGCGCAAGGGTGAGGTCGATGTGATTCTGATGGACATTTCGATGCCTGACCACAGTGGTGTCGACGCACTGGCTGCCATCAAGGCGCGCGCGCCGGATCTGCCAGTGCTGATTTTGAGTGGCTTCCCCGAAGCGCATTACGCCACCACACTGTTGCGCCAGGGGGCCAGCGGCTACCTGAACAAAGACTGTGACCCCGAAGAAATCGTCAGGGCCATTCGCACCGTGCACCGGGGGCGCAAGTACATCACTGCTGGTGTGGCCGAACAATTGGCGGACGGGCTGACGGGCGGCGGCGTGGACAAGGCGCTTCATGAGCAGTTGTCCGAGCGCGAGTTGCAGGTGTTTCTGCGACTGGCACGTGGCGAGACCATTGGGCACATGGCCATCAGCATGTCGTTGAGCGTGAAAACTGTCAGCACCTACCGCACTCGCGTGATGGAAAAGATGAAGCTGGATTCCAACAGCGAACTGACCTATTACGCGCTGAAGAATGGATTGATCCAGTAGCCACAGGTCAGTGCGGCAGGTTGCTGCTGGCAGCGCTTAGATCGCTGCAATATTGAATCAGGGCATCAATGTCGGTGGATTTGTCAAAGACCATGTCTGCGCCCAACTCCAGGCACTTGCGGCGTATGTCCATGGTGGCGTAGTTGCTCAACACCACCAGCGCATGACCTTTCGCGAACGCCTTCACCGCGCGCAAAACCCCAAGACCGGATCCACTCTTTAAAAAGATATCAACAATCACCAGATCGCACTGGTTAGTCGCTTGTGAAAGCCAGTGCACGGCGGTTTTCTCGTCCTCGGCCGTGCCAACCACCTTGACCGGCACAAGCTCTTCCAGTGTGGCAATGAGACTTTCACGGATGACCGGGCTGTCTTCAACGAGATAGATTTTGAGGGGCAGTGTGGACAAGGTAGGTGCCAAAAAAATTTGGTTCGAGTATGCCACTTGCGATGCAGGATGCCTCGGGTCCATACACCCGTATTCGTGTAAGACATTTCCTACAAAGCTGCCGTTGGTGGTCAGGTCTTGATTGCGTCATCCTTTCTGTAGGACATCAACTACCCCCACAAGCGACTTCGTCTGCTGTGCATCCCACGCCCTGCTGCTGATACTCAAGCTGTTCGACCAACCCACCTCAAGGAACTGAATATGAACACGAAATATGCATCCATCATGCGCCTCATTGCAGCGTCTGCCCTTGTCCTGCTCACCGGCTGCGCAGGTATGACCGCGCAAGAAAAGGGCACGGCGGCAGGTGCAGTCATTGGCGGCGTGGCGGGCAATGTGCTGTGCGGCGGTCTGCTGTGCACCGGGGCTGGTGCTGCAGTCGGTGGTGTCATCGGTCACGAAGTCACCAAACATAAATAACGTCCGTCTTGGGTCGCCTTGAATTTTCCGTCGCGCTGAATTGCCAAATCACCGACCCCGGTTGTGATTTTATTTTCAGCATTCACGCCGCTCAGACGCAGCATCAGACGGTCGTCAGTGAGGCGCATAGTGCATCGTTCGATTCTTGAGTGAAATTAATTGAATCGTCTGTGTCCAGTGCACGACTTGGGTTTGCCTGGGAGTGAGCTTTGCGAATTGCCCCGGAGATTGAGTTGACGGATAGGCAGGAAGTCGAGCTGACGAAATTGGCGCGGCCCCGACGCAGGAGTGTGTGGCTGGCACGGCGCGCGCAGATCCTGCTGCTGGCCGCACACCGCCTTCAGTACCAGGACATTGGCCAGCGCCTTGGCGTGGGGCACGTGCAAGTTGCACGTTGGCGTCAGCGCTACCTGCAATCCGAACTTCAAGGCATTGAACGAGACTGGCCACACGGCGCGCCGCCGGTGAAGATGGACGTGGCCTGCCTGATTGAACTGACCACACAGAGCACGCCCGAAGCGGCCATGCACGGCTTCTCGGTGCGTCGGATGCGGGTGGATAGCCATGCTGCTTTGCAGTGGCAAGGATGCCGTCGCTGAAAACGAGGCCGGGTTAGCGGGTTCGGACCGTCTTTACCTGAATTTATTGGGCGCCGGCAGCCTACAAGCAAATCGGCGCCGCAAAAAGTGTAGCGATCTGCAGGCTCGGGCCTTGAATCTGTCAGGCTGCCAGCGCGGCGCGAAGGCGTGGCCAGGCAAAACGCTCCAGCGCCCAGCCACCGGTGCCGTAGATGGCCACCAGGGCCAGCAGCGCGCCCCACAGCATGTGCTGCTGCAAGGCCGCAGGCGCGATCTCGGCCAGCGACACCACCGCCACCGCATTAACCACCGACAGACCCAGGGCGGCAAAGCGCCCGCCCAGGCCGAGCACCAGCAGCACAGGCAGCACCAGTTCGCCGCCCGTGCCCATGACTGCGGCGAGGCCGGTAGGCAGCAGGGGCACCTTGTATTCGTCCGCAAACAGGGCCAGGGTGGTGTCCCAGTCGCGGATCTTGGTCAGACCTGAGAGAAAAAAGGCGTAGCCCACGTAGATGCGGGCGGCCAGCGCAGCCAGGGGCTGGGCGGCGTTCAGCGCAGCAACCAGCAGGTTCCAGCCGTTCAGCAGGGATTGAATCAGGGCGGTCATGAGGGAGTCCGTTCAGGTCAAGGCTTGGGTGGAAATCCACAGGGCCTCAGGCACGGCGCAGGCGAGCCAGGCGTTGAAGTCCAGGTCTGGCGCGGCGTCCAGCGCTGCCGCCAGGCTGGCGGCTGCCAACAGTTGGGTGATAAAAGCCGCTTCACCTGGCAGGCAGACCCGAATACAAGGTTTTAGCCCAAAGCGCCAGACCAGCACGTCTTCGGCCACGCCATCCCGCAGCATCTGCCCGGCCTGCGCCAAGCTGAGGGTATCCGAGCTGTGGGCCAGCGCGATGCTGGCGATGGGCCAAGCGCTGCTGAATACTGCCGTGCCGGGCGCCAGGCGCAGGCACAACAGGGCCGGGTCAACATCTACCAGAAGTGCCAGGCTCGCAGCGTCCTGCGGCGCATCGGCGGCGGTGGCCATGCGGTGCAGAGCCCATTCGGCGCGGGCCACGTCGGCCAGGTAGGGTTCACTGGCCAGCTGCTCGCTGGCCGCTACAAAAGCGGGCAACTCACTGCCCCATTGCGCCAGGTCGCCCGTTTGGGGCGGGTGGGCATGCCAGAGGGCCCGCGCCATCGCGCCAAAGCTGGTTTTACCCACCAATTGGGCGACAACGGGGTAGGCAGCCGCCAAAGCACGCTCGGCGACCATTGCAGCGGTGGATTTATAGGCGTTTAGCCCAGAAGTCCCCGTAAAGTCTTGTTGTCTTGATATCAAATCAGGAGCATCATCGCTGTGAGAACCAGGTTGCCACAGCGCCGCCAGCAGCGCATTTTGCTGCAGGGCCAGGGCGCTCATGGGGCCAGCCGGTCTGCCATGCGGGCCTCTTGCAGCAGCACATCCAGCGACGGGATGTCGGTGTCCCACTCGATCAGGCTGGGCACCGCGCCAAAGCGCCGCAGGGCATGGGCGTAAAGGGTCCAGACTTCGGGGCAGACGCGGCTGCCGTGGTCGTCGATCACCAGGCCCAGCACCGGATCCTCGGGCAGGCAATGGCCTGCCAGATGGATCTCGGCCACGCTGCCGGGGTCGATGGCGTCCAGCCATTGGGTGCAAGCCTGCACCGGGTCGGCCAGGCTCCCCTGGCGCCGGGCATTCAGTGCATTCACGTACAGGTTGTTCACGTCCACCAGCAAGTGGCAGCCGGTGCGCCGGGCCAGGTCGCGCAGGAATTCGGGTTCGCTCATGTCCCCGCTGTCACTGCCCAACAGCGTGAGGTAAGCCGAGAGGTTTTCCACGGCCAGCGGCCGCTGGAGCCGGTCCTGCACCTGCTGGACGTTGGCGCACAACACGTCAAGGGCCTCGGCGCTGAAAGGGATTGGCAAAAGATCGGACGCGTGAACCGTCTGGCCACCCGACTGGCCCTGCGCGAGCTGGCCCCGCGCAAAGCAGGCGTGGTCGCTCACCCGCACGGGCTCGATGCGCGCCACCAGTGCGGACAGCTGCTCCAGATGCCAGGCGTCGATGCCGCAGGCCGAGCCCAGCGCCAGTCCCACGCCGTGCAGGCTGATGGGGTAGCTCGCGCGGGCCTGGCCTAGCACGGCCAGCGCTGCGCCGCCCTGGGCGAAGAAGTTTTCTGAATGGACTTCCAGAAAAGGCAGCACGGGCAAGGACTCCAGCAGATCCCGGTAGTGCGGGTGCCGCCAGCCAATGCCCGTGTCGCCCATAAGGAGCTTTCAAATGCTTTCAGCGTTGCCCGCTGATCAGCTCTTCTTTTCCATCTTGTCCTTCATCATCATGGACTTTTCTTTGGCTTGCGCGGCCGTCAGGCCCTTCATGCCGACGCAGGTGCCAGTGGCCACGTATTTCCACTCGTCTGCGCCCATTTCGGCCTTGGACTGGCCCGCGCAACTGTGGGTGCCGGAGAGGTTGGCGCAGTCGTTCTGGCCGACCTTGGCAATGCCATAGCATTTTTCTTTGTCCTGGGCGGCAGCAGGCGTGGCCACCAGCAAAGTGGACAGCAAAGAGGCGGCACCGGCAGCGACGAGGGCACGTTGGTTCATGGTGAAACTCCTGAGTAAAAGTGGGTTGGGTCAAAACCAGCAACATCACTGGTTGAGCATTGGTCTTTTGCGGCGGCAGATTTCTTACAGCAATTCGGCAATCCGGTCCCAGGCCTCGGGCGGAATGCGACCGCTGTAGCGCTCCACCAGCTTGCCCGCCTTGTCCAGCAAGTACGACTGCGGCAACTGCACGGGCTTGCCAAAGCTGTCGGCATAACCCGGCTCGCCCGCCCACAGGTGCACGAAGCGCTGCTTGAGCGGGACCACGTGCTGGATGATTTTTTCATACTCGGCCGGATCCTGCTTGTGGCGGTCCACGCTGATGGTCACCAGCTCGAAGGGCTTGCCGCTCCAGCCTGCGTAGTTTTCACGCAGTTCGGGCATCTTGTCGCGGCATACCGCACAGTCGGTGGACCAGAACAACACCAGCACCACCTTGCCCTTGAGTGCAGCCAGGCTGAAAGGCTTGCCCTCCAGCGTCCGGCCCTGGAGGGTCTGCACCGCGCCCAGTGCCGGACCAGCTGCGGCAGCAGAGGCGGTCGCGGCTGGCGCATTGACCTGGGCAAACGAGGAGCCGCACACCAGCGCCAGCGCGCCCGCAAGGCACTTCAAATGGGTTTTCATGGCCGTCGGTCGCGTGCGAGGATCACGTCCTTACATCTCCCGGTGCCAACACACAGGCCCAGCCAGGACGAACTCGCCGAACACCGCAGCGACCTGCTGCGCTGCGCCTGGGCTTGCCCCTGAGTCGGGCCGTGCTTAGCCCATGATTTATGCAGCATTTTTGCGCTGTGCCGCAAGCCAGCCTGGCTCAAATTGCATCGTGCGGGTGAAAGATACAAGGCGACAGGTTTGCATGCGGGCTGGGCGTTGGCGCGGCCAATACCGCTGGCAGCGCCGGTGACGATGGCGGATTTACCTTCAAGACCTTGCAGGGGCCTTCAAGGACGGTTTTGGCAGTCAAAAATGTCTTTGAGAGGAAAAAATGCCGAATGTTCCCGTCAATACTGAATAGTTCGCTATTATTTATATAACATTCAGGGTGTCGCGCCGCCGCCCGCGTCACGCCAGTTTGGCATTCACCCAGGCGGGCACGCTGGCAAGCGCAGCGCTCAAGTTGGACGCATCCGTGCCACCGGCCATGGCCATGTCGGCCTTGCCGCCGCCTTTGCCACCGACCTGGCTCGCCACAAAATTGACCAGATCCCCGGCCTTGACCAGCGCCGTATTGTCCGGCGTCACACCCACGGCAATTTGCACCTTGCCACCGGCCTTGTCGCCTTGCGCCACCGCCAGAACGATGACCGCCGACTTCAATTTGTCCTTGAGTTTGTCCAGGGTGTCGCGCAGGGTTTTGACGTCTGCACCGTCAAGCCGGGCGACCAGCAGCTTGAAGCTTCGGCCGTCCTGGCCGGCCACGTCCACCGCCTGGTTCACCAGCTCATCGCCCTGGGCTGACGCCAGTCTGCCCTTGAGCGCGGCGACTTCTTTCTCAAGCGCCTTCACGTGGTCTAGCACATGGTGGATGCGTTCGTTCAGCTCAGGTGTTGACGTCTTCAAGCTGCCGGCGGCCTGACCCACCGAATCCTCAAGCTGCTGCAAATACGCGAGCGCGTTATGACCGGTGACGGCCTCGATGCGGCGCACACCCGAGGACACGCCGCCTTCTGCCACCACCTTGAACAGACCGATGTCTCCGGTGCGCGACACATGCGTGCCGCCACACAACTCGCGGCTGCTGCCGATGTCGAGCACCCGCACCGT
>JANYCG010000254.1 GCA_025360385.1 Burkholderiales bacterium | reverse complement strand
CGACGACCTGTTCACCGGCAAAGACGAAAAAATCGACGTGAGCCAGGTGGCGGTGAGCATGAACGGCATCGAGCTGCAAGACCGCGAGTTCTTCGCCGCCATCCAGGAAGGGCGCGAACCCAACAGTTCGGTCGCCCAGGTGCTCAACTGCTACCAGGTGCTGCACAACTTGGAGCAGCAGCTCAGCGCGGGCTGAAACCAGCTGTGCTCAGGCCAAGCAGCAGCAGGTTTTAAAATAGTTTGCTATTCATAATATAGCTGAATAGCTATATTCTACGGGAACTTACGCCCGATTTGTTTGCATAAAATCCCACGCGGCCCCTTTCAGGGCGTCAGCCCAAAGCGCGACGGAATCGGCAGGCGCGTCCATTGCCCGGTTGGGTTGGGGCCTACTTCGGGCTGCCACACCTGCCAGGCCAGCCAACGCCAAGCATCGCCGCTGGCGTGCAGCAGCCGCCCTGGCTCCCAAGCGGCGCTGCCTGTGGCGTCCGGGCCAGCTGCCGCCCTATGACTGCGCAGTTCTTCACCCGTGGCGGCATCCCACAGGTGCAGGGTGTTGTCGGATGAGCCCGACAGCAGGCGGCGGCCATCGGGGCTGAAGGCCACGCTCCTCACCGAGCCTTGATGGCCCTTGAGGCACAACTGTTCTTCACCCGTGGCGGCATCCCACAGGCGCAGGGTGTTGTCGTCTGAGCCCGACAGCAGGCGGCGGCCATCGGGGCTGAAGGCCACGCTCTGCACGGCATTGCCGTGACCTGGCAGCCAAGCCAGACGGGCGGTTCGTTTGGCGGTGGGGGTGGTGATGGTGGTCGTGTGCGGCGCAACGCCATGGTTTAAAAGCTGCGCCGCCTGCGTGAAGGCCGGGCACACCAGCGGCCCGCCCGGGCCGGGCAGTGGGGGGGCATCGCAATCGACAAACTGTGCGCGGTAGTGCAGCACAGGGGCAGGTACAGGTACAGGTACAGGTGAAGGTGCAGGCCCATTCGCATCCCTAGCCTCATTCGTATCCGCTGGTGTATCCGCATCGGCCCAGGTGCCGCCGGCCAGACGGCAATGCTGGAACACAGCGCCGACCAGCGCCGCCCCCTGCCAATCGCCACGCTCGGCCCGGCAGTCGACAAAACTGGCGGTTTGCAACTGCGCCCCCTGCCAAGCGCTATCGTCCAGCGCCACCCGCTCAAACCGCGCGCCGCGCAAGTCAGCGCCGTCCCACTGGCAGGCTTGCATGGGGAGCAAGGCGGCAGCTTCATACAGCGGGGCAAAGCGCCAGTTGCGCAACCGGGCACCGCGCAGGTCGAACCCGGCCAACAGGGGGCGGGGTACCGCCGTTGGCGCCTGCAGCGCAAAACGCAGAAGCAGTTCAGAAGCAGCAGGGCAGTAGGCTTTGCGCCATTGGTTCATTGCGCCAGCCAGTGCGGCGTTGGCATCTTCTTCCATGAGGATTTGGCCCAGAAAATCCAGGGTTTCTTGGCTGATGTCAGGGCCGACCCAGGCTTGGGGCCAGGTGCTCGCGCCGCCGACTGGGGCCGCGCTAGTGCGGGCGCGGCTGGCCTCTATGGCCACCCGCGCCAGGTGGTCGGCCAAAAAAAATTCATACAAAGAATTGTGCGCAAACTCAAACCGGCTGTCTTTGCCGCCGTCCACTCGCCGCAAAAACGTGGAATTGCGCAAATCCTGCTGCAAAAGTTCGCGTGGCTTTTGCATGAAATCGGCTGTGGGGTTTTGGCCCCCCAGCCATGTACCCAGCCAGCTTTCGAGTTCGATGGCGGTGACGCCACGGGCGCTGGTTTGCCACAGGTGGCCCGCCAGGCTGGCTGCCAAACGGCTTTTATCTTCGGGTTGAAAGCTTTGCTTGTTTTTGTCGCGGGTGGCCCACTGCAAGGCCACTTTGCGATACAGGGTCGCGCCTGTCACGGTTCGTTTTTCAGCCTGTATTTGCTCAATTTCTGGCAAAAACTGGGCCACCAGTTTGAGGGTGAAGGGCCGCTTGCTCAGGTCGGTTAGGTTGTGAATAGCCGCAATTTGGGCCATCACGGTATCAATGTTCTCACCTCGCAAAGTGGCAGACAAATAGTCGCGTATTTGCGCTTCGGTAAAGGGGCGCAGCACCACGGCGCGGTATTGACTGGCGGTTTGCGCGCCCCGGTGTTCTCCCGTGAGGTGGTTGTTTTGCTCATTCAAACTGCGGAAATACTGGGTGCGGCACGACAACAGCAGTTTGGGCAAGGGTGCCTGGCTGTTGCTGGTGCGCCGGACTTTGGCGTCGGCCAGGGTGCGCAGCAGGTTGGCCGTGAAGCTGAGCCCGCGTTGTTCACCCGTGCGTGAGATGACTTCGTCCAAGCCGTCAAAAATGACCAGCGCCCCTTGGTCAATGCAATTCAGCACATCGCCATAGGTCGGGGCTTGCGGGCCGTCGCTGAGGTAGCCGTTACTCAGGCAGTCTTCAATGGCCGATTTGAGGTTGGGGAAGGTTTCAGTCTCGCGGCCTTCAGGTGCCTGCAGGCGTTGCACCTTGCGCAAATCAAAATAAACCGCAGGGCGAGTGTTTTCGCCTTTTTCCTTGGCCAGGCGCAGGTGTTCAAACACGCGCTGACTGGTGGTGGTTTTACCCATGCCGTATTCGCCCAACAGGGCATACAAAGATGGCCCGTCGGTGTCGCTCAACCAGGCCAGAATGTCGTCAAAAGCGACTACGTCACTGTCGCTCTCATCGCTTTGGCCAGTGACCACCTTGTTGGCAATGGTTTGATCGTCCAATCGAACAAATTTGGCTGTCTGGCCTTGCGTCAAGTGCCGCTTTTCGTCGATTTCAGACAAGACCGGCGATCGCATCAACCAGGCTGCGTCGAATTCCTGATGTTTGTCGCCGGTCGGTGGCGCGTCAAGAATTTCAGGGTAGAGCGTACCGCTGTCAAGTAAGGTTTTGACCACCAGCGCGGCGTTTTGAGCGGCGTTTTGCTGGCGGCGCTCTTTGTCATGCGCCTTGTTGCCGTCGGCCCAATCGCAGATCGCCTTCACCACGACCCAGTCGGTGCGGGTTCCTTCCAACGCTTTGCACAGGCCTGTGGCCTCCATTTCGCCACCGACTAGGTCGTCTTGGCCGGCCAGACGCACGAGTTGTTCACGGTAGTTCCAGTCATCCACCAATTTCTCACCGCTGAGCAGGCCCCCGAAATGCAGGCCTGGCCAGGTGGTTTTGAAATGAGTGTCTTGGCCGCAGCGCAGATTGAGCTGTTCGAGGGCGCGCACCCACTCGCGCGAAGCTGGCGGGCGCGCGCCCCGCAGCGAAATGTCTCTGCCGCGACTCACCTTGGACAGTTCGTAGTCCACCAGAAATTTTGAGACCAGCACGTCGGCCGGTTTTTGCTTTTGGTCATTGATGCCGAAGGCAATGCCGACAGCAACGATGGCGACGGGCGCGAAGGCCTGCAGCAGCTCACTGGCTGCGCGTTGAGATTCCCTGTTGCCCTGCTGGCTGTGGTGGTGCAACACCTGCAAGCCGCCGTGCAGCCCAAGATCGTCGACCGACACAGTTCCGCTGGGTGTCAACTGTCCATGGCGAATTTCGGGTGCACTTGGCGCTTTCCAGAACTCGGCACGAACTGCGGCGAATTCGTGCCCGTTGAAAGTCAACAAAATAACGATGCGTGGCGGTGCCAGCACAACCGCCCGCTGCCCTGCAATACGTTGCAGAGGGGCAATCGCGTCCAGGGTTTCGGTTTCGGCCCGTAGCAGGGGCGCTGGCCCCAAAAAATGCAGCGTGCGTTGTGCGGCTTTGGCTTTTTTGGAACCCTGGTATTCGTAATCCAATTGCAGGCCGCTGGCGCGGGCGGCTTCAAGTATTTTTTTGAGCAAGTTTGAAAGCTGGGCGCTGGCGGTTTTGGTGTTGGCGGCCGCTGGGAACAGCTCGCGGTGCAGCAGGTCGACGGTAGCTGCCCCGTCTTCTGTCAAAAGACGCAGTATTTGATCTGCCAAGTGGCCTATTGGTACGGAAAGCGCTGGCTTGAGCCGCTGAAATGCCGTTTGAACCTTGGAATGTGAAAGGATTTGCATAGCCGCTCCTTGAGTGAGTTGTATTGATTGTATTAAATATTTCATACAAGTCAAGAAATTTGTTGTATTGATTGTTTTAAACTTTTCTTGGATTCCCTGGCACCCCGGCGCATCTGCAAGACGTGCAGTGCCTGTGGCGGCCATTCCTGCGCGCCCCCGACGATGACATGGTGCTTGAATGCGCGGTGGCCTCTGGCAGCCGCTACATCATCACGCACAATAGGGCGGACTTGCGGCGTTCAGCGTCGCTGGGCGTCTCTCGGCCTCTCTCGGCGTTGAAGCCATCACGCCAGGAGATTTTTTGCATTGGTCAAGGAGCGAAACATGACTGCACTGACCATTCGTCTGCCGAACTCGGTTCACGGCAAAATCCGTGAACTGGCCGCGCGCGACAATATTTCTGTCAACCAGTTCATCGCGAGCGCCGCCTCTGAAAAAATGGCGTCAGTGATGACGCTGGACTATTTGCGGGCAGAAGCGGCCTTGGGCCGACGCAAAGACTTTGAGCACTTTCTGGTGGCCGTGCCAGACGTGCCAGACCCGCCGGATGTTTCCGATGCAGGTATCTAGTGCTACATTTATACTAGCTAACTATTCATATTCCACGGGAACTTTAAGCTAAATTTTATGGAGAAGTCATGAAAAACCGACAATTGGGCCCCTTCACCGTCAGCGCCATTGGC
>JANYCG010000034.1 GCA_025360385.1 Burkholderiales bacterium | reverse complement strand
GAATTCAGCCCTATTCACCTCTGCCTGCCGACAGTCCTGTTCAATGAAAATTCTTATCGTCTTCGGAACCCGCCCAGAGGCCATCAAAATGGCACCGGTGGTGAAGGGTTTTCAGATGGATTCCCGGTTTGAAACAGTGGTTTGCGTGACAGCCCAACATCGGGAGATGCTTGATCAGGTGCTGCATCTGTTTGAAATTGCACCCGACCATGACCTCAACATCATGAAGCCTGGGCAAGACCTGTATGACATTACAGGAACTATTCTGGCGGGTCTCAAAACGGTGCTCACAACGGTCAAGCCGGATTTGGTGCTGGTGCACGGCGACACCACGACGACGCTTGCGGCGAGCCTGGCAGCGTATTACGCCCGAATTCCTGTAGGGCACGTCGAGGCGGGGCTTCGCACGGGCAACAAGTTTTCTCCATTCCCGGAGGAAATCAACCGCAAAGTCACGGGTGCCATAGCGGATTTGCATTTTGCACCGACGGACGTCGCCCAAGCCAATTTGTTGCGTGAAGGGGTTGACCCGGCCAGCATTTTTGTCACCGGCAACACGGTGATTGATGCCCTGCTTTCAGTGGTTCCGAAGTTGCAGGGCGAAAGCCAGCTCAAGACGCATCTGGATGAAAAATTCTCATTTCTTGACGCTTCCAAACGCCTGATTCTGGTGACCGGCCACAGGCGCGAAAATTTTGGCGAAGGTTTTGAAAATATTTGCAATGCCCTGGCAGACATTGCTGCGGCGGCGGCTGGCATTGAAATTTTGTATCCGGTTCACCTGAATCCCAATGTGCGTCAACCTGTCGCCGAAATTTTGGCGGTGCGCAAACTGTCCAATGTGCATTTGATCGACCCGGTCGATTATTTGCCCTTTGTCTATCTGATGAATCGGTCCTACCTCATCATCACGGACAGCGGGGGGGTGCAGGAAGAGGCCCCGTCGCTAGGAAAACCGGTGTTGGTGATGCGTGACACAACTGAGCGCCCTGAGGCGGTGTCTGCCGGGACGGTGCGCTTGGTCGGCACTTCGCGCGAAGCCATTGTCAAAGAAACCCTCAATTTGCTGGGCAATGTCGCTGAGTATCAGAAAATGTCCCGCGCCCACAACCCCTATGGCGACGGGCAAGCGGTCGCCCGAATCATTCAAGCCGTCTCGAAGATGAACGTGAAAGGAAATTAAACGTGCAGCGCATCAGTCAAAAAATAGTGGTCATGGGTTTAGGCTATATCGGCCTGCCAACGGCCTCAATGCTGGCGACCAAAGGCCATCAGGTGCTGGGTGTGGATGTGAATGAGGCGGCGGTGGCAACCATCAATTCGGGCCGGATTCATATCATTGAGCCGGATCTCGATATTTTGGTCCGTTCTGCCGTCAACAGCGGCAACCTCAAGGCGTCACTGACACCGGAAGAGGGCGACACCTTCATCATTGCCGTGCCCACGCCGTTCATGGAAATCGAGGGCAATCCCAAAGCACCTGATTTGACCTATGTGGAAGCGGCCACCCGCGCCATCGTACCGGTTTTGCGCGAGGGCAATTTGGTCATTCTTGAGTCAACATCGCCCGTTGGCACAACTGAACTCATTTACAAAATCATCATCGAGACGCGGCCGGAGCTGGCCGGAAAAATCCATTGCGCGCACTGCCCAGAGCGAGTTTTGCCAGGACACATTCTGCGTGAGCTGGTCGACAACGATCGCATCATTGGCGGTTTGAGCAAGGCCGCCAACGAGCAGGCCCGGGATTTGTACAAGAGTTTTTGCAATGGTGCCATCCTTCTGACCGACAGCAAGACCGCCGAGTTGTCAAAATTGGTAGAGAACTCATTCAGGGATGTCAACATTGCCTTCGCCAATGAGTTGTCCATGATTTGTGACAAACTGGGCATCAATGTCTGGGAAATGATCAGCCTTGCCAACCGGCATCCTAGGGTCAATATTTTGCAGCCCGGCCCTGGCGTCGGTGGGCATTGCATTGCGGTGGACCCCTGGTTTGTGGTGGCTGCTGCGCCCGAGCAGGCACGTCTCATTCGCACCGCGCGTGAGGTCAACGATGCCAAGCCCCATTGGGTGATTGACAAAGTCAAGGCCAAGGCCGCGCGGTTCCGCGACCCGGTCATTGGTTGCCTGGGGCTGACATTCAAGGCGAATATTGACGACATGCGCGAATCGCCGTCGTTTGACATTGTCAAGGACCTGCTCGGCCAAAATATCGGCAAAATCATGGCCTGCGATCCCAACGTACAGGCCAGCAAAGTCAACTTCCCGCTGTTTGACCTCAAGCAAGTCATCAAAGAGGCAGACATCCTGTTGCTGCTGGTCGATCACACAGAATTCAAGGACATTGACCTTGACACGATCAAAGACAAGGTGGTGATTGACACCAAAGGCGTGTTGCGCTGAGTACCCGGCGCAGACGTTTCAAGATGCGGGTTCTTCACATTCTGGATCATTCGATCCCATTGCACAGTGGTTATACCTTTCGAACCGCTTCGCTGTTAAGGGAACAGCGTAAGCTTGGGTGGGAAACCTTTCACTTGACATCACCCAAACAAGGCCAAAGCAAGGCTGCCTTCGAGCCGGTGGATGGGCTGGATTTTTTTCGCACCCCTTCCGGAACAGGGCTTTTTTCCAACTTTCCGGTGGGCCGGGAGCGGGCTTTGATGAGCGCCTTGGCGCGGCGGATTGAGGCTGTTGCTCAAGAGGTCAGGCCAGATATTCTCCACGCTCATTCTCCCGTTTTAAACGCCCTGCCAGCCCTCAAAATTGGCCGTAAGTTGGGCATTCCAGTGGTCTATGAAATTCGTGCGTTTTGGGAAGATGCGGCCGTCGATCATGGTTCCACCCGGGAGGGCAGCCTGCGTTACCGTCTGACGCGTGGCCTGGAGACCCGCGCGATTCGGCAAGCGAATCATGTGTTCACCATCTGCGAAGGACTGCGCAGCGACATCGTGGCGCGCGGCATTGACAGCGACAAAGTGACGGTGATACCCAACGCCGTCAACGTCGAATCGTTCAACCTGGCGAGCCCCCCCGACCCGGCATTGCAGGCGCAGCTAGGTTTGGCCGGTGCCACAGTCATTGGGTTTGTCGGGTCGTTTTACGCCTACGAGGGCCTGGATTTGCTGGTTCAGGCCTTGCCTGCGCTGCTAAAAGCCAAACCAGACATCAAATTGCTCCTGGTCGGCGGCGGCACACAAGAGCAGAATTTGCGTGACCAGGCCAAGGCCCTGGGCGTCTCTGACAAAGTGGTTTTTTCAGGCCGTGTGCCGCACCAGGAGGTGAACAAATATTACGACCTGATCAATGTACTGGCCTACCCGCGCCACCCAATGCGCCTGACCGAGCTGGTGACCCCGCTGAAACCACTTGAAGCCATGGCCCAAGGGCAATTGTTCGTGGCGTCAGACGTTGGGGGCCACAAAGAGCTGATTGATCACAACAAGACGGGTGTGTTGTTCAAAGCCGGCAATGCAAATGCACTGGCGCAGGCGCTTTTGGATTTGCTTGAAAACCCCACCCTGTGGCCGGTGCTGCGCGGCAACGGGCGTCGGCATGTCGAGCGGGTCCGCAATTGGACGAACAGTGTCGCCAACTATGTTGCACCGTATCAAAAGCTCGTTCAGCGTTTGAAGTAGGCAAGCTTTTCTTAAAAAACTAATTCATCAGCAATTTTATTGGTTAATACTCCTTAAATTCCCGTATTACTTGAATATATAGCTATATTTTATATACTAAATATGATTAATTTATAGTCATATTTAGTTTTAAAATTTAAAATAAACGTGATTAAGTTTTTATTAAATCGTCTTTCTATGGCCGCGTGTTCTGAGGGCAAGGTGGCCTACGACTTGAGCGCTTTGAACCGGGTATGAGCCAAGTCATCAAAACCCTGCTGTTTTCAAGCCTGTATCCGAGTGCAGTGCGGCCGGTTCACGGCATTTTTGTCGAAACCCGCCTGCGTGAGCTGCTCAAGACGGGGCTGGTTCAAACCAAAGTGGTGGCTCCCGTGCCCTGGTTCCCGTTCAAGGCCAAGCGGTTTGGCGATTATGCGCAGTTTGCGTCGACCGCCGCCTTTGAACACCGGAATGGGGTGGATGTTCACCATCCAAGGTATTTTTTGCCGCCAAAAATCGGCATGAACATCGCGCCGTTCACCATGGCCATGGCAGCCCTGCCCGCCATCAAAAAATTGATGGCCGAAGGTTTTGATTTCGACTTGATCGACGCCCACTATTATTACCCCGACGGGGTGGCCGCTGGCATCATCGCCCGCAAGCTGGGCAAGCCGTTTGTGGTGACCGCGCGTGGCACAGACCTCAACCTTATTCCGCAACACGCGTATCCGCGCAAGCTGATTTTGCAGACAGCGGCTCAGGCGAGTGCCTCGATCGGCGTGTGCAAAGCCTTGATGGACGAGCTGCACGGCCTGGGCGCCGAACCCGCCAAACTCAACACATTGCGCAATGGCGTCGATTTGCAGCGATTTGTACCGGAGCCAAGAGCTGCCGCCAGAATCAAACTGAACTTGCCTTTAGAGGGCAAGATGTTGCTTTCGGTGGGCCATTTGATTGAACGCAAAGGGCATCACATTGCGGTGGAGGCATTGGCCGTGCTTCCCAAAGACATCGGCCTGGTGATCGCAGGCGGCGGACCGGAGTTGGCAGCGTTGCAGCGCTTGTCGGCAAAACTCGGCGTTCAAAACCGGGTGCATTTTGCCGGCATTGTGCCGCAGGCTGACTTGAAGTGGTGGTACAGCGCGGCCGACGCGCTAAGCCTTTGCTCCAGCCGCGAAGGCTGGGCCAATGTGTTGCTGGAGGCCATGGCCTGCGGCACCCCGGTGATCGCCACCAACATCTGGGGCACGCCAGACGTGGTGAGCACGCTGGATGCAGGCGTCTTGATGGCCGCACGCTCCAGCCAGGCTCTGGCAGACGCCTGGGTGACGCTAATGTCTCGCTACCCCAGCCGTGACGCGACGCGTCGGCACGCCGAAACTTTTTCTTGGGACGCGACAACCCAGGGGCAAATAGACCTGTTCAGGGCTTTTTCAAAGTCACCAGAATCCAGCCGCGCAAAAACTTGAGGCTGTCAA
>JANYCG010000110.1 GCA_025360385.1 Burkholderiales bacterium | reverse complement strand
GCCCGCCACCCCCAGCTTGGGCAACACCGTGAACATGATGGTGAAGGCCGTGCCGTAAAGAAACGTGAGCACGGCCAGGCCCCACCAGCCGGGCGCAGCCTGGGGCAGATGAAACCCACCTTGCGCCGTGACAGCGGCCAGAGCCACCAGGCCGGCCAGTGTCATGGTGCTGACGGTGCGCACGCGGCCATCCAGGTCGCCCGCTTCGTGCTGGGTCAGGATCATGGCCAGGCCAAAGGTGGCACCCGCCGCCAGCGCGAACGCCACACCGGCACCTATGCGCCCCCATTGGCCAGCCGCGCCCAGGCCCGAGGCGGCGCCCAAAACATCAAGCGCCAGCGCCAGGCCAAACAGCAGGACGGGCATGGCCAGCAACACAGCGCGCTCGGGGCGGCGCTGGTACAGCAGGCGGTCCCACAGCGCGGCCCACAGCGGGTAGGTGTTGAAAGCCAGCAAGGCCAGCGCCACCGGCAACCGGGCCACCGACGAGTACAGGCACAGGCTTTGCACGCCGATCAGCAGGCCAATCAGCGGTAGATACCGCTTGTGGCGGGTGTTCAGCACCACCGGAACTCGGTACACCAGCAGAATGATGGACACCACGATAGCCGTCACCGTGCAGCGGAACACCACAGCAGTGGCCACGTCCACCCCGTTGTTGAAGGCGATGCGCGCCGCCACGTGGTTGGCGCCCATCATCAGGGCGATCAAAAGCAGGGTCGCAAATGCGGCGCCGCTGAGGGCGCGGGTCGGGGAAGCCGCCATTTCAATAGAGGCCGTGGCGACGGGCGTGAAGCCTTGCCAGACCCAGCAGCGCGTCGGTGAACGGCGTCGGTGTGTTGGTGAGTTGCCCAAGCTCTCGAACCACGGCCACGATGGCATCCAGCTCCACCGCCCGGCCGGCCTCGACATCCTGCAGCATCGAGGTCTTGAAGGCGCCAAGCTTCAGGGTGATCTGGTGCCGGTCCGACGGCTGTTGATCGATCTGGATGCCGATACGTGCGCCGATCTCTTTGGCCTCAAACATCACGCTGGAGACAAAGTTGAGCACCAGTTCGTCACCCATGATCAGGTCGGTCGTCGCGCCCGTGATGGCGCTTACCGGGTTGACCGACATATTGCCCCACAGCTTGTACCAGATGTCTTTCTGGATTTGCGGCGAGAGGGTGGCGTTGAAGCCCGCGCCTGTGAGCAGCTCAAGCAGCGCCAACACGCGGGCCGTCGGCTGGCCGGTCAGCTCACCGATGATCAGGCCGTTGCCAAAGTGCTGGTGGACCAGGCCGGGCTCGGGCACGGAACAACTGGCATGCACAACGCAGCCAATAAGGTTGGCACTTGGGAAGGCCGCCTCAATCAGGCCCTGCGGGTCGACCGCCTTGAGTCGTGTGCCTTCAAACTTGCCGCCAAAGCCCTGAAAAAACCACCACGGCACGCCGTTCATGGCGGTCAGCACCAGGGTGTGGGGGCCGATCAATGGCGCAACTTGGGTGGCGATGTCGGCCAGTGCCGGTGCTTTGACGGCGATCACCAGCAAGTCCTGCACGCCCAGATCAGCCGGGTTGGCACTGGCTGCGACGGGGTAAGCCGTGACCTGATCGCCCCGGCGAATCCGCAGGCCCTGGCTTTGAATCGCCTGCAAGGTGGCGCCTCTGGCAACGACGCTGACCTGGGTGCCCGCTGCCGCCAGCCCGGCGCCTATCCAGCCGCCAATGGCGCCAGCGCCGTAGATGCAGGCCTTCTGGATGGCTTTGTGAGTCAAATCAGCCATATGTTCCCGTCATATATAGATAGTTTGCTATATTAATTATAGCACTGTCAATGTTGATAACTGTTATCCAGACGGTCCACCAGTCGCGTCATGGCGTTGAACAGATCTTCGCCGCCGCCCTTGTCGGGGTACTGCAAGGCGTCACGCGTGCATTTGGCGGCGACGTCGACCGACACGGGGATGGCCCGGCCCATGCTGAAGGTGGCAAGCTGAACATCGCAGGCGCGCTGCAAGGTCCACAACACCGCAAAGGTTTGCGGCAGGGTCTTGCCCCAGGCCAGCAGGCCATGGTTGCGCAAGATCACGGCAGGCTTGTTGCCCATGCTGGCCAGCAGGCGCGGGCCCTCTTCGGCGTGGATGGTGATGCCCTCGAAGTCGTGATAAGCCACCATGTCGTGCAACTGCGCGGTGTAGAAGTTGGTCTGCTGCAGGCCGCCTTCCAGGCACGCCACCGCCACGCCCGAGGTGGTGTGGGTGTGCATGATGCAGTGGGCGTCTGGCAGGCCCGCGTGGATGGCCGCATGCACGGTGAAACCGGCCGGGTTGACCGCCCACGGGCTGTCGTTCAGCTTGTTGCCGGCCAGGTCGATCGTGAGCAGGTTGGAGGCGGTGACCTCGGTGTAATGCAGGCCAAAGGGGTTGATGAGAAATTCTTTCTGCCCGCGCGTCACCGAATCCGGCAGACGCACGGTGATGTGGTTGTAAATCATTTCGACCCAACCCAGCATGGCGAAGATGCGGTAACAGGCCGCCAATTGCACCCGTGCGGCCCATTCGTCAGGGTGGAATTGCGCGCCCGCCAGAGACGATGGCGCATCGAGCGAGGCAATTTTTTGATTGGCGTTCATGATCGAGTCCCAAAATTAACGAAGTGCCGGAATGCGCGGGTATTTCAATACACCTTGCCCGCCGCCACGGGTGCCACGCCGGCCTTGAACTTGGCGGCCAGGGCGCTGCTGTGGCGGGTCAGCAGGTTGGTGTCCAGCCCCACCGCGACGAAGGTGGCGCCCAGGTCCAGGTAGCGGCGCGCCAGGGTTTCATCGGGCGTCAGAATGCCCGCGGCTTTGCCGGCTTTGACAATGCGGCGGATGGCGCTGTCGATGGCCTGTTGCACGTCAGGGTGGGTTGGGTTCAACACGTGGCCAAGCGACGCAGACAGGTCGGCCGGACCGATGAAGATGCCGTCCACACCGTCGATGGCGGCAATGGCCTCGATGTTGTCCAGCGCGAGTTGCGACTCAGCCTGCACCAGCATGCAAATCTGGGCATTGGCGTCTTTGGCGTAATTGTCAAACCGCCCAAAACGGTTGGCCCGCGCATTGGCCATGCCACGCACGCCGCGTGTTGGGCTGCCGACGTCACCGTCCTGCGGATAGCGGGCGCTTTTTACAATCTCCTGCGCCTGCGCGGGTGTGTCGACCATGGGCACCAGCAGGGTGGAAAACCCCAGGTCGAGGTACTGTTTGATCAGCATCTGCCCCACGTTGCCGTGGCCCAGCGGAATGCGGCCAATCGGGTGGCTGCCAGGGTAGGCCGCCACCGCCTGCAACTGCTGCAAAAAAGCGCGCGGGTCGGCCGGGGCGTGTTCGCCGTCGAGCAACAACCAGTCAAACCCGGCGCCGGCGCAGATTTCGGTCGAATAGGAATCAGCCAGGCCGCACCACAGGCCGATTTGTGCCTGCTTGTTTTGAAGGGCGGCTTTGAAGGTGTTGATGGGGGTTTGCATGGTGGGTGGTTTATTTCTGGAAGAGAGGGTGAAGGCTGCTGAGTTTTCCGTCAAAAACCTGGCCGGGGCTTTCATCGATCTGCAGGGTGATGCCAATGCGGCTGCTTGCAAGTAAAGGGGCGAAATGAGCTTTAGTTCTCGCCAATAGGGCGTTACCTGCTATTTTTATAGTAGCGTCGCTGCGCCCCGACGCCATGCGGATATTGAGGTAAACAAAGGCGTAATCGCCCGGATCACCGGCGATCCGTCCAGAATCATTGCCCTGGGCGCGGCCTTGAATGCCGCCATCAGCCACAGCGAAATGCGCGGCCGGGTAGGCCAGCACACGCGTGCCACCCATGGGGAACACGGGTTTGCCGCTTTCGTCGAACTGCGCCAGCATGGTGTCGGCCAGCGCGCGGCACAGCGCCGTCATGTCGGTTTTGGCTTCGATATTGGGTGTGTAAAGAATGACGCAATGTGGCATGGCAGTCTCAGCGGGCGTTTGGGTCAATGTCCATGACGGCAATCGTACAGCCGACCGAAAAAATCGGTATGGGCCGGTAGTGCCAGACCGCGCCTTGGCCTTTTGCGGCGGCCGCGACCGAAATGAAGGTGCGGATCTCAAACCCGCCTTGCCCCGCGTCGCGGTAGGTGGCGGCGTCGGTGTAGTCGAGCAGGGCGGCTTTGTCGTTGCCGCACCAGCGGCGCAGAAAATCCCGGTCCCAGGCTTCGTTGACTTTGCCGGAATCCGGCGTGGCCGGCCAGTGTGAAATGCCGCCGGTGCCCACAATGGCCATGCGTTGCGGCACCGCGTCGCAGGCACGTCGCAGCGCTTCGCCGAAGGCCCAGGCGCGGTGCAGTGGCGTGAGCGGTGGCCCCTGGCAATTGATGTTGACGGGGATGATGGCCTTGTCGTAGCGGGGCGTTAAAAAGTTCAGCGGCACCATGATGCCGTGGTCAAACATCCATTCTTCCGAGAACGCGACATCGACGGTTTGCATCACGTTTTCGATGATGCGTTTGGAGAGCTCGGCGTTGCCAGGGATTTTGGTCTTGGCAATGCCCAGCCACGCCGGGTCTTCAATCGGCCCTTCATACTGGTCCGCCATGCCCACCGCGTAAGCGGGCATGTTGTTCATGAAGAAGTTGGCGAAGTGTTCGGCTGCGATGACGATGACCGCATCGGGCTTTGCCGCATCCAAGGCCACGCCCATGCGCCGGAACTGCGCGTGGAATTCGTCGCGGATCACCGGGTCGGCCAAAGCCGCACGGCCGGTAATGCCCGGGCCGTGGGAACAGATGCCTGCGAAGACTAAAGACATGATGTTTTTCCGCCGGGCCGCCCCAAGGAAAAATGCACCGCCTCGGGGGGCAGCGACGACACGACGTGCGGGAGCGTGGGGGTCATACGCCGGCCACCTTTTCCTCAGTGGATGAGGTCATCGCATAGATGCCTGCCCGCACCGGACCGTATTGGCGCACGCCCTCGCGCATGGCTTCAAGGTAGTCGGCCCAGGCAATGCCCAAAAGCGGCGCAAAGTGCATCAGCAATTGGCCATTGCAGCCCAGCACGTAGAGCTTGCCGATGTCGCCTTGCTGGATGGCGCCGCGCTCTTCGTCGTTCAGGTCGTATTCAGCCAGCAGGGCGGCGCGGTCTTGCGCAAACCGCCGCTGCACCTGGGCATCGCGGTTCAGGTGGTAGAGGAGTTTTTGGGTGCTGTACAGGCTCATGGTTTGAACTCCGGCCCTCATTCAATGGTAATTTTGGCCTGGCGGATCACCTGCGCGTATTTGCTGATTTCGCTCTTGATGAATTCGCCAAAACGCTCGGGCGTGCCCGCCAGCGACGCCATGCCGCCCTCATCCAGCGCAGGTTTGAAAGCAGCACTTTGCAGGGCCTGGTTGATGTCCTGATTGAGCCGCTGCACCACCTCGTCGGGCACGCCACTGCGCACGACGATGCCAAACCAGGAATTGGATTCAAGTGCCAGGCCCTGCTCGGCCAGCGTGGGCAAATCGCTGGCAATCGGCGAACGGGTGGCGGTGGCCATGCCCAACGAGACGAGCTTGCCCGAACGCACATGCTGGCGAAATTCAGGCCAGTTGCCAAACATGACAGTGACCTGCCCGCCAATGAGATCATTCATGGCCGGGGCCTGGCCTTTGTAGGGAACGTGAATGAGGTCAATCCCGGCCTGCGTGCACAACAAGGCCCCGGCAAGGTGGGCCGACGTGCCATTGCCAAAAGACGCGTAACTCAGCTTGCCGGGCTGCTTTTTGGCTTGGGCAAGCAGGTCGGCCAGGTTTTTGAGACCGCTGCCAGAGTGGCTTGCCAGCACATGGTCGGACTGGGCCATCAGGCCTGCGGGGCGAAGCTCACGCAGGCCGTCGTAGGGCAGGTTTTTGACCAGGGTCTGGTTGGCGCAAAAGCTGTTGGCAATGATGCCCAGAGTGTAACCGTCGGGTGGGCTCTTGGCGACAAAATCAACACCGATCACGGTGCCGGCGCCCGGCCTGTTTTCTACCACGACGTTCTGGCCCAACGTGCGGGTCAACTCGACCGCCATCAAGCGGCCAATGACATCCGAGGTGCCGCCTGGCGGAAAGGGTACCACCAGCTTGATGGGGCGGGCCGGCCAGCTTTGCGCACGCAACAGGCCAGGCGCACTGAGTGATGCAGCCGTCAGCCCCGCAGCTTTCAAGACACTTCGGCGATTTTTAAGAAAAGACACGATAGGGACCATGGCTCTTGTTCCTATAGGCAGCAGCCGGTGATTCAAATACCCCAATGGGGAATGTGATGGCTGCCCAGCGACACCGCCACATTCTTGGGCTCGCAAAACACTTCATAACTCCAGGTGCCGCCTTCACGCCCCGTGCCCGACGCCTTGCTGCCGCCAAAAGGCTGGCGCAGGTCGCGCACGTTCTGGCTGTTGACAAAACACATGCCGGCCTCCACCGCAGCGGCCACGCGGTGCGCGCGGCCCAGGTTCTCGGTCCACACGTAGCTGCTCAGGCCGTATTGGATGTCGTTGGCCAGGCGACAAGCGTCGGCCTCATCCTTGAACGGGATCAGGCAGGCCACCGGGCCGAAGATTTCTTCCTGCGCGATGCGCATGCGGTTGTCGACGTCGGCAAACACCGTGGGCCAGACGTAGTTGCCCTTGGCGACGCGCGCGTGCAATTCGGGTGCGTAACTGGGACGGTCGATGCCGCCACACAACATCGTTGCGCCTTCCTTGGGGCCGAGTTCGATGTAGCTGCGCACTTTGGCCAGATGGGCCTGCGAAATCATGGGGCCGACGATGGTGTTTTCATCCAGCGGGTCACCCACCACGATGCGCTTGGCGCGTTCGACAAATTTGGCCACGAAGTCAGCGTAAATCGACTGTTGCACCAAGATGCGGCTGCCAGCGGTGCAGCGCTCGCCGTTGTTGCTGAAGATCATGAACACGGCCGCGTCCAGCGCTCGGCCCAGGTCGGCATCTTCAAAAATCACGAAGGGCGATTTGCCGCCCAACTCCATGCTGAATTTTTTCAGGCCGGCCGATTTGACAATGCGGTTGCCCGTGGCGGTGGAGCCAGTGAATGAAATCGCCCGCACATCGGGGTGTGAGCACAGCGGTTCACCGGCTTCGCGGCCCATGCCGTGCACGACGTTGAAGACACCCGGCGGAATGCCGGCTTCGAGCGCCAGTTCGCCCAGGCGGGCGGCGCTCATCGGCGACAACTCGCTCATCTTCAGCACGGCGGTGTTGCCAAACGCCAGGCAGGGCGCGGTTTTCCAGGTGGCCGTCATGAAAGGCACGTTCCAGGGGCTGATGAGGGCACACACTCCGGTGGGGTGGTACAGCGTGTAGTTCAGATGCGTTTCGGTCGGGTAGGTGTGGCCGTCGACACGCGTGCACATCTCGGCAAAATAGTAGAAGTTGTCGGCCGCGCGCGGGATCAGTTGCTTACCGGTTTGGGTGATGACCTGGCCGCAGTCGTTGGTCTCAAGCTGCGCGATCTCGGGTACATGCGCGGCGATCAAGTCGCCCAGCTTGCGAACCAGCTTGGCCCGCTGCGGCGCGGGCATTCCCGCCCATTTGGGGAAGGCGGCTTTGGCGGCAGCAACCGCGGCGTTGACCTCCGCTTCGCCGCCAGCAGCCACCTCGGCCAGCACCTCTTGCGTGGCGGGGTTGATAGTTTCAAA
This sequence comes from Burkholderiales bacterium, assembly GCA_025360385.1. Taxonomy (GTDB): domain Bacteria; phylum Pseudomonadota; class Gammaproteobacteria; order Burkholderiales; family Burkholderiaceae_C; genus JANYCG01. The sequence continues at coordinate 853 of JANYCG010000110.1, read as the reverse complement.
CGTGGTGCTGCTAGAGACGGACTTGCCGTTGATGAGGTGCTGAACTGTCATAACTGGCCTTAAATTTTCCTACGATGAAATTTTTGTACGAGGTTTTTGTTGTACTTCACGGTTGCCGGATTGCCTACGCCTTCGGACTCACCCGGCCACCATCGTGGTCTGCAAGTCGCCAATTGCTTCTATCGACGTGACCACCACATCCCCCGGCTGGCAATCGACGACCCCATCGGGCGTGCCAGTCAGGATCAAATCACCCGGCTGCAGGGTCATGAAGCTGCTGAAGTATTCGATTAAAAACGGCACGTCAAAAATCATGTCACGGGTGTTGCCAGACTGCGTGATTTTGCCGTTGACCGTGGTTTGCAGGGCCAGTGCCTGCGGGTTGGCAATGTCGGCAGCGTCTACTCGCCACGGCCCTATCGGCGTGCAGGTGTCGCGGTTTTTCACACGCAGGTTGGGGCGGTACCAGTTTTCCAGGTAGTCGCGGATGGCGTAGTCGTTGGCCACGGTGTACCCGGCCACAAAATCATAGGCGTCGTCGCGCTTCACCCGGCGCGCCGTCTTGCCAATCACCACGGTCAACTCGCATTCGTAGTGCATGAACTTCACGTCTGCGGGGCGGCGTGTGAAGGCGCGGTGCCCGATCAGGGCCGCTTCGCCTTTGACGAAGACCAGGGGCTCGTCGGGGGCTTTGAATTCGAGCTCCTTGGCGTGGTCGGCGTAGTTCAAACCCAGCGCCAGAATCGTTCGGGCCTGGGGGACTGGCTTTAAGGGCGGCAGCCAGACCACGGCATCTTGTGTGACCAGCCGGCCATCTGCCAGCAACAATTGGCCGTCGCGGTCGTCATTGACC
>JANYCG010000090.1 GCA_025360385.1 Burkholderiales bacterium | reverse complement strand
GCCACATGCGCCTCGTGCACCGCCTTGTGCGCCAGCATGGGCTGGCCCACGATGTCGCCGATGGCAAAAATGTGGGGCACATTGGTGCGCATCTGGATGTCGACGTTGATGAAGCCTCTGTCCGTCACCGCTACGCCGGCCTTCTCGGCTGCGATCTTCTTGCCGTTGGACGTGCGGCCCACGGCTTGCAACACCAGGTCATACACCTGCGGCGCGGGGGCGGTGCCGCCCTCTTCTGCCGATGCGAATGTCACCTCGATGCCTTCGGGCAAGGCGCGTGCAGAAACGGTCTTGGTCTTGAGCATGATGTTGTCAAAGCGCTTGGCGTTCATCTTCTGCCAGATTTTGACCAGGTCCCGGTCCGCGCCCTGCATCAGGCCGTCTAGCATTTCAACCACGTCCAGACGCGCCCCCAGGGTGCTGTAGACCGTGCCCATTTCCAGGCCGATGATGCCGCCACCCAGAATGAGCATGCGCTTGGGGACATCTTTTAAACCCAGGGCACCGGTACTGTCCACCACGCGTGGATCCTCGGGCATGAAGGGCAATCGCACGGCCTGACTGCCGGCGGCGATGATGCACTTCTTGAACGCGACGACTTTTTTGCTGCCAGTTTTTTCCTGGCCCTGGGCACCGGTGGTTTCCTCCACCTCCACATGATTGGCACTGAGAAACTGGCCCACGCCGCGCACGGTGGTCACCTTGCGCATCTTGGCCATGGCGGCCAGACCGCCAGTCAGTTTGGCTATGACCTTTTCTTTGTGGCCGCGCAGTGTGTCGATGTTGACCTTGGGCGCGCCAAACTCGATGCCCAAAGCGCCGAGGTGACTCACTTCGTCCATCACCGCAGCCACGTGCAGCAGGGCTTTGGAGGGGATGCAACCGACGTTCAGGCACACACCGCCCAGGGTGGCGTAGCGCTCGACCAGCACCACTTTCAGGCCCAGGTCGGCGGCGCGGAAGGCGGCGCTGTAACCGCCGGGGCCAGCGCCCAGCACCAGCAGGTCGCAGTCCAGATCGGCGGTGCCGGCATAACTGGCGGCACCTGGCGTCGCGAAAAATACTACATTATTTATAGCAGACTGTTCAATACCCACGGGAACTTTGGCCTGTTTTTCTTGTGTAGAAGAAGTTTCAGCTGCGTTTTGGGCTCCTTCTGCGTCCAGTTGCAAAATCACCGAGCCTTGCTTGACTTTGTCGCCCAGCTTGACCGCCAGCGACTTCACGACGCCAGCATGGCTGGACGGGATTTCCATCGAAGCCTTGTCACTCTCCACGGTGATGAGGCTTTGGTCAGCCGCAACGCGGTCGCCCGCCTTCACCATCAACTCAATCACGGTGACTTCATCAAAATCACCAATGTCCGGAACCTTAATTTCAAGCGTTGCCATGATCGTCTCTTTCTTTTTAAATCTGAACTACTTTTTCAGCTTCAAGGTAAAAATTTCCACTGGGCCTCCTGAGTTTTTGTCAAACTCACAGCCGGCCGCCATGCCAACCGATGCGATCTCCCGCGCTGTTTTGGCCTTGTCCCATACCGCATGCATGGCCCCAAGGGCAAAGCTGCGACCGGAGCCAATGCCCCAGAACTGGTTGAACTCAAATACTTCGCGGTAGCTGTACAGGCCGTAGATGCCGGTGGCGTTGGCCACCACCACGCTGAACTGGCTGGACTCATACGGGTCGTTGTCGTCTTCCTTGGTCTGCAGGAAAAACGTTTCCTTGAGCATGGGGTGCAGTTTGGTGAAGGTGTCAAACACCTCGTCCTTGCCGCCCAGCAACAATTCCTTTTTGGGCAGCGCCAGCATGGCTTTGCGCAGCACGGGGAAGTGCGCCACCGTACCGGCAATGCCGACGTAACTCGGGCCGGCCGGCGTGTCGATTTTGAACAGCTTGCTATTGGCTTCAAAGCGGCTGGACAGGCGCGTATCGCCAAACGTGACCAGCGTGTCCGCCGCGATGGCGACCTGGCCGGCTTTCTTGACAACAATGACCGTGGTCAAACTGAGTGCTCCGTGCGAATCACAACAGGACCCGACGGAAGTCGGTCAGCACCTGGCCAAAATACGCGTTAAACCGTGCGGCGGCAGCACCGTCAATCACGCGGTGGTCCCATGACAGCGACAGTGGCAGCATCAGCTTGGGCACAAAGGCCTTGCCGTCCCACTTGGGCTCAATCTGGCTCTTGCACACGCCCATGATGGCGACTTCGGGGGCGTTGATGATGGGCGTGAAATAACGCCCGCCAATGCCGCCCAAGGAACTGATGGTGAAGCAGGCACCGCTCATCTCGGCCGGGCTCAGCTTGCCGTCACGCGCCTTCTTGGCCAGTTCACCCATCTCGGTGGAGATCTGCACCACACCTTTTTTGTCGGCGTCCTTGATGACTGGCACCATCAGGCCGTTGGGCGTATCGGCGGCAAATCCGATGTGATAGTACTGCTTCAGCACCAACTGGTCGCCGTCGATCGAGCTGTTGAACTCGGGAAATTTTTTGAGGGCCGCCACGCTGGCCTTGATCATGAAGGCCAGCATGGTGAGCTTGATGCCGGCCTTCTCGTTTTCCTTGTTCATCTGGACGCGAAAAGCCTCCAGGTCTGTGATGTCGCAGTCGTCGTGGTTGGTAACGTGCGGAATCAGCACCCAGTTGCGGTGCAGGTTGGCGCCGCTGATCTTCTTGATGCGCGACATGTCCTTGCGCTCGACCACGCCGAACTTGCTGAAGTCCACCTTGGGCCAGGCCAAGAGGCCCAAGCCACCGCCGTCGCTGGCCGTGGAGGGTTTGGACTTGGCCTGCGCCGCAATGGCCAGGGTTTGCACCGCGCCACTCATCACGGATTTGGTGAAGCCCTGCACGTCGGATTCGGTGATACGGCCTTTGAGCCCGCTGCCTTTGACTTCGGCCAATGGCACGCCGAGCTCACGCGCGAATTTGCGCACGGAAGGTGAGGCGTGGGGCAGGCCGATAGGCATGCCGATGGGGTTGTGGGCAGGCACGGCGGCGGGGGCAGACACGGCAACCTCCGTTCGGGCTGAGCTTGTCGAAGCTGCAGCGGCAGCAGGCCCTTCGACAGGCTCAGGGCGAACGGTGGTGGTGGCTGTGGCTACCGCTGCCACCGGGACAGCAGCTGCGGCCCCTTCCAGCACCGCAATCAAGTCCCCCACATTGACCTTATCGCCCAATTTGACCTTCAATTCTTTCACCACACCCGCCGCGCTGGACGGGATTTCCATCGCCGCCTTGTCGGACTCGACGGTCATCAGCGACTGCTCGGTTTTGACGCTGTCGCCCACCTTGACCAGCAGCTCTATCACCGCCACGTCCTTGAAGTCGCCGATGTCAGGCACCCGCACTTCGATCAGACCGGCGCTGGTGGTCGCTACATTATGAATAGCTGACTGTGCAGCAAGCACGGGAACATCCGCTACTTTTGCTGCCTGATCGGGCGTTTGGGAAGCGTTAGGGGCTGCTGGAGCGGCAGAGGCGGCAGCGGCACCCGCTACTTCAAGCTGCACCACCCGAGAGCCCTGCTTGACCTTGTCACCCAGTTTGACCCAAACCGCCTTGACCACGCCGCCGTGGCTGGACGGTATTTCCATGGAGGCCTTGTCAGACTCCACGGTGATCAGCGACTGGTCGGCAGCGACCGTGTCGCCGGGTTTGACCATCAATTCAATGACGGTCACTTCGTCAAAATCCCCAATGTCGGGTACTTGTATGTCCAGCAATGCCATGTTTTTATCTCCTATTGTTCAGTTGAGGACAGGGCTCGCCCAAGTCGTGTGGCGGCCCACTGTCCCGCTATTCATTCTGATAACAATCGCTCAAGCGTAAAGCGGATTGATTTTGTCCACCTTGATGCCGTATTTCTGGATGGCTTCCAGCACTTTGGCGACGGGCACAGTGCCCTCTTCACTCAAGGCCTTCAAGGCGGCCAGCACGATGTAGTGGCGGTTGACCTCGAAGTGCTCGCGCAGTTTGCTGCGGAAGTCGCTGCGGCCAAAGCCGTCGGTGCCCAACACCTTGTAGGTGCGGCCCTTGGGGATGAAAGGGCGAATCTGCTCGGCATAGGCCTTCATGTAGTCGGTGGACGCCACCACGGGGCCGGTGTGTTTGTCGAGTTGCTGGGCCACAAAGGACACGCGGGCCTTGTCGGTGGGATGCAGCAGGTTGAAACGCTCGCAGTCCTGGCCTTCACGCGTCAGCTCGTTGAAGCTGGGGCAACTCCAGACGTTGGCGGCAACGCCCCAGTCTTTCTCCAGCAAATCCTGCGCGGCAATCGATTCGCGCAGGATGGTGCCAGAACCCAAAAGCTGAACCCGTGGCGTCACGGCATCGGCGGTGCCCTTCGGTGGCACTGCGCCCTCTTTGCACAGGTACATGCCCTTGATGATCTGCTCTTGCGTGCCTGCGGTCAGGCCCGGCATGGCGTAGTTTTCATTCAGCAGCGTGATGTAGTAATACACGTTGTCCTGTTTCTCCACCATGCGTTTGAGGCCATGGTGCAGGATGACGCCAACTTCATGCGCAAAGGTCGGGTCGTAGCTGATGCAGTTCGGAATCGTGCCGGCCATGATGTGGCTGTGGCCGTCTTCGTGCTGCAGGCCTTCGCCGTTCAAGGTGGTGCGCCCCGAGGTGCCGCCCAGCAAAAAGCCGCGCGCCTGCATGTCGCCGGCCGCCCAGGCCAGGTCACCAATACGCTGGAAGCCGAACATCGAGTAATAAACGTAAAACGGCACCATGATGCGGTTGTTCGTGCTGTACGACGTGGCCGCCGCGATCCAGCTGCTCATGCCGCCCGCTTCGTTGATGCCTTCTTGCAGAATCTGGCCTTTTTTGTCTTCCTTGTAATACATCACCTGGTCTTTGTCGACCGGGGTGTATTGCTGGCCATCGGGGTTGTAGATGCCGATCTGGCGGAACAGGCCTTCCATGCCGAAAGTGCGGGCCTCATCGACCAAGATGGGCACCACGCGCGGCCCCAGGGCCTGGTCGCGCAGCAGCGTTGTCAAAAAGCGCACATAGGCCTGGGTGGTCGAGATTTCGCGGCCCTCTGCCGTGGGCTCAATCACCGACTTGAAGGTCTCCAGCGCCGGTATGGTGAACTGCTCGTCGGCCTTGGCACGGCGGTGCGGCAGGTAGCCGCCCAGGGCCTCGCGGCGCTCGTGCAGGTACTTCATTTCCGGTGTGTCGTCGGCCGGTTTGTAAAACGGAATGTCGGCCAGCTGGCTGTCGGGGATCGGCAGGTTGAAGCGGTCGCGGAAGATTTTGATGTCTTCGTCGGTCAGCTTCTTGGTCTGGTGCACATTGTTCTTGCCTTCGCCGCTCTTTCCCATGCCAAAACCCTTGACGGTCTTGATCAAGAGCACCGTGGGCTGGTCTTTGTGGTTGACCGCCGAGTGGTAGGCCGCGTAGACCTTTTTCGGGTCGTGGCCGCCGCGCTTCAACGCGAAGATTTCGTCGTCGCTCATGTGCGCCACCATCTCCAGCGTGCGGGGGTCGCGGCCAAAAAAATGTTTGCGCACGTAAGCACCGTCATTGGCCTTGAAGGCCTGGTAGTCGCCGTCCAGCGTTTCCATCATCAGCTTCTTCAAGGCGCCGTCTTTGTCACGCGCCAACAGGGGATCCCATTCGCTGCCCCACAGCAGTTTGATGACGTTCCAGCCGGCACCACGGAACTCGCCTTCGAGTTCCTGGATGATCTTGCCATTGCCGCGCACCGGGCCGTCCAGGCGTTGCAGGTTGCAGTTGATGACGAAGATCAGGTTGTCCAACTTCTCGCGCGCAGCCAGGCCAATGGCACCCAAAGACTCGACCTCGTCCATCTCGCCGTCGCCGCAGAACACCCAGACCTTGCGGTTGGCGGTGTCGGCAATACCACGGGCGTGCAAGTATTTAAGAAAACGGGCCTGGTAAATCGCCATCAATGGCCCCAAGCCCATCGACACCGTGGGGAACTGCCAAAAGTTGGGCATCAGTTTCGGGTGCGGGTAACTGGACAAACCTTTGCCGTCCACTTCCTGGCGGAAGTTGAGCAGCTGCTCCTCGGTCAGGCGGCCTTCCAGATAGGCCCGCGCGTAAACGCCCGGCGACACGTGACCCTGAATGTAGAGGCAATCGCCGCCGTGTTCTTTGCCGGGCACATTGCTTTCAGCGTGCCAGAAATGATTGAAGCCCGCGCCGAACATGTGGGCCAGCGAGGCAAACGAGCCGATGTGGCCGCCCAGGTCGCCGCCGTCAACGGGATGGTGCCGGTTGGCCTTGACCACCATGGCCATGGCATTCCAGCGCATGTAGGCGCGCAGGCGCTCTTCAATTTCGATGTTGCCGGGACAACGCGCTTCCTGGTCGGTCTCGATGGTGTTGACGTAACCGGTGTTGGCCGAGAACGGCATGTCAATGCTTTGCTGGCGCGCATGCTCCAGCAATTGCTCCAGCAAAAAGTGGGCGCGCTCTGGGCCTTCGGCCTGGATGACGGCGCTCAAGGCGTCGGTCCACTCGCGGGTTTCCTGGCTGTCGCCGTCATTGGCGGCGCCCATCAGGCGTTTTGAATCGTCATTTGGAAGTGCTGACATGGTGTCTCCTCTTGTGTCGGTGGTTAAATTTTGGCCGCTATTTAGTGCGGATTCCCTATTATTTCACAAAATTAAATTTATTTCAACCTATGCGATTGAATTTTATATTATGAAATTTTACAATTGAATATTCAATTGAACATCGCATTCAAACTTTTTGCCCGCCCGCGCCAAAAATTGGCTCCATTGCACCAGTGCCGTGCAATTCGCTTGCCTTTGGCGCAGGGCAAAACGGCAGCGGCCTCCCCTACACTCGCACTATGTCCGTTCCGCCTGTTTTGTCACTGCCCGCTGCGCTGGCACCCTCGCGGTTGCGCACGCGTTTGCGGCACTGGTGGCACAAACTTTCGCCGCAGCGGCAGGACCGGTTTTCCGTGCTGGCGCCGTTGGCGGCGGTGATCGTTTTTTTGATTGCCATCGTTGCCGCCTTTGCCTATTTGCGTCTGGAGGAAATTGACCGCGAGCAAGAGGCCGTCAAACGGGATGTGGAGTACACCCAGCAGCGCCTGCGCCTGCGCCTGTTGGAGCGCCAGGAACAGTTGATGCGGCTGGCGCGTGACGTCTCCAACCGCGAGCTGGACGCCGATGACTTTCATGACCGGGCGGAATCCCTGGTCAACCAGTACCCCGAGCTTGACGCCATCAGTTGGATCGACGACAAAAAGAAAATTAAGTCCAGCTACGGCACGGCCAGCCTGGCAATCACCCAGATCCGGGGGGTCGGCACCGTGCTGCGCGCGGGTGAAACCGATGCCAATTTCGGCGTCGCCAAAGACCTGAAGCAGCCGGTTTATTTCCAGCGTGCGGCCTCCAGTGCGCCAGTGCAACTGCAACTGCATATCCCGCTGACGGACCGCGCCCGTTTTGCCGGCGTCTTGCTGGCTGAATATTCAGTCGATGGCATTTACCGATACGGCGTGCCGTCAGAAGTGTCGGCGCGTTACGCGGTGTCGTTCCACGACGCAAGGGGTGGCCGGCTGGCCGGCGCCTCGGTTCCGCCCTACAACCCGGGCAGCAGCTTGTTGCCTTGGGCCACCGCGGCCAACTCCTACGAGGTGCCAGTGTCGCCCGTCGGCAATGGCCTGATCATCAAGGCCCAGGCCTACCGCACCTCGCTGGGCGTCATTGGCAGTGGGCTGTTCTGGCTGGTCATCGCCTTGTCGGGCACCACGGCCTGGATGTTGATCGCCAACTGGCGCCACATGCGCCGGCGCATGCAGGCGCAACAGGCGCTGGTGTCTGAAACCAATTTCCGCCGCGCCATGGAGAACTCCATGCTGACGGGCATGCGTGCGATGGACTTGCATGGCCGCATCACTTACGTGAACGCGGCGTTTTGCCAGATGACGGGATTTGGCGAGGCCGACTTGGTGGGCAGCACGGCGCCGTTTCCGTATTGGCCGGCGATGGACCGTGAAACCCTGGCATCCAGGCTGGACGACGAGCTCAATGGCCGAACGGCGCCGGGCGGCATCCAGGTGCGCGTGCAACGCCGGGAAGGCAGCCTGTTTGATGCGCGGCTCTACGTGTCGCCGCTGATCGATTCGCGCGGGGCGCAAACGGGCTGGATGACGTCGATGACCGACATCACCGAGCCCAACCGCGTCCGCGAGCAGCTGTCCGCCTCGTACGAGCGTTTCACAACCGTGCTTGAAGCCCTGGACGCGTCCATTTCTGTCGGACCGATCGGCAGTGAAGAGCTGTTGTTCGCCAACAAGCTGTACCGCTTGTGGTTTGGCGCCGAAGCGGCGGGTCACTTGCAGTTGGTGGCCCAGGCCGGGGTGCCGCCCAAACCGACCAACGACGAAGCGCAGGATTCGGTCGATTCGCTGGCGGGCCTGCCGATTGCCAAGCTGGCCGAATCGGAGACCGAAAGCGCCGAGGTGTTTTTAAGCACGCTTGGCAAGTGGATCGAAGTGCGCACGCGTTACCTGGCCTGGGTCGATGGCCGTCTGGCCCAGATGGTGATTGCCACCGACATCACGGCGCGGCGCCTGGCCGAAGAGCAGTCGGCCTTGCAGGCGGAGCGTTCGCAAAACTCCAGCCGCCTAATCACCATGGGCGAGATGGCCTCCAGCGTGGCCCATGAGCTGAACCAGCCGCTGACCGCCATCAACAACTACTGCAATGGCATGGTGACGCGCATCCGGGGCAAGCAGATTTCGGAAGAAGACTTGCTCAAAGCGCTGGACAAAACCGCCAAGCAAGCCCAGCGCGCGGGCCAGATCATCCAGCGCATCCGCTCCTTCGTCAAACGCAGTGAACCCAACCGCACCCTGTCGGACGTGCATGGCATGGTCAATGAAGCCCTCGAGCTGGCAGAAATTGAACTGCGGCGGCGCAATGTGCGCCTGACGCACCACCTGGCGCACCGCCTGCCCAAGTTGCTGGTAGACCCGATCCTGATCGAGCAGGTGCTGGTCAACCTGCTCAAAAACGGGGCTGAATCGGTGGACTCGGCGGCCCGTCCCACCGCACGTCGCAGCGTTGTGCTGCGGGTCGCACAAAAACGCGTCGACAACATCCCGGTGGTTGAGTTTGCCGTACACGACTCGGGTGCCGGCCTGGCACCGGAAGTCATGCAGCGCCTGTATGAGGCGTTCTTTTCCACCAAGGCGCATGGCATGGGCATTGGTCTGTCCTTGTGCCGCTCCATCGTCGAGTCGCACCAAGGGCGGATGAAAGCCGAGAACCTTTACAATGGTAGCGATGTCTCAGGCTGCTGTTTCTCCTTCTGGATACCCTGCGCCGAGCCAGCCCCGCCAGCGCCTTCTGCGCTGGCGTCAGCCCGAAAACAGTTAAAGACCCCAGGGTAAACCGAATGAGCTTGATTCCGAAAAAAGGCACTGTTTATGTCGTGGACGACGACGAGGCCGTGCGTGACTCGCTGCAGTGGCTGCTCGAAGGCAAAGACTACCGGGTGCGCTGCTTTGATTCAGCCGAATCGTTTTTAAGCCGTTACGACGCACGCGAAGTGGCCTGCCTGATCGTCGACATCCGCATGGGCGGCATGACGGGGCTCGAGCTGCAAAACAAGCTGACCGACCTGCGCTCACCCCTGCCCATCGTGTTCATCACCGGCCATGGCGACGTACCGATGGCCGTGGACACGATGAAAAAGGGCGCCATGGATTTCATCCAGAAACCCTTCAAAGAAGAGCAACTGGTCGGCCTGGTTGAGCGCATGCTGGCGCACGCCAAAGTCACCTTTGCCGAACACCAGCAATCCGCCAGCCGCGACGCCCTGCTGTCCAAGCTGACGCTGCGCGAATCGCAGGTGCTGGAGCGCATCGTCGCCGGGCGGCTGAACAAGCAGATTGCCGACGACTTGGGCATCAGCATCAAAACGGTGGAAGCGCACCGCGCCAACATCATGGAAAAACTCAACGCCAACACGGTCGCCGATTTGCTGAAAATCGCCTTGGGCCAGAACAGCCCAAAACCCTGAACGCTGTCCCCATCGCCGTTCGAACTATCAAATATATAGCTAACTATGTCCATTTGACGGGAACATAGAGCGGTTTTACCTCGCATTCGACCCGTGACAGCTCAATTGATCGACGGCAGCGCTTTGTCCAGGCACCTGCGCCTTGAAGTGGCCCAACGCGTCACAGCGCTCAAGCTGCGCGGCATCTCACCGGGCCTGGCCGTGGTGCTGGTGGGCGACGACCCGGCCAGCCAGGTGTATGTGCGCAACAAGGTGCAGGCTTGCCAAGACACGGGGGTGTTTTCGGTGCTCGAAAAATACGACGCAAACTTGTCCGAAGCGGCACTGCTGGCGCGGGTCCAGGCGTTGAACGCCGACCCGGCGATCCATGGCATTCTGGTGCAACTGCCCCTGCCCCAGCACATTGACGCCCACCGGGTGATCGAGTCGATTTCACCCGCCAAAGATGTCGACGGTTTCCACGTCGCCAGCGCCGGTGCCTTGATGACGGGCACGCCGGGTTTCTGGTCCTGCACGCCCTACGGCTGCATCAAGCTGATCGAAAGTACCGGCATTGACCTCAAAGGCAAACACGCCGTGGTGATCGGTCGCAGCAACAACGTGGGCAAGCCCATGGCCTTGATGCTGCTGCAAAAAAATGCCACGGTCACGGTCTGCCACAGCGCCACGCAAAACCTCAAAAACCACACCTTGCAAGCTGACGTGGTCGTTGCCGCCGTGGGCAAACGCAACACGCTGACGGCTGACATGGTCAAGCCCGGCGCGGTGGTGATCGACGTGGGCATGAACCGCAACGCACTGGGCAAACTCTGCGGCGACGTGGATTTTGAAGCGGTCAAAGAAGTCGCAGGCTGGATCACCCCGGTGCCGGGCGGGGTTGGCCCCATGACGATCACAATGTTGCTGGTGAACACGCTTGAGGCGGCTGAAAGAGGTTAGATGAGGCTAAAACCCTCTAAAGTTCCCGTCAATACTGCATAGCTTGCTATTTTTTTAGCAGCGTACAGAAACCACGTCGAGCGCCTTGAATTCCCCGGCTTCGAGGCAAAATACAAGCCATGAACAATCCCCTGCTCGACTCTGCCGATCTCCCACTGTTTGACCAAATCCAGCCCACCCATGTCGGCCCCGCCGTGGACGCGTTGCTGGCGCAGGCTGAAGTCGCTCTCGCCAGCGTCACCGCCGACGACTTCCCCGCGCAATGGACGGCGATTGCCAAGGTGCTGGATGTCGCCACTGAAAAACTCGGCCGCGCCTGGGGTGCAGTGAGCCACCTCAACGCCGTGGCCGACACGCCCGAGTTACGCGCCGCCTACAACGAAGCGCTGCCCAAAATCACCGAATATTTCACTCGCCTGGGCGCCAACGAGCAGCTCTACGCCAAATACAAAAACATAGACGTCGCCACGCTCAATGCCGAGCAAAAGCAGGCCCACAAAAATGCTGTGCGCAATTTTGTGCTGGGTGGCGCGGAGCTTGTCGGCGCGGCCCGTGAGCGTTTTGCCGCCATCCAGGAGCGGCAAGCTGAATTGAGCCAGAAGTTCAGCGAAAACGCGCTGGATGCAACCGACGCCTTTGCGTACTACGCGACGCTGGACGAGCTGGATGGCGTGCCGCAAGACGTGGTTCAAACGGCCTTGGCAGCCGCTAAGGCGGGCGCAGACCGAGGCCAATCGCCGTCGGATGCAAACGCCACGGCAAACGCCACGGCGAACGGCAAGGCAAATGGCAAGGCCCTCTACAAACTCAGCCTGAAAATGCCCTGTTACCTGCCCATCATGCAGTTTGCCAAAAGCAGCGAACTGCGTGAAACCCTGTACCGCGCCCACGTCACCCGCGCGTCCGACCAGGCTGCGCCCGACGCCGCCAAATTCGACAATTCCGCCTTGATCCACGAGATTTTGGCGCTGCGTCTGGAAGAGGCCCAACTGTTGGGTTATGCGAATTTTGGCGAGCTCTCGTTGGTGCCCAAAATGGCCCATTCGCCCACCCAGGTCATCAGCTTTCTGCGTGATTTGGCAGCCAAAGCAAAACCTTTTGCCGAAAAAGACCTGGCGGATCTGCGTGAGTTTGCCGCCCAACATTTGGGCCTGGCAGACCCGCAACCCTGGGACTGGTCTTTTGTCAGCGAGAAGCTCAAAGAGGCGCGTTACGCATTCAGCGAGCAGGACGTCAAACAATATTTCACGGCACCCAAAGTGTTGGCTGGCCTGTTCAAAATTGTGGAGACCCTGTTTGAGGTGTCGATCCGCCAGGACAGCGCCCCAGTGTGGAACCCAGGCGCGGCGTTTTACCGCATTGAACGCCAGACCGAACGGGGCCCCGCTCTGGTGGGTCAGTTTTACCTGGACCCGACCGCCCGCAACGGCAAACTTGGCGGTGCCTGGATGGACGATGCACGCTCGCGTTGGCTGCGCCCGGACAATGGCGTTTTGCAAACCCCGGTGGCCCACCTGGTCTGCAATTTTGCCGACGGCGTTGAGGTGGACGGCGTCAAAAAACCAGCCCTGCTGACGCACGATGACGTGACCACGCTGTTCCACGAATTCGGCCATGGCCTGCACCACATGCTCACGCTGGTGAATGAACGCGATGTCTCGGGCATCAGCGGCGTGGAGTGGGATGCCGTCGAGTTGCCCAGCCAGTTCATGGAGAATTTCTGCTGGGAATGGGATGTGCTCAGACACATGACCTCGCATGTGGACACGGGGGCGCCCCTGCCACGCGGGCTGTTCGACAAAATGCTGGCCGCCAAAAACTTCCAGAGCGGCATGCAGACGGTGCGGCAAATCGAGTTGTCGCTGTTTGACATGTTGCTGCACACCGCCCATGCCCCGGATGACGACTTCATGCCCTTGCTCAACGCCGTGCGGCACGAGGTCGCCGTGATCCAGCCGCCGCCATGGTCGCGCAGCGTCCACACTTTCAGCCACATTTTTGCGGGCGGTTATGCGGCCGGTTACTACAGCTACAAATGGGCTGAAGTGTTAAGCGCTGATGCCTACGCGGCGTTTGAAGAAACCGCTGGTAACAACGGCTTGCCAAATATCGAAACGGGTAGAAAATACCGTCACGCCATTCTGGAGGCAGGCGGCAGCCGCCCTGCCATCGAGTCGTTCAAGGCCTTCCGGGGCCGCGAGCCGACGCTGGACGCCTTGTTGCGGCACCAGGGCATGGTTTCTGCCTGATTGAAAAAGGAATACCTTGATGAAACAATATGCACTTCACACCGCTGGCCTGTCGGTATCCTGGCTGCTGGCCTTGCTCGCCATGAGCGCGGTGCCGTCCCTAAGTGCGCAAACGGTCTTTCGCATCGTCGGTGCAGACGGCAAAATCACGTTTTCTGACAAACCACCGGCGACCACGGCTGCGAGCCAAAACGTCACAGCCACCAGCAAAAGCGGCAAACCGCTTGAGCTGGCGAGCAACACCTTGCCGTTTGAACTGCGTGCCGTGGCGACGCGTTTCCCGGTCACGCTGTACAGCGCGGCCACGTGCACGCCCTGCGCCAACGGGCGCAACCTGCTGGCCAGCCGCGGCATCCCGTTTTCTGAGCGCACCATCACCACCAGCGACGACAACGAAGCGCTGGCCCGGATTGCCGGCGACAGCTCCTTGCCGTTTTTGACCATTGGCGGGCAAAAAATCAAGGGCTACTCTGACACAGAATGGACGCAATTCCTGGACGCTGCGGGTTACCCGCCCAGTTCAAAGTTGCCCGGCAACTACCGCAACCCGCCTGCCGCGCCGCTGGTGGCCGTGCAAAGCCCCGCGGCCCCCGGTGCGCAGGCTGAAAGTGAAAGCCAGGCTGCGGCAAGCCCAGCGCCACGCGTGGCACCACCGCCCCCCGCCCCACCGGCAGACAACCCGACCGGGATCCGGTTTTAAGGGCGGGCGGGCTGAGTTGGCCTTATTTCTGAGTTGGCCTTATTTCTGAGTTGGCCTTCTTTCTGAGTTGGCCTTCTTTCTGAGATGGGCTTATTTGAAAGTCAGCGTTTCAACGCCGCTGGCGGTGCCCAGCAAACACACCTGCGCCCTTTGCTGCGCGAACACGCCCACGGTTAAAACGCCTGGCCACTGGCTTACCTGGGTTTCAAACGCGAGTGGATCACTGAGCTGAAGGCCGGTCACGTCGATCAGGTGTAAGCCGTTGTCGGTGACAAGGGGCTGGCCGTCTTTGAGCCTGACAACCGCCGTGCCGCCAATGCCCGCAAACTGGCGGATCAAACGCGCCGTCGCCATGGGCACCACTTCAACCGGCAAGGGAAATTTGCCCAAGGTCTGCACCCGTTTTGACTCGTCCGCAATGCAGACGAATTGGCGCGACTGGGCGGCCACAATTTTCTCGCGAGTGAGCGCCGCGCCGCCGCCTTTGACCATGTTGCCCTGGCCGTCAATTTCATCGGCTCCGTCAATGTAAACCGCCAGTTCTCCCACTGCATTGGCGTCAAACACCGGGATGCCCAGCGCTTTGAGCCTGACTGTGCTGGCCTCTGAACTGGAGACCGCGCCTTTGATGTCGCCTTTGACGGAGGCCAGCGCCTCGATGAATTTGTTCACTGTCGAGCCGGTGCCCACGCCAACGATGTCGCCTTTGACGACATAGCGCAGGGCGGCTTGGCCCACCTGGGTTTTGAGTTCGTCTTGGGTCATTTTCGTCATTTGAGACAATCCACTTTTTGATTCAAGTTTCAATTTTCCCATGGCCTTGCTCCCTTACGCCCTCGCCCGCCCCTTTTTATTCGGCCTGGATCCAGAGGTCGCCCATGACCTGACCATCCACGGCCTGGCGGTCGTCCAGGGTACGCCGCTGGAATGGGCCTATTGCAACGCGCGCGTGGACGACCCCATCATTCTGGCGGGCCTGAAGTTCCCCAACCGGGTGGGCCTGGCGGCAGGCCTGGACAAAAACGCCCGCTGCATTGACGGCCTGGGTGCCATGGGTTTTGGCTTCATCGAGGTGGGCACGGTGACACCGCTGGCGCAAAGCGGCAACCCCAAGCCACGCATGTTCCGCCTGCCCGCCGCACAGGCGCTGATCAACCGTCTGGGGTTCAACAACGACGGCCTGGACGCCTTCATCCGTAACGTGCAAGGCGCGTCTTCGCGCCAGCAAAAATCCAGTGTCATGCTGCTGGGCCTCAACATCGGGAAAAACGCGGCTACTCCCATCGAGCGGGCCACTGACGACTACCTGATTGGCCTGGCAGGCGTTTACCCGCACGCCGATTACGTGACAGTCAACATCTCCAGCCCCAATACCAAAAACCTGCGCGCCCTGCAAAACGACGAAGCGCTGGATGGGCTGTTGGGCGCCCTTGCCCAAAGGCGCGAAGCCCTGGCCCAGCAGCATCAAAAACGCGTTCCGGTGTTCGTCAAAATCGCGCCAGATCTGGATGAAGCCCAAGTCAACATCATCGCCGCGACCCTGCAGCGCCATGGCATGGATGGCGTGGTGGCCACCAATACCACGCTCAGCCGCGATGCCATCAAAGGCCTCAAACACAGCGAAGAAGCCGGTGGGCTGAGTGGCGCACCCTTGCTGGAGATAAGCAACCGGGTGATTGCGCAACTGCGCCGCGCTCTGGGCAAAGGCTTTCCCATCGTGGGTGTAGGCGGCATCATGAGTGCTGCCGACGCATTGAGCAAAATCAAGGCTGGGGCCGACCTGGTGCAGATTTACACCGGTTTGATCTACCATGGGCCGGATTTGGTCAAAAATGCCGCCTTGGCAATTAAAAATTACCGAATGTCCCCGTTAAATATGGATAGTTAGCTATATTTTTGATACCGATGATGTTCGCCACAGGTAAACCCTGTCAGGGATTGGTAGCCCCGCTGCTATAACGGGATGGCTCAGCCATTGGCCAGGTTCGATGCCTGGCTCAACCGGAGATACGCGATGAAACCCTGCTTGATTACATCTGTCGTTCTGGCCACCCTGGGACTTGCATGTGCCGGCGGCGCAATGGCGCAAGACAAAAAACCCATCGAATTGCGCTACAGCTCGGGCGCTCCACCATCGGGCAACCCGTGGGTCATGCAGATCAATCGCATGGTCAAAGACGTGGAGGAAGAGAGCAAGGGCGAACTCAAAATTGTGCCGTTTTTTGCATCCCAATTGGGCAGTGAGCAGGACACGGTGCAACAGGTGGCGCGAGGCCGCATCGATATGGGAGGTTATTCGTCCGGGTCCGCAGCGCTGTTGGTGCCTGAGATCGCTTTGCTGATCATGCCGTTTTATTTTAAAAACACGGCTGAACTCGATTGTGTTCTGGACGAGCATTTGACCAAAATGGTGAGTGACTTGTATGCCAAAAAAGGCGTCCAATTTATGGGCTGGGCTGAAGTGGGCACCATCGACTATTTTGGCAAAAAAGCCTACACCTCCCCGAACGACGCGAAGGGTATCAAAGCGGGTGGTTATGCCAATAAATCGTTCGAACTTTACAACCGGGCTTTGGGAGCCAACGCCATTCCACTGGGCTTGCCGGAATGGATTCCGTCAATCCAAACCGGTTTGATTGAAGTCATCGGCTCGCCGATCACCTTTGCTTTGCCCTCCGGCTTGACCAAAGTGGCGCCTGTGGCAACCCGCATCGGCCTCTATGACTCACCCTCGTTGACCTTGATGAACAAGGCCGCCTTCGACAGGTTGAGCAAAGAGCAGCAAGATGCCCTGGTGCGGGCCACCGCACGCAACCCACCGACAAAAATGCGCGCCGAAGTCCGTGGCTTTGAAAACGTTTTGTACGGCATGCACGAAAAAGCCGGCGGCCAGATCGTCACTGTGACACAGGAGCAGCGCGACGTTTGGCGCAAGGCGGTTGAATCAATGTACCCGCAGCTCGTCAAGGAAACCGGTGGCGGTGCCGAGGCATTTTTCGCGCTGATGGAGTCGGGCCGCAAAGCATGCGCCAAATAGGCGGGTGGTTGGCGGGTGAAACGCTGTCGCCGGGGTGTCTGCGCCAATACGAAACCCAGTACAAACGATAGCGGTTGAAGCGCCGCCGTGCTGATATAAACCGCAAGGTAAGTATTCGACCCTTTGGGTTGAGTCCTGCATCAAACCGAGATTTAAATTCAACAGGAGACAAACCCATGAAGAAGAGCACGATTTTTTCTGCCGTTCTCGCGGCAATCAGTCTGGCCAGCGCCGCTGGGCTCGCCAACGCGCAGGACAAAAAACCCATTGAGCTGCGTTACAGCTCCGGGGCACCGCCGGCCGGCAACCCCTGGGTGATGCAGATCAACCGGTTTGCTAAGGATGTGGAAGAAGAGAGCAAGGGCGAGCTCAAGGTGTCGCCATTTTTCGCGTCGCAGCTAGGCAGCGAGCAGGACACGGTGCAGCAGGTTGCGCGCGGGCGCATTGAGATGGGTGGCTACTCGTCTGGTTCGGCAGCGCTGCTGGTGCCTGAGCTTGGCCTGGTGGTGATGCCGTTTTACTTTAAGAACAACGAAGAGCTTGACTGCGTGCTCGATAGCCATCTCAGCAAACCCATCACCGAGATGTACGCCAAAAAAGGAGTGCAGTTCCTCGGCTGGACTGAAGTGGGCACGATTGATTTCTTTGGCAAAAAAGCTTACGTGAACCCCAAGGACCTGGCCGGCGTGAAAGCCATCAGTTATGCCAACAAAACTCAGGCCCTGTTTTATGCATCGCTAAGCGCCAATCCGAACCCGATGGGATTGCCTGAGTGGATCCCGGCCATCCAGACCGGCCTGGCCGAAGTGGTGATGACCACCATCACCAGCGCGCTCCCCATGGGGTTGAACAAGGTCGCTACAACAGCAACCCGTGCCGCGTTGTATGACTCTCCCGGCCTGACGCTGATGAACAAGGCCACATTCGACAAACTCAGCCCGGAGCATCGCGAAGCGCTGGTGCGGGCTGTCGCGCGCCACAGTTCGGCCAAATACCGGACTGAAGTGCGCGGTTTTGAAAACACCCTGTACGGCATGCATGAGAAGGGCGGCGGCCAGATCGCCACCATGACACCTGAGCAGCGCGCCGCGTGGCGCAAGCAACTTGAATCCGTGTACCCGCAAATCGTGAAGGAAACCGGCGGAGAATCCGACAAATTTTTTGCTCTGATGGAAGCTGGCCGCAAGGCCTGCGCCAAGTAGGCCATGAGCGCATCCGCCATTTTGCCGCCAGCACCTGCGGCGACAGCCCCGTTGTGGGCGCATAGTTTTACGCGCCGCTGGCACCGGGCCGAGTGCGTGGTCGTGGTGGCTGCCTACGGGCTGATCGCCACGTTGCTGGTGCTGGATGTCATGGGCCGTGAACTGCTGGGGCCCATCTTCAAGGCGCTGGACATCAAGGGCGCTACTGGGCTTTATGGCGCCCAGAAGGCATCGGTCTATGCGCTGGTGCTGGCCAGCTTCTGCGGCATCGGAATCGCCACAGCCACTGGCAGCCACTTGATCCCGCGTGTCGGCTTTGGCTGGGTTCCCAAGGCCTGGGGACCGCACATGGATCGCCTCGCGGATCTGCTGACCGGCCTGTTCATGGTTGGCGTCGCGTACTACGGTTACGTGTTTGTCGCGTCCTCCATGTCCACGGGCCTGCGTGCACAGGCCTTCAACCTTCCGGTCTGGCCGTTCCAGATCGCCATTCCGCTGGGCTTCCTGTCAGCATCGGTGCGCTACTTCTTTTTCGCCGCCTATCCGGCGCTACGCCCCCAGCCACCTGAATTCCAGGAGTAGACCCGAATGACCTATGGACTCATGCTTCTGGCCTTGGTGCTGGTAGCGCTCACCTTGCGCCAGCCTTTGATCGTGCTCCTGCTGGGCGCCTGCGCCTTTATGCATTTCGCCTGGGGCAAAGGGCACTTCGACTACATCATTGAAGACATGTGGGTTTCGCTGGACAAGGAAATGATTCTGGCAATACCGCTGTTCATGTTATGTGGTGGATTGATGACCCGGGGTTCAACCGCCAAACGCCTTATCCGCATCGCGGCATCGCTGACGTGCCAGATACCAGGGGGACTAGGGGTTTCCTGCATTCTGGCAAGCATGGTCTTCTCGGCCATCTCGGGCTCTTCCGTGGTGACGATGCTAGCCATCGGATCAGTGATGTACCCGGCGATGCTGGACGCCGGGTACGGCAAGAAATTCGCACTCGGCGCTGTTTTGGCCGGGGGTTCATTGGGCGTCGTGCTGCCTCCCGCGATACCACTGATCATCTTTGGCCTGGTGACTGAGGCATCCATCGTAGACCTCTTCATTGCAGGTTTGTTGCCAGGTTTGCTTCTGGTCGGCCTGTTCTCGGGCTATTCCATGTGGACGAACCGGCACTTGAAAACAACGCCTTTTAATTGGCTTGAGTTCAAAAGCGCCATGCGCTCTGGCGTGTTCGCGCTCGCGATGCCGGTGCTGTTGCTGGGGGGAATTTATTCTGGCTATTTCACGACCGTGGAGTCGGCGGCCATCGCTTTGCTGTATGCCATAGTCGTGGAAATCTACGTCCACAAGGAAGTGAAATTCGGCGACCTTGAGCAGGTTGTCGTGAACGCCGCCAAGATGGCAGGCTCGCTGTTCCCGCTGCTGGCCATCGCCTTGAGCTTGTCGCTGGTGCTGACGGAACAGCGAATACCTGAGCAGATGGTGCATCTGATGCAAAGCTGGTTCTCCGGACCCGTCAGCTTCATGATCGCTGTCAATGCTCTGTTGCTGGTTGTCAGCTGCCTGATGACAACCACGGAAGCGCTGCTCATTCTGGGCCCTCTGCTGACGCCGGTGGCAATGGCCTATGGCTATGACAAGGTGTTCTTTGGCATCATCATGATCCACAACCTTGAAATTGGCTACCTGCTACCCCCGTTGGGCCTGAACCTGCTTATTGGCATGACGGCATTTAAGGAAAAGCTCGGCACCCTGACTGCCGCCGCCATCCCCTTTATCGCCTTGATGATTGTGGGACTCGCCCTCATCATCTGGCAACCTTGGATCGCCATGTACCTGGTCAACGGCAAGTTCTAAAAGACCCGTTGACGCGGCGATCAGCCTGATCCATACACTTGCCCGTGAATTGCGGTCAAAAGCTGCAAGCATGGGCGGCGACATCATTCGATTTTTCTCTCAGGCATTGTTCACACAATCCTCCACGAGTGAGGTGATTCTGTCGGATTGCTTAACATTGCCCCAGCGCCAAAACTTCATCTGTTTCGTAAGTCTTTGAATTGCTTGATTAAAGCTGCAATGGCCTGAAAATTGCTTATTTTTAGTGCCATCGTCATTTTTGGGATATTTGTCAATTTTTTCATTGCATGCAGGAGAAAAACTCATGAAACCTTTTTTTCAATCCGTCACGAAATCGTTTCGCCAGACAACAAAAGTTGTTGTCGCCACCAGCTTTTTCGCGCTGGCGGCATTCAGTGGCGCGGCGCACGCAGCGGCGGTTTTGACTGCCGCAGCAGTGACAGCCGGGTTTGGCCTTTCGACATTTGTCGATCGAATCCCTTCGAACGGAAGCGTGGGTCCAGTCGGCGTGCTCAACGCGACCGGTGGCACGATCATGGTCACCGGATACGCGACCGGTGAAATCAAGGTCTTCAGCGATGTCGATGGGCAAGCCTGGAGTGGCGGCGCGTTGGCTGGCTCCAATTACGGTGGCAACGACCCAGCGGGCCTGGCCACCGTCAGCGGGCGGTTTTTTCTCGCCCGTCAAGCCAATGGCCGAGTGGTTGAAATTGACAGCAGCGGCAATTTCATTGGCAATATTGGCCCAATCATAGGCAGTCTCACGACGGGCATCGTGGGCAATCCGGCGACAGGGCGCCTGTTTGTGTCAGACGTATTCAGCACCATTTGGGATTTGGATCCCGTCGCGTTGACGGCAACGCCATTCGTCAATGTCGGTGCCGATGGCTTGACTTTATCTGCCGACGGCAAAACACTTTATGCGGCCAGCGGCGGCCAAATCTTGGGGTTTGACACCACCACCAAAAACATGGTGTTCTTCTCAGGCGGCATCCCTGGCGGTGTGGACGGTACGGCCTTGGGTTCCGGCTCGTTGGCGGGCAATATTTTTGCCAATACCAACAGCGGTGAATTGTTTGAAATCGACCTCATCACCAAAGTACAAACCAAGCTGGTGCAAGGTGGCTCGCGCGGCGACTTTGTCACAGTGGATGGCAACAACGGAACTTTATTGTTCACCCAAACAGACAGCGTGTTGCGCCTGACTGCGCCCACAGGTGGCGGCTTCCAGGGGGGTGAGGTGCCGGAGCCTGACAGTTTGGCGCTATTGGGCTTGGGCCTGCTGGCCCTGACATGGCGCCGCCGATAGTTGCGCCGGGCAACACGACAAAACCCCGCCAAAGCGGGGTTTTTTTGTTCTATGGCGTCGTGATCGTCCCTGAACACCGCACACCAACGAATCCCATGCACCGACACTCGTCAACGCGATAAACTCTCAATCTTGCCCAAGGTCAGGCGTCGAAGCACGGCGGGCAAACATTCCAACCTCTAACCCGAATCTCCCATGGACATCAAACCTGTCATTCTGAACCCGCGCAGCAAAAACATCACTGAAGGCAAGGCTCGGGCGCCCAACCGCTCCATGTATTACGCCATGGGGTACGAGGCGGCTGATTTCAAAAAGCCGATGGTGGGTGTGGCCAACGGGCACAGCACGATCACGCCTTGCAACTCCGGTCTGCAAAAGCTGGCGGACGCGGCAGTGGCCGGTATTGAAGAGGCTGGCGGGAACGCGCAGATTTTTGGCACACCGACGATTTCCGACGGCATGGCCATGGGCACCGAGGGTATGAAATATTCGCTGGTGTCGCGCGAAGTCATCAGCGACTGCATCGAAACCTGCGTGCAGGGCCAATGGATGGACGGCGTGTTGGTGGTGGGCGGCTGCGACAAGAATATGCCGGGCGGCATGATGGGCATGTTGCGCGCCAATGTGCCTTCGATTTATGTTTACGGCGGCACGATCCTGCCTGGCCACTACAAAGGGCAAGACATCAACATCGTCAGCGTGTTTGAGGCTGTGGGCCAAAATGCCGCTGGCAACATGAGCGATGAAGACTTGCTGCAAATCGAGCGCCGCGCAGTTCCTGGAACGGGCTCCTGTGGCGGCATGTACACAGCCAACACCATGTCATCAGCCTTCGAGGCGCTGGGGCTTTCACTGCCCTATTCGTCAACCATGGCCAACCCTCATGACGAAAAATTGAATTCAGCCAAAGAATCGGCCAAAGTGCTGATTGAGGCTATCAAAAAAGACATCAAACCGCGCGACATCGTCACCAGGAAATCTCTGGAAAACGCCGTGGCCGTGATCATGGCGACCGGTGGATCGACCAATGCCGTCCTGCACTTTCTGGCCATTGCCCACGCGGCCCAGGTGCCGTTCACGATTGATGACTTCGAGCGTGTGCGTGTCAAAACCCCGGTCCTGTGCGACCTCAAACCCTCGGGCAAATATCTGGCCGTGGACTTGCACTTGGCAGGCGGCATTCCCCAAGTCATGAAGACGCTGCTGGCGGCTGGCCTGCTGCACGGCGACTGCCTCACCATCAGCGGGCAAACCATTGCCGAGGTGTTGAAAGACCTGCCAGACACGCCCGCTGCTTCGCAGAACGTGATCCGCCCCATCGACAATCCGATGTACAAACAGGGCCACCTGGCCATCCTCAAAGGCAATCTGTCACCAGAGGGCTGCGTGGCCAAAATCACAGGCTTGAAAAAGCCAGTGATGACCGGCCCCGCGCGGGTGTTTGACGACGAGCAGTCTGCATTGGCGGCGATTTTGGCCGGAAAAATTGTCGCGGGTGACGTGATGGTCTTGCGTTACCTCGGCCCCAAGGGCGGGCCCGGCATGCCTGAAATGTTGGCCCCAACGGGCGCTCTGATCGGTGCGGGCCTGGGTGAAAGCGTCGGCTTGATCACCGATGGCCGCTTCTCGGGCGGCACTTGGGGCATGGTGGTGGGCCACGTGGCACCGGAGGCCGCGGTGGGCGGGCTGATCGCGTTTATTCAGGAAGGCGACTCGGTCACAATTGACTCGCTTGCCTTGAAGCTTGAACTCAATGTCGATGATGCCGAGATTGCCCGACGCAAAGTGGGCTGGGTGGCACCCAAGCCACGGTATATCCGCGGTGTTCAGGCCAAGTTTGCCTTCAATGCATCAACCGCCAGCAAAGGCGCGGTTCTGGACGATTTCTGAGGTCGTTCAACCCTAAAAAAGGCACCTGGGCACCTTTTTGTTGCAGGCACGTCCCGCCTATTTGCGCTTCTTGGGCTGCAGGGTGCCAATTGCCAGTTTTTGTTTGTCCAGCCGGGCTTGTTTGCGCGCATTTTCACGGTCCATGGCCTTGCGTTTGGTCCAACCCGAGGCGTCGGCCCAACTCCACCAGGCGATCGCCAACCCAAACGGGATCAGCACCACCCACCAGTCCCATTTGCCGACCGGCCCCACGTCGAGGTATTTCATGACCATCAGCACCAAGCCTAATCCCACCATGTACATGTCCATCTCCGGTAAATTGTCTCAAGTTTGATCGGTCGAGCCGGTCTTGCGCCAACTCAGCGTCAACCGCTATCCCTACAATCGCGTTGAAGCAATGTAACCCAAACTCCTTGAGGATCACCATGAAATCCAGCCTTACTTTCAACGTTCTGAGTCAACTTACGGCTGCCGTCGTGTTGCTTTCGGCGGCCCCTGCCTTTGCTGACCTCGCCTTGGCAACGTCCAAAAACTGCATGGCATGTCACGCCGTCGACAAAAAACTGGTGGGACCCGCCTACAAAGAGGTCGCCGCCAAATACGCGAGCGACAAAGGCGCTGTGGACAAATTGGCGGCCAAAATCCTCAAGGGTGGTTCAGGCGTTTGGGGTGCCGTCCCCATGCCCGCCAATGCGCAAGTCAATGAGGCCGAGGCCAAAAAGCTCGCGGCTTGGGTGTTGGCTGCTAAATAACAATTATTTATCTAAAAACAAAAGCCCGCTTTGAGCGGGCTTTTTTTATGGCTGTAGTCCCCACAAATAAAGCATAGTATGCTATCAAATATAGGTAAAAATTGACTATATTTTAAACAATAATTTTATTTTAATAAAAATTAAACAAGGTTTTTAAGTAATTTAAATAACTTAATTTAATCGCCAAACTCGCGCAACCGTAGTACCGGCGCGTGCTGACGCGTCGTAACGCAACGCCACGCCTAATATGCCTGCCCCAATTGATCCAGAATCGCAGGATTCTCCAGCGTGGACGTGTCCTGCGTCACTGCCTCGCCTTTGGCAATGGAGCGCAAAAGCCGCCGCATAATTTTGCCGCTGCGGGTTTTAGGCAGGTTCTCCCCAAAACGGATGTCTTTGGGTTTGGCAATCGGGCCGATTTCTTTGGCGACCCAGTCGCGCAGCTCCTTGGCGATGAGTTTGCCTTCTGCAGCATCGGGGCGCGCACGTTTGAGCACAACGAAGGCGCAGATGGCCTCTCCGGTTAAATCGTCGGGCCGCCCCACGACTGCGGCCTCGGCTACCAGGTGGGCGCACGACACCAGGGCGGACTCGATTTCCATGGTGCCCATGCGGTGGCCAGAGACGTTGAGCACGTCGTCGATGCGCCCGGTGATTCTGAAATAGCCCCGATCTGAGCTGCGTACTGCGCCGTCGCCCGCCAGGTAGTATTTGCCACCCATCTCTTCGGGGAAATAGGCCTTCTTGAAGCGCTCGGGGTCGTTCCAAATGGTGCGGATCATGCTGGGCCAGGGGCGCTTGATGACCAAAATGCCACCCGTGCCATTCGGGATGTCCTGACCGACCTCATCAACGATGGCGGCCATGATGCCGGGCAACGGCAAGGTGCAACTGCCGGGCACCAGCGGCGTCGCACCAGGCAGAGGCGTGATCACGTGGCCACCCGTTTCGGTCTGCCAGAAGGTGTCGACAATTGGGCAACGCTCGCCGCCTACATGTTTGTGGTACCACATCCAGGCCTCGGGGTTGATGGGTTCGCCCACCGTACCGAGGATGCGCAAGCTGCTCAAGTCCGAACGCGCGGGATGCACTTTTTCATCACTTTCCGCCGACTTGATGAGGGAACGGATGGCAGTCGGCGCGGTGTAGAAAATAGTGCATTTGTGGCGCTCGATCATCTGCCAAAAGCGCCCGGCGTTCGGGAAGGTTGGCACTCCTTCAAATATTATTTGTGTAGCACCCGCTGCAAGCGGGCCATAGGCCACATAAGTGTGTCCGGTAATCCAGCCGATGTCGGCGGTACACCAGAAGATGTCAGACGGACGCAAATCAAAGGTCCAGTCCATTGTGAGTTTGGCCCACAGCAGGTAACCTCCCGTGGAATGCTGCACACCCTTGGGCTTGCCTGTCGAGCCTGAGGTGTAGAGAATGAACAACGGGTGCTCCGCGCCCACTGGCACTGGCGCGCACGTGGCGCTTTGGCCTGCGAGCGCTTGGGCAAACGTCTTGTCGCGCCCGACCACCATATTGCAGGCGGTAGCGGTGCGCTGGTACACATACACTGTCTTGATCGAATCGCAGCCGCCCAGGGCCAGGCCATCGTCGACGATAGCTTTCAGCGGCAACTCTTTGCCGCCGCGCATCTGGTAATTGGCGGTGATGACTGCCACCGCACCAGCATCGATGACGCGATCCTGCAGCGCCTTGGCCGAAAAGCCGCCGAACACCACGCTATGGGTTGCGCCAATGCGTGCGCAAGCCTGCATCGCCACCACGCCTTCGAGCGTCATGGGCATGTAGATCAGGACCCGGTCGCCTTTTTGGATGCCGTCAGCCTTAAGCGCGTTGGCGAATTGGCTCACCTTGGCCAGCAGCTCTTTGAAGGTCGTTTTGGTGACGGCTCCGTCATCGGCTTCAAAAATAACGGCGGTTTTATTTTCGACCGGCGTGCCCATATGTTTGTCCAGGCAATTGGCCGAAGCGTTCAGTTCGCCATCGTCAAACCATTTGTAAAACGGTGCGTTGGATTCGTCCAGCGTGCGGGAAAAGGGCTTGCTCCAGACCAAGTTGGCGCGGGCGAGTTCGGCCCAGAAACCTTCAAAGTCTTTTTCGGCTTCTACGCACAAGGCGTTGTAGCCATCCATGCCGGATATTCGGGCGGCTTTCTGGACGGCAGCGCTGGGCGGGAAAACGCGGTTTTCGACTAGCACAGATTCGACCGTTGCCGTTGATGATGAACTCATGGTGTTGTCTCCTTAGTTAAGTTTTGCATGGGCTGAACTATCCGGGTTTGCACTTACATGCTACTGACGGCTGGTGAGTTGATGTCGCAAATTTCATTCGGATCCGCTTTGCATTTGCCCCCGTCTGGCATGATGGTGAATGAGCGAACTTTCATGGGATGAGGGCGCAGGGCGACGGTGCATGAACATTAGCCCTTCTACAATTCAAGCCTGAACTTCATGGGTCACAGAAAATTATGACATCTCACCGCAAAAACCCAGGCAACGGCATGCGTACGCTGCCGAATTTTATTTTTGCCAGCCGCTGGCTGCAAATGCCGCTTTACCTGGGTTTGATTGCCGCGCAAGCCGTGTACGTTTTCCACTTCGGTATCGAGCTGTACCACCTGGTGGGGGCCGCATTCGGCAATCAGCCGGACGTTGATGCGCTGGTTAAAAGCATTGGTTATGCAGACACCAACATCAAATCCCTGAATGAAACAGTGATCATGTTGGTGGTGTTGGCGCTGATTGATGTGGTGATGATCTCCAACCTGCTGATCATGGTCATCGTGGGCGGCTACGAAACCTTTGTAAGCCGCATGAATCTGGAAAACCACCCCGACCAGCCCGAATGGCTGAGCCACGTCAACGCGAGTGTGTTGAAGGTCAAACTGGCCACGGCGATCATTGGCATTTCGTCCATCCACTTGCTTAAAACTTTCATTAACGCCGCCAATTACTCCGAGAAGGTATTGATGTGGCAGACCATCATCCACGTGACCTTTTTGTTAAGCGCCATGGCCATTGCTTACACCGACAAGCTGATGGAGCGCGCCGACCACGACGCCAAAGAATTGGATGGCCGCGCCAACAACGATTGAGGACGCATCCTCGATTTACCCCAAAAGACTCACTTCGAACTGCGTAAAACCATGACCACCATCAAACAGGCCGACCTGATCGAATCCATTGCTGCCGCATTGCAGTACATCAGCTATTACCATCCTTCAGACTACATCGCCCATTTGGCGCGGGCATATGAACGCGAGCAAAGCCCGGCTGCCAAAGATGCCATAGCGCAGATTTTGACTAACAGCAAGATGAGCGCCGAGGGCCATCGGCCGATTTGCCAGGACACCGGCATCGTCAATGTATTTTTGAAGATCGGCATGAATGTGAGGCTTGAGGGCTTCACCGGAACCCTGGACGACGCGGTGAACGAAGGTGTGCGCCAGGGCTACAACCACCCGGACAACACCTTGCGCGCCTCCATCGTTGCTGACCCGCAGTTTGACCGCAAAAACACCAAAGACAATACGCCAGCAGTGATCAACGTGGAAATGGTCATGGGCGACAGGCTGGACGTGACGGTGGCAGCCAAAGGCGGCGGCTCGGAGAACAAGTCCAAACTGGTGATGCTCAACCCCAATGACTCCATCGTGGATTGGGTGCTGAAAACCGTGCCCACCATGGGCGCTGGCTGGTGTCCGCCGGGCATGTTGGGCATTGGCATTGGCGGCACGGCAGAAAAGGCCATGCTGCTGGCCAAACAAAGCTTGATGGAGGACATTGACATGTACCAGTTGCAGATCAAATCGTCGTCTGGTGCTGCACTGAGCAAAGTCGAAGCGCTGCGCCTTGAGTTGCATGAAAAAGTCAACGCCTTGGGCATAGGTGCGCAAGGCCTTGGCGGGCTGACCACGGTGCTGGATGTCAAGATCAACATGTACCCTACGCATGCTGCTGGCAAGCCGGTGGCCATGATCCCCAACTGCGCCGCCACCCGACACGCCCACTTTGTGATGGACGGCAGCGGGCCTGTCTATCTGGAGCCGCCAAGCTTGGATAGCTGGCCCAATGTGCACTGGACGCCGGACTATGTGAAGAGTAAAAAGGTGAACCTCAACACGCTGACCAAGGCTGAGGTGGCGGCCTGGAAACCAGGTGATACCCTGCTGCTCAACGGCAAGATGCTGACCGGGCGCGACGCCGCGCACAAGCGCATCCAGGACATGCTGGCCAAAGGCGAAAAACTGCCGGTTGACTTCACCAACCGGGTGATTTACTACGTGGGCCCGGTGGATCCGGTGCGGGATGAGGCGGTCGGCCCCGCAGGCCCCACCACCGCGACCCGCATGGATAGTTTCACCGAAATGATGTTGGCGCAAACCGGCCTGATCTCTATGATTGGCAAGGCCGAGCGTGGCCCGCTTGCAATTGAAGCCATTAAAAAACACAAAAGCGCCTACCTGATGGCGGTGGGTGGCGCAGCTTACCTGGTGAGCAAGGCCATCAAAACGGCAAGCGTCGTGGCCTTTGCTGACCTGGGCATGGAAGCGATATACGAATTCGACGTGGTGGACATGCCGGTGACGGTAGCGGTTGATTCGGGCGGCACCAGTGCGCACATCACCGGGCCGGCAGCGTGGCAGAAAAAAATTGCCGCGGGTGAGTTCAAAGGCATAACGGTTGCGGCTGCTTAATTTGGCACGGTAGCGGTCTGCTATGTAATAAATAGCTTCTTACGTATATTTAACAAGGACATCCGGCACTAATTCTCATTTTTGAGGCTTAAAATCATGGTTTCGTGCTAGGATTTGCGCCATACATCGTCAACCGAAAGGCCCTGCCATGAACCGCTTTGACAACTACGACGACCCTCGTCGACGCCTGCTGATCCAGGCGCTTGGCGCGGGCTTGTTCACCAGTGCTGTCACCGACGCGCTGGCGCAGGGTTTCAGCATTTTTGGCAGTCGGCCAGCCAAATTGCCACCGGGCCAATCCATCTACGGCTTGTCAGGGCAAGTCACCGTGAATGACCAAATCGCCAACTTGCAAACCCTGATCAAACCTGGGGATACCGTGCAGACCGCGCGCAACAGCGAAGTCGTGTTTGTGGTCAACACACACTCGATGATTTTGCGCGGGGACAGCAAACTGCAAATTGAAGCGCCGGAAAACACAAGCGCTTCAGCCATCATCGCGGGCCTGCGCATGGTCACCGGGCGGCTCTTGTCGGTATCGCGCAATTCCCCCATGAAGGTCAGCACGTCTACGTCGACGATTGGTATTCGAGGTACCGGGTTTTATGTCGAGTCTGACCCTGAGTTGACCTATTTTTGCACCTGTTATGGCGTGACTGAAGTGCAGGCCACCGCCGACCCGACCAGCGCGGAAACCGTGGCCGCCACCAACCATGACAAACCGCTTTACATCACGTCAGGCGCTAACTCAGGTAGCAATATCCGCAGGGCCGGGTTTGTCAATCATACGGATCAGGAACTGTCGCTGATTGAAACCCTGGTGGGCCGACGCTCGCCCATCGTGTTTTCACGCGACGGGTATAACGCACCGCGGCGTACTTACTGACAATTTGCATTTAGAGCGAACCGTCACGGTTCGGTCAATGGAACCTAAGCAATTGACAGTCTGCCGCTGGAACCAGGGCGCTCAATTTTCTGGCGCTCCATTCAGAATCCAGCCCAGGAATTTGTCGTAATCTATGCGTCCTGCGTCACCCGGCGCAAGACTGGTGTCAAAGCCTGTCCGCAAGCCTCCGTTGTGATGGTTGCCAGAAGGTTTTCTCAGCAAGGGGCTTGCCACCAAATCAGTGAAGTTGATGCGCCCCTTAAGTTCGGTGTACAGCCAATGGTCATTGGTTGAATCCAGTGGATTGCCGGTGCCTGCCCGGTCATAACTGGCGTACCAGACGGGCGGCGTTACGGCACCATTGCCTCCAGGCTGATGGCAAGTGGTGCAATGCCCCCCACCTGCCTGCAACAGGGCTTTGATGTCGCTAAAACGCAGCGCCACGGGGTCATATGAAAGTGACGTATCCACCACCAAGGTGAAAGAGCTTGCAGAGCTCACACTGCTGCCGTTGCCCGTGATCAGTTGCACGGTGTAACTGCCGGGCGCAAGCACAGTTAACGTCGGCTGAACGCTGCTGGCATTGGTCAAACTGGCACCTGTGGGTCCGCCGACGATGGTCCATTGATAGCTGCTTGAATACAGGCTCATGGCACCCGACAACACAGTTGTCAACTGCTTGACTACCCGATTGGGCCCGGGGTCGGCAATGGGACGGCCAGGGCGCTGCCCACCGTCTGCATAAGCTTTACCGACCAGATAGTTGGCCATGACGCTGTTGATCTCCGGCGTGCTCCAGTATTTGTCATAAATCAGTTTGGCCAAAGGCATGTTGCCCCGGTCAATGATGTGGGTTTTGATACGGTCGCTGTAGCCGTCAAATTTCTCAAAACTGTCAAAGTTGATATCCGACTGGTTCCCGGTGCCCCGCAGCAAATGGCAAACACGGCAAACTTGCGCCTGCGTCTTGATGTAAAGCGAGGACTGGCCCGCCGCCACCCATGAGGCAGGGACATAGGTATCCGTCGCGCTGGTAGCCGCGAGGGGCATGCCGTCGCCGCCATACATCTCCTTGAGGTGGGTTGCCGCCGTTCCCTGGTATTCATTGATAGTTGCCAGACCGCCATTGTCCGGGCGGTTGTTGGCCCGGCATACATCCTCGGCAAACCCTGAGGCTTCTGACAGGTTCATCGAGCAAAGCACCATCTTGTTGATGGTCTTGATTTTGGATTCTTGCAAGGCCCGGGAAAAGCCAGGCAAACTGGAAAAATCAAACGACGAAGGCTCAAACGGATGCAGCTGTGCGCCAACATCGCCACGGGCCTGTGACACCGTGTTCATGACTTTCGCGAACAGCCGTTTGCCTGAAGCATCTGGCGGCGTGAGCGGGTCACCGCGACCGCCATGGCACGAGATACAGATCGTGGGCATGGCTTTCGCGCCGCGTCCATCCAGGTTGCCAGCCATTTGCCTTGCGCCGGTGATGGGGTCAAAGGTATAGAACTTGGCAAACTTTACCGTCCCGCCAGGGCCTGGGCTGAACTCAATGCCGTTGGTGCCGATATGCCATTGCTTGGCGCCCACAATCGCTGCTTCAAGGTTCAATGGGGAATAGGCTCCGTAGGCACCAACGAGGTAATTTTCAACGAAAAATGCTAAGCTGCCGTCGGCATTTTGGCGGGCAGTCATTTTGCGCCCATACCCCAAATCGCGCTGGTCACCGACAATGACAGACTCTTCTATTGCGCCACCACCACTGCCAGTGCCCAGACCATTCACCGCCTTGAATTTGGCCAGGGTATCCCGGTCATTGTTGGGGTCTATCGCCTCGTAATAGGCCTTTGCATAGTCGGTGGAATTCACTTCCAGGGATCCGTCGACCTGTTTTTGCGGATTGGGGAACAGCAGGAAACTGTCGGGGCCGGTGGCGGCAAGGACCGGCCCTTTGCCCGGAACGATGTCGCCACCGCCGCTCGTCCCTCCGCCACCACCACCGCATGCGACCAACAGCAACAGGCAGCCCAACGAGATCAGGCAAACAATACGATTAAGGATGGGCTTGACCATTTTGGCTAGAACCTGACCAGATAGGTGATTGCGAACTGGTTGTCGATGTAACTATTGGGCGAGGTGACAAAGCTCGGGCGCAAACTCGGCGTGGACTCAACCCGGCGCCATGAAAAATCAACTGAGTCTCGTGGCCCCAGACCCAGGTTATACCCAAATGTCGCCAGAATCGTTGAGCCGTCAAATTTGTAGCTGAAAAACTGACCTCCAGGGTAAGCATCATCTTGCACAAATACTTTGGCAATGCTCACATTTTCAAGTGACGGCCGTCCGGTAGACACAATGTCGCCGCGCCTGTATTCACCCGTCGCATAAAGGGTCGCACGTGCGCTCAAGGCATAGTCAGCATTCAGCCGCAGCGAAGTGTCGGTCGAATTGAAGACCGCGCTGTTCCCAAAGCGCTCGTTATAGGCCAATGCGGCAAAGAGACTGATTCGATCCGTCAATGGTTCACGTATGGAGGCACCCAGGGAGTACCTGTAACCGTCCCGCAGATAAGATTGGTGGCGGTCAACCGAAATGCGCCCAAACAATGCCAGGGTAGGCGCATCGAATTCAGAAGAATCACGGTATTGCAGTTCGCCCTCAATGCTGGCGGACAGGCGGCTCAGGCCATTGAAATTTTGGAATTTTTCTCCACCCAATGTCCCTGTCAGCAAGGCTCTTGAATGCTCAGACAGTGGGTATTGGCTGGATTTGCTGACATTGACAAAATAGGAATTGTCGGACACGCGATCCGGCCCCTCTTTGGCTCGAGTCACGTTGTCATCGACCACCAAACCAGCATCGACCTGAACATCTATGGGTTTGCCTTGATTTTCGGCGGAAACGCCGAGCAGTTTGGGCAACCCGCGCGCATCAAAATCTTTGGTCAGCTTGATTTTCAGCGCAAAACTCGACTCCTGAGAAAAAGAGTTGGTAAGCTGATAGTCCAGGCCCAGTGTCCAGCCGTCACGCAGGATGAAGTCGCTGCCAACCCCCAGCACCAAACTATCGCGCCCCACCGAACCGGTTGGCAGGGCATAAACAGGGCCACCAATTTGATCAGCGTAAGAAATGAGCAATTGCCGGTCACTCTGGAACTCATGCCTAAGCTCGGCCCTGACTCGGGGTATAGCCCAGCCAAAACTGGTGGAGTGAATCGATTCGGCCCGAGTTCCGAGCGCGGCCTGCATCGACGAACTTGTCTGACCAAAATAAGACAATGCGTAGGCGCCCGCACCCGTTTCAGTGCCGTCTTGCATTCGGTCGGAGGTGAAGTCCAGGCGCCCATAGGGTGCAAACATGAGGCCGTTGTCCCGGAACTCATGGCTTGCAGTGATTGAGCCAAACAACTGAACCCCTTTGCGACTGCCCAATGCGAAGTCGTTGATGGGCGCGACGTAACGCCGTGTATCGAAATCTATCGTGCCAACACCCAACATTCCGTCGATGTAATTGCCGGGGCTGGGCTGGTAACTGCCATAAGCGGCGACAGATAGCCCGCGCCCGTCATTTCGTGAGCCGTCTGTGCCAATCAGTGTTTTGTCTTGAGCAATACCAACGCCAAATCCATAGGCAAATTTGTCATTCAGCCGACGATCAACACCGACACTGACACCGTTTGTAGTGAACTCATAAGCGTTCGAAATTGCTGTAGCGCCCCCCTTGCCAAAACTGACGACACCTTCGATCCAATAGCTGGTCGAATCTGAAGTCGGTAATCCGTTGCCCTGCACCAAATTGGCAAGATTCACCGATTTGTTAGTCAATAGACTTGCAACCGACTCTGCAAATGGCAGGGACTTAAGTCCCGTGCCGCTAGCGACCGCGTCAAGTGCCTGTGCCTCCGATATCGGGCGAGTCGCCTGCTGACCGTCCAGTGCGGCAAGGCTGCTACGGTTAGGCTCAGCGAAGGCGGGGGGCGACGAATTTGCCGCATCGCGTCTGGCTAGAAGTGTTGGCGCAGCGCCAGAACCGGCTCCTCCACGCTGGTGCAGCGCCTCCATGCGACGCTGGAAATTTGACACCTGGGCTCTTGAAAATCGCTGGAGGGTATCTGCCTGCGCTGCCGCAATGGCAAGCACATTCGTGTCTTTGGTCGGGTCAGGTCGGCCGGTGATGGTGACGGTCACCACGCCAGGTGACGTGGTGCTGCCCCCAATGAAATACGCCACGGCGGAGAAGCTGTCCGTGCCGAAATAGTTGTTTACAGGCGTGAAGGTAATACTCGTGCCACTAATAGTCACGGCCCCATGCGAAGGCGTGGCCAAAATCGAAATTCCGGTAGGCGAGAAGGCCGGGAACATACAGGTCTTCAAGTCAAGTGTAGTTGCCGTGTTCAGAGGAACTGTCATTACACAATTTGCGGGTGCGGGTACTCCTACAGTGAATGGCACCGTCAATGTCCCAGTCCCGGCTGCATTGCTCACACTCAAGACGACGGACACAGGCCCGGGCGAGGTAGGCGTGCCAGAAATCAAACCAGTCGTGGCGTTCAAGACAAGCCCGGCCGGCAATGCGCTGCCGGATAGAACTTGATAACTCAGAATGGGTGGATTTGAAGCCAAAACCGGAATTGGCGTCATTGCCAAACCGGGTGCCAAATTTACAAATGTCGGGCTGGTGACGACTGGCGCAGCCACCGCGTTCACAGTAAAGGCCAGCACTTTGGTCCCGCTTCCTGCTGCATTGTTTGCACTGACCGTCGCAGTAAAAGACCCGCTTTGCGTTGGATTGCCGGAAATAAGTCCGGTTGCAACATTCAAACTTAAACCGGGCGGAAGGCTACTGGGGGCAACTACCCCGTAACTCAAATTTGGCCCGTTCGACGCAGTGATTTGGTAAATGGAGCCACCCGCAACGCCAGCAGTGAGGGTTGGGACAGTATTTGAACTGGTGATTACTGGCGTAGCACTGGCGTTGATGCGCACCGTGACGTTAAGCGTGCCCGCGCCGCTGGCGTTGCTGGCCCCCAGAGTCAGCGCAAAGTCGCCGCTGGCCGTGGGCGTACCGCTGATGACTCCTGTGTTGGCGTTGACTGCCAACCCCACAGGCAGGCCCGTTGCAATGTAGCTGCCCGCATTCAGCGGCGGGTTGCTGGCGTTGACCTGGATCGCCGTGATGGCTGTGCCCACTGTGCCAATCACC
>JANYCG010000075.1 GCA_025360385.1 Burkholderiales bacterium | reverse complement strand
AAGCCGCCACCAGCACCGCCGTTGCCTCACGGATGCTGGCCTTGAGGGTATCGGCGCGGGTTGTCAGGTAATCCAGCCAGGCGCGGCCCGGTGCACCGTACACGCTCGCCGCCCATCCGGTGACGTACCGCGAAAAGTTGGAACCGCCGTCATGGCCGTGCAGATTCTCAAACGCACCCAAGCCCGCGCCGGCATCGGCCGGAATATCCACCATGCGAACCTCTTGCCCGGTGCGGGTGCGCTTTTGACCCTCGGCCATATGGTCAGCCAGCCCCAGTTCGCCGGCACTCAAAAACAGCAGCCGCCACGCTTGCCGGGGGCGTGGTGCGCCGCCACGGGTGGCGCGGGCCTTGCCCTGCTCATTGGCCAACATGTAGGCGCATTCCCCTGCCGTCTTGGGGTCAACCTGTGCCAGTTCGTCAAGAATCAGCAAGCCGTCGCTGTGCTGGGCGGCCGTGGCTTCCAGGGCGTTGTCGGTGGAGCGCCAGCGCTGCAAATAGCTGGCACCGCCCCACACACTGGCGGCCAGCCTCAATGCCGTGGTCTTGCCGTTGGAGCTGTCGCCACGATAGTGAAAGCCGCCGCTTTCCATACCTGCCGGGCGCATCAAAGGCCCGGCAAAGGCGCACGCCACGGCAAACGCTAGGCGCGAATTGCCCACGCACAAAGCCCCCACACGCTGGCGCCATTGCTCGGGGCTTCCCTTGCTGCGGAATGTGTTTTCTATCGGACTGTCACTTTGAAAAACGATGCGCTCCCCACTGTCGCCTATCGTCTCGCGTGGCAACACAAAGGCGCGGCCGTGCCAGCCCACGCGGTCGGTGCAGCTTGCGAACTCTTCCGGCTGTCGGGTCTGGATGTACTGGGTTAGCAGATTGCGGGCGCGGGTGGTTGACGCAATGCGCAGGCCCATATTCAGCAAGGTGGCTCGGTATTCGCCACCATCGCCCGATAACATGCGGGCTGCATGGCCCATTGTTTCGGGTTGCCCAGTGGGTCATCAAAGGCCAGCAAGTAGCCCCAGCCGCCGCCGTCCTGGTCGCGGGTTAGCGCCTCAACATCCAGACGGCTGCAAACCCACTCGGGGGGCTTGCGCTTGCCGTCTTGGTCTGCACCCGTAAACCAGATGCCCGTATCGTCAACCGTGAAGGGTTCAAAGGCGCGGCCGGTGTCACCATCGGCTCCGCTGGCCTCGTGTGGGGGCTTGGTGCGGCTGCTGCCTGCTTTGCCGGTTAGTGCGGCCGCTTTGCTGGCGCTGTGGGCATCAATGACCGCTTCCACGATCCGGCACACGGCCTGCAGGCCATCGGCGCCGCCGATGTGCTGGTGCAAGTCGTTAAAATCGGTGCCGCCATCGGGTAAGCCTTCAGGGAAAACAGCCAGGCCATGTACTGCACGGGCTGCCGCCGTGGCTTTGTCGCGGCCAGGGTTGTGGCCACGCTGTGCAAACGTGTGCAAGTCATTGTCGCCGGCCAGCACCAGCAGGGCGGCCGGGTACTGCGCCCGCAACGCCTTGGCTACGTGCACCAGGTTGCCCGCATCAAAGGCCACCGCCACCGGGCGGCCTGTGGCTTGGTGCAGGCTGGCACCGGTAGCGTAGCCCTCGCAAATCAGGATCACGGCAGGCGCCGGTGCGTCATCCCCGGAGCTGGGCAACGCGCCCAGCCAGTGCAGCAGTCCGCGTTTGCGGCCGCCCTTCAAAAACAATTTGTCAAGCCCGCCGTTCGCGGGCTTTTCGGGTGCAATGCGCTGCAGGTTCAACAGCGTGCCCGTTGCATCGCGCAGCGGCACCAATAACCAGCCATCCGGCGCGAAGCGCACGCCGTAGGACTGTACCCCTTTGCGCTCCAGGTAGGGGCTTGATCCGGTCTCACTGGCTGCGCTCCACATGGCCGCCGCCTCGCTGGCTGCATGGGCATGGTCGGCATCGATGCGGGCACGCTCTGTCGCTTGCGCGGCCTTGCGGTCACGCTCACGCCGCGCCAGCACTTCGGGGCTGGGCGGGGTTGGTGCCTGGTCTGTCTTGGGCAACGTGAAGCCGTGCTCCTTGGCCAGGTGCAGCAGGGTGCCGATGCCCACGCCGCCGCCGGCCTTCACGCTGCGCCAGGTGGATCGCGTGGCTTTGGGGTCGTGGTCTTGCGCAGATGCGCTCCAGTCGGTGAACAGGTCAAAGCCGGTAGCGTCGGGGAACTCGGACTTGATCGCCATCGCCACCCGTGCCCATTCGTCGCGTGGCAGGCCGGCCGGGATGTGCGCCAGGGCTGCGCGGATCAGCTCGGGCGTGATGTTGGTTTTTGTCATTGAGGTTCGAACAGGCCACGCTGGGGCGGATCGCCTGCCAGTTCATAAAACGTCACAGGCCGGAGCTTGCCACGTGAGTTCGGCAAATACTCCCGGCTTTTTTTAATCGCGACACCCTTGCGGATCAGCTCTGACA
>JANYCG010000070.1 GCA_025360385.1 Burkholderiales bacterium | reverse complement strand
ACGGGAGATTTGTTTTAAACATGGCGCTGCAAAGGCAGCGACACCCGTGATCAACACGGCGTTAAAAATTCGGCCGGGCGGCTCCAATCTACAATTGATGCAGGTCTTTGCTCATGCCTGCCGCCCGCGTGGCGCACGTGTTTCGACACGAGAGTTCCATTTTGATCATCAACTGACTTCGGCTGCCCGGGCTTTGCTGATCAGCTTGAATTCCACCAGGTAGCCGCCCCAAAACTGCGCAAGTTCTTCTTTCATTTTTCCTGGGCGGACGTTCATGGCGATGTCGAAGGCGAAATAGCCTTCGAGTTCGAAGGTTCGCTCCATGGCACGCTGGATGCTGGTTTTGGCATCGGCGGCGACCTTGAAGTCGTCGCTCATCGAGAAATCGAGATCGACCGAGGCTCTGGCGTTGACGTGATGGACCAGATCCATGGCGTTTCCGCCTTTCAGGACCAGTTGTTCCATGAGGTCGTCGTCTGAAAACATGGCCACCAGGGCGATCTTCTTGATTTTTTCGAGTTTGTCTCCTGCTGCGGTTTCGGCGGGCAGTCCTTTGCTTCGTTGCTTTGGGGAGTTCATTGTGGAAGGCAGTGCTGATTCTTCCGATTGTTGCCGGACTCGGGTGGATTTGGGTGGAGGTTGGGCGCTTGCTGGCCATTGCGTCCCGGCGTGCCGCCGTCGGGCTCGCGGGCTTTGCCCCATGCCTAGTGCCGAGTCATGGCCTTGCGGCTTTGATCCCTGACGCCTGCGCGCTTCGCTTGCCTTGGGCCATCGGGGCCGTGGGCATGGGGTAGGGGAGGCCTTGCTGTTCCCTTCAACGTATCACGCTGTTCTCGCTGTCAAGGTCTGCACGCACGGTGTGCGTTTGCGTCCTGGCGGCCGTCTTCGAACCCTGACAACTGCGCTGCAGCGTGCTGGTGCCGGTCTCGGGCAATTCCGCCCGATTCAAACCGGAGACAAGCATGTCGCAATCTTCCCTTTCTTTTGATTCTTCCCTGATGGTCCGTGACGTTGCAGGCGAATACCGTCCAGCCAATGCCGGCGAGGTCCTGCAGGCAGCCCAGCGCGTGCTGGCCGGGCAGCTGCGGGGCGCCCATGTATTCACTACGCCAAATGCTGTGTTTGACTACCTCAAGGTCAAGCTCGGAGGGCTGGAACACGAGGTGTTCGCGGTCTTGCACCTGGACTCCCAGAACCGGGTGATTGAGTACGTCGAGATGTTCCGGGGTTCTGTGAGCCAGACGTCGGTGTACCCGAGGGAGGTGGTCAAGGAGGCTTTGGCACGGAATAGCGCTGCTGTGATGCTGGTGCACAACCATCCCAGTGGTTCGACCCAACCGTCGCGCGCAGACGAGCATTTGACCCAAACGCTGAAGCAGGCGCTGGCCCTGGTCGATGTTCGGGTGCTGGACCACGTGATCGTTGCGGGTGCCGAGGTTCTGTCCATGGCAGAGCGGGGGTTGATGTGAGTCGGGGGCGTATGCCCCTTTTTGCTTCGTCCAGCTGCTTGGTGATGTTCGATTTAAATAAAACATTACTATCTAAAATACGATTATTTGTATAAAATAATTCCTGTTATGCCTGCAAAAGCACCCGCCCTGTATCCATCCAGCCAACGTCCGCTAACGGCCTTGGGGGAGCGCCTGCGCCTGGCCCGGCTTCGACGCGCCTTTTCGGCGGAGACGGTTTGCGCCCGGGCTGATATCTCACGGCCGACCCTCACCAAAATTGAAAAGGGCGATGCCTCGGTGACGATGGGGAGTTACCTGCAGGTATTGCGGGTTCTCGAAATGGAAAAGGACTTGATAGCCGTGGCCGCCGATGATGTGGTGGGGCGCCGTCTGCAGGATGCCGGAATGGCCCGGCGCGAGCGGGCGCCTCGGCGCCCGAAGGTGGTGACTGCTGATATAGGTGTACCGACGTTGTCTTCGTCTACTCGGTCGGTCTGAAAATGGCTTCGTCAAAATCCAAAAGCAGGTCGGATTCCACTTCTCCATCGGCTGTTCCCGAACAGCTCGCTGTGTGGCTTGATGATCCGGCGTTTGGGCCGTTGGCTCACATCGGGACCTTGTCTCGCAGCGGGCTCGACTCCGTTCGGTTTTCGTATGAAGATGCCTGGCTCAAACACCCTGCGGCTTTTCAGCTGGATCCAAGCCTTTCTTTGTCGGCAGGTGACTTCTTTCCACGGGACTCCAACTTTGGGGTTTTTCTGGACAGTTGCCCTGACCGATGGGGTCAGGTGCTGATGAGGCGACGTGAGCTGGTGGAAGCCAAAGCGCAAGCGCGCACCCGACGTGAATTGCGCGCTTGGGATTTCTTGTTGGGTGTGCAGGACACCACGCGTATGGGGGCCTTGCGGTTCAGTGCTGTCACTGAGATTGACGCACCTGCGTTTCTTGCAGATGAGGCACTTGCGACTCCGCCTGTCACGCAGCTGGCTGCCTTGCAGCAAGTGGCCTTTGAACTCAGCCGCCGACAGGTGGACGATTTGCCGCTGCTTCAGCAGTGGCTGAAGGTGCTGGTCGCGCCTGGAGCGTCGCTGGGCGGAGCGCGGCCCAAGGCCAATTTAACGGGTGATA
This sequence comes from Burkholderiales bacterium, assembly GCA_025360385.1. Classification (GTDB taxonomy): domain Bacteria; phylum Pseudomonadota; class Gammaproteobacteria; order Burkholderiales; family Burkholderiaceae_C; genus JANYCG01. The sequence continues at coordinate 3,896 of JANYCG010000070.1, read as the reverse complement.
ACGACAGTCTCTGGATCGCGAAGTTCCCGGCGGTGGATGACGACTCTGACGTGGCGCTCAGGGAGAAACTGGCCCATGATCTGGCCCGGCAAAGCGGCATCCAGGTGCCACTGTCGCGCCTGGAGCGCATCGGGCACGGGCACCACACCTTTCTGGTGCAGCGGTTTGACCGCGCGGGTGGTCGGCGCAGGTTTTTCACGTCGGCCATGGCGCTGTTGAACAAGTCCGACAAGGAGGAAGCCAGCTATCTGGACCTGGCGGAGTTCATCGCCACCCAGGGTAGCCCGGCGCATATTCAGGGTGACCTGGGGGAACTGTTCCGGCGTGTGGCTTTCAATGTGGCGATTGCCAACCGGGACGATCACTTGCGCAACCATGGATTCATCCGTGAACCTGAAGGTTGGCGGTTGGCGCCTGCTTTCGACATGAATCCCTCTGCCAAAAGGGATGGCCATGTACTGGCACTGGACGACGCTGACCCGTCGCCTGACTTGGCGACGGTGTTGAAAACGGCCGCGTTCTATCGCCTTGGGCAGGCTGAAGCCAAGGGTATTGTTGCCGTGGTTACGGGAGCGGTGGGGCAGTGGGAGCATCACGCAAAGCGGCTGGGCCTGTCGGGTGAGGACAGAGCGGAGCTGGAGGGTTTGTTTATGGTGGATGTTTACTGAACGAGGTGGCTCGATGGCCCGATGGGTTCGGTTGTGTCGCTGGCAAGCGCCTGATCTTGTCGTTCGTTTGAGGCGTGCCGGATCGGCTCGGTTCCTTGGGACTGGCGTTGCCACCTTGAATGTCGACGGGGATCGCTCTTCAAGGGGGATGCCAGGCTCGTGGCGCGGGCGCTTGTCCCCGACACTGCCGCGTTGTACTTGGCGCGCCTGTGCCAAGCGCTCGCTCCACGAGCCCGCCAACCCCCTTAGCCGCTGGGCATATCCCCCGAAATCCGCGCAAGGTGTGGGCACCCTGCTGGATACCGGCATCCGTCGCTGAGCGACATCCTCCGCGGTGTTGCGGCCCGCTTCGCGTAGCGTGACGCACTTTGTGCCTGGCGGTGCGCTGCGTTCACGGTTGCTCCAGGTGGGTTGATTGCCGTTTCTTGTCGTTGAGTTCCTTCGCCTGGGTTGCACTCTAGGGCGAGTCGGGCTTGCTGCGCGGGCTTTCGCGGCATAAAGCCGTTCCTGTCGGGCCGGTCACTGCGTGTACGGCGGCCCCCACTCTCTTTTTATTCCACGTTCCGCACATCAACAGGCCCTCTGGGCCTTAGCCCTTGGTCGCCCTGTCACTACACCCAGTACGGCGAAGGGACTCAGCGAGTCGATGGCAATTTATTCAACCCACACAGGAAAGAGAGCAAGCATGAACACAGCACACCCAACAATTTCCACTTTCGGCTCGGAATCTTGCAACTCGATGCAGGTAGGAGAGCAGGGGCGCGGGGATGGTGGAGAGTCCGGGCTGGTGTTTTCCGGGGTGGCCATTGGTACCCGATTTCTTGATCTGGCATTTGGCTCTTGGTGGGTCAAGACTGGGGAAGGCACGGGCAGCTGCAATGAATACGAAGACAGCGGCTTTGCCTTGCGTGAAGTCGCTCGGTTTGGCCCTGATGAGGCGGTGTCGCTGAGTGAATCAGCCTATCAATCGGCTTACCAAAACTAAAAAGGACATCCCATGATTCAAGCCAACCGCATCGACCGTGAAGCGCTGAATGTTCGCTCAAGTGGTGACTCTCGCAAACGGGTGGATGCCTACTTTGTGTCCTATAGCTGTCCGCCGGACGCCATCAATCCTGGCGCTGCACCGCACGAATGGGTTTGTCGTTTTGAAGTTCCGCGCGGCACCGAATTTCGGATGACAAATTTCCCCAATAAAGCCTCTGCCATCGCAGCCCGTGGCTACACCATTTAACTCAAGAAAACCCATGAACAACATCATTGACCGTGCCGATCTGGCCTGCAAATCCGGCTCTAAAGACGCTGTCTATCACCTTCAAATCGTGGAAGTCGAAGGCGGCTTTGTCGTCAACTACCAGAACGGACGCGCGGGCGGGACGCTGGCCGGTGGCAGCAAATCACCCAAAGGGCCGGGAACACTGGAATTGGCGCGCAAGACCTTTGACAAAGTCGTTAAAGAAAAGATGACTGCATCACCGCCTTACCAGCCTCTGCCGGGGGAAGGTTCGCAGTTCACGCAACTGAGCGCAGAAATGAAGGAGCGTTCAACTGGGCTTTTGCCGCAATTGCTGAACGACTTGCCAGCCACGATGAATCTGGAGGAATTGATGCGGGACCCGAATTTCGTGGTTCAGCAAAAGTTTGACGGTGAACGGTGCATGTTGAAACTGGCGTCCATCACGGGCCAGGCGATCGGCAGCAACCGGCGCGGCCTGGAGGTTCCGATCCCCTTGGACATTGCGGCGTCAATACGGGGCGTGGTGTGCACCCTGGACGGCGAAATCATCGGCAACCATGTGCACGCGTTTGATTTGCTGGAACTCGACGGTAAGGACTTGCGCGGCCTGGCCTATGGCATGCGCAAGGAACAGCTGAACCGGATTGCCCCGTATTTTGGGCGGCATATCACGGTTGTGAAAGATGCCTTGACTATGCCGCAGAAACTGGCCTTGTGGCGTGGCGCCCGGCGCCTCAAGCAGGAAGGCATCGTGCTCAAGGACTTGAACGCGCCTTACACCGAGGGACGACCCAACTGTTTTGGTTCTCAGTACAAAGTCAAAAACTGGAACGATGCGACCGTCGAAGTGATGGGCATCACGCCCGACAAACGCAGTGTGACGGTGGGCGTTCGGAATCCCGACAGCGGCCAGCCCGAGACCTTGATCGAGGTGGGTGCGGTCACGATCGCCACGAATCAGGCCATTCCCGGCGTGGCTGACCTGATCGACGTGAAGTACCTTTATGCCTTTGAGGGCGGCTCCTTGTTCCAGCCGACCTTCAAGGGCGTGCGCACCGATCTGGAACCCACAGCCGCCAATGTGAAGCAGCTCATTTTCAAAGCAGCGAATCTGGATGTCGCCAGACAACTGTTTATTTCACAGGATGTGCTCAACCCTTGGGCGGTGGTGCGCAACCCCGGGCAGGAGGACGAAGAAATCTATGCGGGCTTTTTTGAGGAAGCGGACGCACGCCGTTGCCTGCGCGACAACCCCGGCATGGACGTGATGAAGCATCTGGGCAATGGCGTTTTGACCACGGAGTTTTGAGGGCAGCATGGCCATTCAAATCTACGACAACGACGGCGCCACGTTTGACCGCTACACCGTGGTTTACCTGGACGAACCCGAGTGGCGACCGGGCCTGTTTGCCGCCCGCGCCATGAGCCGGAACCCATCAGACCCGCAAGGCTTTGGCCAGTATTGCACGGCAATGCCGGGCAAGCACCTGGGTCGACGCATTGAACTCAAGGATTTACCACTGACTTGCCAGCGGCTGGTCTATTCTGATTTGGGGGATTGAGATGGGCTGGACGTATTGCTGGGATATGCGCAGCCGACAAGCGATGTTGACCTACCTGCGTCGGTCAACGCGCCTGGTCGACCACTGGGAGGTTTTGAAATCTACGGCGGTTGGCAATAATCATTGGTACTTGTACTGCAACAAGGAAACCGGGCGGGTTTCCATTGGCCTGGACTTGATGGCGGGTGGCGGAAAGGACGGCTGGGGATACAAGGACTTGAGCGAAGATTGCGGCCCGGGCCAGGTCAATTGCCCCTTGTCCTATCTGGATCAAGCCAGTGAGCCAGTGGGCTACGCCATCGAATGGCGCCAAAAGGTGCGGGCGTTCCACGCGCGAAGGGCAGAGCGGCCCACCTTGGCCGCTGGAATTCACGTCATTTATGGCGAGGCAGAATTCAAACTGCTGAATTCTGCCGGGCCGCGACGTGG
>JANYCG010000051.1 GCA_025360385.1 Burkholderiales bacterium | reverse complement strand
CTGCGAGTACCGGCCACGCCTGGGCGGGCAACCGGGTGGCACGTCTGCCGGGTTGGGGTGGCTCAAGCCCTGGCTGTGACTGCAGGCCGGGTTATTTGATCTCCATAACACTTCAGTATTACTGCTGAGCGGCACCCTCTGGTTTGAAAACCTGCCAGGTCGACCACCACCATCCGCATTGAAGACGACCTGAAACCCGCGTTGTTGCCGCTGCCGCGCGTGCCGGCTGGATCACACAGATTCTGCAAGCATTGCAGATGCTGCCCACCCGACCGCAAATAGGGCACCCCGTGCAAGGCGGCAAACGGGAACTCGTCACTGGGCGCGGCTCAAGCGGTGATGTGGCGCTGTACCGTCATATTGCCGCTATATCGCTGCCATAGCGCCGCCATCAACACAGTATTTGTTCTGGTGCTAAGGAATCAATGGGAATCCGGGTACAAACAGGACGTTTGAAGCGTGAGCTGACGGCCCCGGGGTCGCTTCTAGCCCACGCCGCGCGCGGCTTCAAGCGCGAGGCCGAGTTGGCCGCCGGGTCGGGGCCTCGGCGTCAACGTAGGCGTCAACCAGACGGCGGATCATGCGCTGGTACTGGGTGTGGTGCCGGCGGAACGTGTCAATGACTTTGCTACACCTTGGGTCATAAATTTACTGTGCAGGGTTGCGCTGTTTCAGTCGGCTTCCTTTGCTCTGGCGCGAAGTAGAGGGCGTGGAGAACACATAAACCTCAGGGGGTTGGAGCATATGCGCACATTTTTATTTTTGCCTTTGACGTGTCAACTCAGTAAGTCGATCACCTCGGAACGCTAAACGAATGCTTGTTTTGATACTAGGAAAATTCGGGGCGTCATCTGGGCCGACCTCAAGTACGGCCACTTCCATTTCTACTGCTCCAGACTTTTGCATGTTCGTCACGCGAACCTGCAATTTTTCAATTGCTCTCCAGCCTTTTCCGCCGATGTGTAAAAAATCAAGGAGCGTGTAAAAGGTAGGCTTCCCGTCATCCGATCCAACTTCAAACACTGCTAGATATTGCGAGTGGTTGTTTCCGCCACCAAAACCTTCAACTGTAAATACAACAACGGAAAGCTCCCTATAGGGAGTGAGTTTGACCGTTTGAACCATAGTTGCTGGCGGAATACCTTCCGCGTAGCGGTCCTTTATCAGATCAATTAAGCGTTGCACTTGCTCATGAAGTTGTTTGGGTACTCGTGCTTCGCTACCTGCGAATGCAGTTGCGGAGAACGCCACCAAGCAAATAGATAAAGCCAATCGTTTCATGATCTTTATACAATTTCACCGAACACGGGTTGTGTGCATTGAAGGCCTAACCTTGTTGGACTGAAGCGCCGCCCTGAAGACGCTGTGGCCGGTGGCATAGGGAATTGCAAGCTTAGCGCAGGGGTGCATGCGTAAATTATGGCGTGAGATTTGACGTGTGTGCTGGTTTGTTCTGCCGATTTCACGCAAATTCAGCAAACCCGTTGTGATGCACCGCGGCGCAGACCCTTGCAGGCACGCCTGCAGTGCCAGTAGAGCCCGTAGGCGCAGCACTGCCCCGGTCACGCTTTCGGTGGCCTGCCAACGGCTGCTGCTTTGTTAAACCATGCCAGACTGTCGCGGTGGCCCCCGGCATGTGGGCTCAAATGACCTGGCTGGCGCTGGCAGGTGCCCCAGCCTTGCCAGTACTGCCGTGACGTGCAACCTGCCTTGCTTGCACCATGGGAACTGCAATACATCGGCCATGCGCCGATTGGCCTGGACGTAGCTGTCTTGGGTGCGCGGCGCAAAGCCTCTTTGCACCATTGCGTCGAGCATGCGTCGAGCATGCGTTGGTGAAGTTAAGTCATGAGGTTTCTCCTCAACGACCTTTACCGCAAGTCATGCGCAAACAAAAAAGCGGTGGCGGCCTGTGACGACCAGCCACCGCGTCAGCGGTTTAGTTCAACGCAATGTAGCCGAGCGCCTATCCTGGCACTCCCACGCTAGACGACACCATAACTTACGCACCGAAAAGGCCCGCATGACTTGCAAGTTCGAAGGCATCGATCCACAGGGAATTGGACATTCAACGCGCTGCTTTCAATGCGCAGCGCCGCATTGACCTGCAATCCGTCAGTCGGCACGCCTTCGACTGCGCCAATATCCCGGCTTGCGCCAACCAAGCACACAACAGCTCAGCCGAACAGACGGGGCTGCGTTGCTAGGCATGTGCCGCGTTGTACTCAACTGATGGCTGTCCGGCAATTAACCCCATGACGGAAATGTCTTCGTCGACGCTGGGCCAATGTATGCCTTGCCCGTCGCCCATCAACTCGTAATTGGCGCGCTCAGATACGGAGGCGTGCGCAAGACGTGGAAACCAAACAATCGGCACAGAAAGCCATCGACCATCTGTTAAAGAGACCCGCAATTCATCGTCGGAGCATACAACCGCCATAACACGCGGTGCGATCTTAAGTGCTAAAGAATTCATCCCAAGCCTCCACGAAAGTTTGCTGATTTGCCTCTACCATGCCGCGAAGTTTGGCTGGATTTGTGTGTGGTGCGGCTCGCCGTTCTCGTTCGCGTAAAAGAAAAACCGGTAAGCACCGATGCGAAGAACCGTTGGCATAGGAAGACGAGTATGCCTGAACGCGGAATGAAGTTGAGCTAATGCCCTTCATCACGAGACAAATACCGCAAGACACCCTGTGCCGCCACCCTGCCGCTGCTCAAGCACGCCGTGAGCAGGTAGCCGCCTGTTGGTGCCTCCCAGTCCAACATCTCGCCGGCGCAAAACACGCCGGGCAGGCGCTGCAACATCAACGGCGGGCTGAGCCCCTCAAAGCGCACGCCGCCTGCCGTGCTGATGGCCTCGGCCACGGGGCGGGGCCGGTGCACGGTGATGGGCAGGTGCTTGATGGCGGCGGCCAGGCGTGTGGCGTCGCCCATGCCGTCCTTGCCCAGCACCTCCACCAGCACCGCCATTTTGATGCCGTCCAGATGCAGGCGGCTCTTGAGGTGGCTGGACAGGGACCGCGAGCCGCGCGGGTGGCGGACCTCGGCCAGCACCTTCGCGGCGGGCACGTCGGGCAACAGGTCGATGTGGAAGACGGCGCGGCCCTCTGCGGCGATGGCGTCGCGCAACAAAGCAGACGCGGCATAAACCAGGCTGCCTTCCACACCGGAGGCAGTGGCCACGAATTCACCCTTGCGGGAAAAGGCGATGGTGCCGTCGTGGGAAAGCAATGTGGCTTCGACTCCTTCGACACGGCTCAGGACAGGTGGCTCAGCCCGAACCGGGGCATTGACCTGCAAGGCCACCGACTTGAACGGCAGCCCGGCAAACCTGCCCGCAAAAAACGGGCTCCAGCCGTCCCTGTCGCCCAGGGCCACGTTGAAGCCGCAATTGGCGGGCAACAGCGGCGCAACCTCCACACCCTGACGCGCCAACAGCGCAGCCCAGGCCCCGTCAGAGCCCAGACGCGGCCAGCTGGCTCCCCCCAGGGCCAGCACGACAGCGCGGGCTGGCACCTGCACTTCGCCCTGCGGAGATTCAAAACGCAGAGCAGCGCCCGGCCCGCCTGAGTCAGTGCCCCAGCCCACCCAGCGATGCCGCATGTAAAAACGCACGCCTTGTACCCGCAGGCGGTGCAGCCAGGCACGCAACAGCGGCGCGGCCTTCATGTCGGTGGGGAACACCCGGCCCGAGCTGCCGACGAAGGTCTCCACGCCCAATGACGTGGCCCATGCGCGAATCTGCTGCGGGCCAAAGTCTTGCAGCCAGGGGTTGATGTGGGAACGGCGTGCGCCAAAACGGGTTTCAAACACATCGGCAGGCTCGGCATGGGTCAGGTTCAAGCCACCCTTTCCGGCCAGCAGAAACTTGCGCCCGACCGAGGGCATGGCGTCAAACAAATCGACCGCCACACCGGCTCTGCTCAACACGTCTGCGGCCATCAAACCGGCCGGGCCGCCACCGACCACCACGGCCTTTATTTCTTTGTCCATACTGCGCCTTCTGATGCCGCCGACATCGTGATATTTCCGTTCGACCTGAAACTGTCCGCGAGCCCTTGGCTCCTTTGATAAAACATCAAAACAGGTTGCCGTCAGGCAGCTCCACCACGGCCCCTTGCGCTGTCAAAAACGCAGCGCGAACCGGGGCATCCGGATAGACCGTGCGCACCGCCTGGCGGTAGGTTTGCAACTGGTGGACCAGAGCGGCATCCCCCAGCGGCGCACTGTGGGATTTGTAGTCCAGCACCCACCATTCGCGCGTGTCTTTGCGCTGCACCAGGCGGTCCAGAAACTTCATCTCGCCCTGAAACATCAGGCCGACCTCGTTGCCTTGCCAGGCCAGCAGCTCGGCGCGCCAGGCCCAGGCTCCG
>JANYCG010000043.1 GCA_025360385.1 Burkholderiales bacterium | reverse complement strand
ACAAAACTGCTCACCAGGCGCACGGCATCGCGCGAGTTCAGGCGCTCCTTGATCTGTCCCTGAAACTGCGGGTCGAGCACCTTGGCGCTGAGCACATAACTGGCGCGGGCGAACACGTCTTCGGGCAGCAGCTTCACGCCTTTGGGCAGGAGCGAATGCAGTTCAATAAAACTTTTGACTGCCGTGAACAAGCCGTCGCGCAGGCCGCTTTCGTGCGTGCCACCGGCGCTGGTAGGGATCAGGTTGACATAACTTTCGCGCACCGGCTGGCCGTCTTCGGTGAAGGCCACGCACCAGGACGCGCCCTCGCCGTCGGCGAAATTGTCGTTTTGGGCGTCGGCAAAACCTTCGCCGTCAAACAGGGGAATGACCAGGTCGCCATTCAGCGTCTGCATCAAATAATCCGTCAGGCCGCCTTTGTAAAGCCAGCTTTGCGTGTCTTTGGTTTTTTCGTTGAGCAAAATCACGGTCACGCCGGGCATCAGCACGGCCTTGCTGCGCAGCAGGTGCGTGAGGTCGGCCATCGGCAACACCGGGCTTTCAAAATACTTGGCGTCGGGCCAGACACGCACCGTGAGGCCAGATTTGCGATCACCCTCGCCTGCTTTGCGCAGTTTGAGGGCTTGGGTCACGTCGCCCGCCTCAAACACGATGTGCGCCACCTGGCCTTCGCGGTAACTGGTGGCCTCCAGCCGCTTGCCCAGGGCGTTGGTGACGCTGACACCCACGCCGTGCAGGCCACCAGAGAAGCTGTAGGCGCCGCCCTTGCCCTTGTCAAACTTTCCGCCGGCATGCAGGCGCGTGAAGACCAGTTCGATGACCGGCGCTTTTTCTTCCGGGTGCAGGCCAAACGGGATGCCGCGCCCGTCGTCTTCCACCGTGACCGAGCCATCGGTATGCAAAATCACCCTGAGCTTTTTGCCGTGGCCCGCCAGCGCCTCGTCGGCCGAGTTGTCCAGCACCTCCTGGATCACGTGCAGCGGGTTGTCGGTACGCGTGTACATGCCCGGACGCTGCTTGACAGGCTCCAGGCCCTTGAGCACGCGGATCGAGCTTTCGGAATATTCGGGAGCGGAGGAACTGGGTTTGGCGGCCATAGGGCGGATTCTAGTCGGACTGCATCAAATAGCTGGATATAAAATCAGTTTTGTGTATAGTTCAGCCATTCCTGAGTGTCAGCAGGTGGCAATCAGTTCAATGTGGAGACCTCTCGATGAAGGCTATCGAACTTTTTGCAGGCGCTGGCGGGCTGGCCATGGGTGTTCGATTGGCAGGGTTTTCTTCTGCCGCATTAGTTGAATGGAGCAAACCGGCCTGCGACACCGTTCGGCTGAACCAGGCTCGGGGATTCCCTTTGGTGGCTGACTGGCCAGCGCCATTTGAAGGCGACGTGCGGGATTTCGACTGGACGAATGCGGATCAGGACATCGATCTTGTTGCGGGCGGGCCGCCTTGCCAACCCTTCTCAATGGGTGGCAAGCACCAAGCCCACGACGACCAGCGGGACATGTTCCCGGCAACTGTCAAAATCATCCGCGCGTTGCGTCCAAAAGCCTTCATTCTCGAAAATGTCAAAGGGTTGACACGCGCCAGTTTCGCAAATTATTTTCAATATATCCTCCTGCAACTGGAATTTCCGGAAATCGGGCTCAAAAATAGCGAGGCTTGGAATTCGCATTTCGAACGGCTCCAGCGCGAAAAAACATCTGGGAACCTGCGTTTCGCGGGGCTGACCTACAAGGTACTGCCCACCTTGGTCAACGCGGCGGACTTCGGCATCCCGCAAAAACGGGAACGTGTATTCATGGTTGGTTTCCGTTCTGATCTGGATGTGCAATGGAGCTTTCCTGCGGCAACCCACAGTGAGGATGCGTTGCTTCACGACCAATGGGTCACCGGCCAGTATTGGGACCGGCACAAAGTCGCACAAAAAAGTCGGCCCGCCCTTGCCGATGCCTTGTTCAGTCGAGTCGCCCGCTTGCGCAGCCAGCTTTTCGAGCCTGGAACCCGCCCATGGCGGACAGTGCGCGACGCGTTGGCAGGTCTGCCTGATGTCCTGTCCAGCGCAGCGGCTTCAGTTGCTGATCACAAGTACCAGCCAGGGGCCAAGATTTATGCGGGGCACACGGGCAGCCCGCTGGATCTGCCTGCCAAGACCATCAAGGCGGGCGACCACGGTGTGCCCGGAGGCGAAAACATGATGGTGCTACCCGACGGCAGCGTCAGATATTTCAGTGTTCGTGAAACAGCGCGGCTGCAGACCTTTCCTGATGGTTTTGTGTTCAACCGCACGTGGACGGAGTCGATGCGGCAGCTTGGCAACGCCGTGCCGGTGATGCTGGCCAGAGTTGTGGCATCCAGCGTGGCCACGCGTTTGCTCCAAGCGAAAATGCAGCGGCTTGAAAGGCTTGAACTGCCGCTGAGGGCCGCCGCATGACAGGGCAGGTCATTCCCTTCAATCCCCTGGACAAGTGCAATCTCGGCGTCAGTGTCGTCAAAGCTTTGGTGGAACAAAAGCCGAAGCAACTGGCTGATCTCCACGCTTTCCACGGCGCCGGCATTTACGCCATTGATTACACCGGCAACTTCAAACCGTACGCGTCACTCGCAATGCAGAATCAAGGCAGTGGCCCCGTTGCCCCCATCTATGTCGGCAAGGCAATTCCTGTTGGCGGACGCAAGGGCATCGCCCTGTCGGACGCCTCGAAAAGCCAAGCGCTTTTCAATCGCCTGAGGGAACATGCCGAGACAATCCAGGCCGCCGCCAATTTGGAAATCCAGGATTTCCAATGTCGCTACCTGGTGGTGGACGACATTTGGATTCCGCTGGGAGAATCGCTCTTAATCACGGAGTTTTCTCCCCTTTGGAACAGCTTGATTGATGGCTTCGGCAATCACGACCCAGGCTCTGGGCGTTACAAAGGCCTTCGCCCTCGATGGGACGTGTTGCACCCTGGGCGGGCGTGGGCCGACAAATGCCAACCGAGGCAGGAAAGCGTTCAGGACATCAAAAATGATGTCGAGGAATTCTTTCGCGCCAAAGACGATAAGGTCTAATTTCATGCCGGTGCGCGAACCCCACGGTTTCGATAAAGTACGGGAATGACCTCCGCCTCCGCCCCCAAAACGCTCTCCATCCCCCAGGTGCTCGCCTTTGGCGCCGCCATCGTCACGCTGTCCATGGGTATCCGCCACGGCTTTGGCCTGTGGTTGCAGCCGGTCACCCAGGCCCAGGGCTGGACGCGCGAGAACTTTGCCTTGGCGATTGCGGTGCAAAACCTGAGTTGGGGTTTCTTCGGCATTTTCGCGGGCATGGTGGCCGACAGGTTTGGAGCCTTCCGCGTCATCGTCGCTGGCGCGGTGTGTTACGCGCTGGGGCTTTTCGGCATGGCGCATTCGCCCACGCCCACACTTTTCCTGTTGAGCGCCGGTGTGCTGATCGGCGCCGCACAGGCCGGCACCACCTACGCCGTGGTGTATGGCGTGCTGGGCCGCAATGTGCCGCCGGAAAAGCGCTCGTGGGCCATGGGGGTGACCGCTGCAGCCGGCTCCTTCGGCCAGTTCCTGATGGTGCCGACCGAGGGCTTCCTGATCTCCAGCTTTGGTTGGCAGCAGGCCCTGGTGATCCTGGGCGTGGCGGCGTTGATGATCGCGCCGCTGGCCCTGGGCCTGCGCGAGCCCGGCTTCGCAGGCGGCACGGTGGCCAAGCGTGAACAGTCCATTGGCCAGGCCCTGGCCGAAGCCTTCAAATACCCCAGCTTCCAGTTACTGATGGCAGGGTATTTCGTCTGCGGCTTCCAGGTGGTGTTCATTGGCGTGCACATGCCCAGCTACCTGAAAGACAAAGGCCTGTCGCCGCAAGTGGCCAGCTATGCGCTGGCGCTGATCGGCTTTTTCAACGTGTTTGGCACCTACCTGGCTGGCTCCCTTGGGCAGCGCATGCCCAAGAAGTACATCCTGTCGTTCATCTACGGGATGCGCGCCGTGTTCATCGCCCTGTTTTTGCTGCTGCCGCTGTCGCCCATGTCGGTTTACCTGTTCGCCGCCGCCATGGGCCTGCTGTGGCTGTCTACCGTGCCGCCCACGACGGCCACCGTGGCGCAGATCTTCGGCGTGGCGCATTTGTCCATGCTGGGCGGCTTTGTGTTTTTGAGCCATCAGGTCGGCTCCTTCCTGGGCGCCTGGCTGGGCGGCGTGCTGTACGACAAAGCCGGCAGCTACGACATCGTCTGGTACCTGTGCATTGCGCTGGGCGTGTTCGGGGCGCTGATCAACCTGCCGGTGCGTGAAGCCGCGATCCATCGCGGCGACGCGCTCAAGCCAGCCTGACCATCCGAGGCAAGCCGCAGCCATGCCCAACTGGCGGAAATACTGGCCCCACGCCTGCGCTCTGGCGGCGCTGCTGGCGGTGTTTTCGCTTTACACCCGGCCAGAGTTTTTGGTGGATTTGGCGAACCAGGTTTGGGCTTGTTTTTAGCTGGTTTAGGGCCGTTTCAGACGGTTTTTCCTCGTCAAATTGGCCTTTTGTCCTTATGGAATATGCATAGTCAGCTACTAACATGATAGCAATCAATTCTCCTCATGGCAGCGAAATTGCCTCCGCCTGGGTGCAGCGCTGGTCGCACCTGGTGCGCGCTGGCGGCAGCGTGCTTGACGTGGCCTGCGGGCACGGGCGGCACATGCGCTGGTTTGCGGCGCGGGGGCATGCGGTCATCGGGGTGGACCGCTCCGCCGACGCCATCGCTACCGTCGTGGGCTTGGGCGAGGCGGTGCAGGCGGATATTGAAAGCGGCCCCTGGCCACTGGCGCACCATGGCCTGCCGCGCCAGTTTGACGCGGTGGTGGTTACCAACTACCTGTGGCGGCCCTTGTTTCCGGTGATCGCGCAAAGCCTGGCGCCCGGCGGCATTTTGATTTACGAAACGTTTGCCATTGGCAACGGATCCGTCGGAAAGCCGTCACGGCCCGATTTTTTGCTGCAACC
>JANYCG010000024.1 GCA_025360385.1 Burkholderiales bacterium | reverse complement strand
CCCGCTGGCAACGCAACGCCCGCGTGCAAGCCAGGTCCATGCGAAACGGGGAAATTTTTCATGCCAGCGGCATGGTGCGCTGGGGCCGGGACGTGGCCATGAAGCTGCTGGGTGAGCGGCTGCTGGACCTGCCCTGGCTGTATGAAAAGCCTGAGCAAAAAATTTGATGGATGGATGCGACCCCGTGACGTGAGAACCGTTTGCCCTGGGCTCCGCTTGTCCTGAGCTTGTCGAAGGGTGGAAGGGTCGTAGGTTCACAGGCGCAAGGTGCCAACGCCCCAGCCTCGGGCGGTGTCAAGGGAAAGAGCCTGGACATCATGAGGGCCTGTAGTAGGCATGGGCAATTTGGCGCAATCCGAGATCAGGTCAAACTATCAACGCCTTACCGACTGATCGCTTTGAGTGCGCGCCACGAAAAAAGCCGGTTTTGAAGCCGGCTTTTTGAGGTCAGGTCACATCATTTGACCGAGTTGAAAAGCACCCGTGCTTGGGCGTGGCAAAAAGGAGGCTCGTAGGAACCGTGGTAGTTGCCAAAATAAGTGGCTGGAGCACCTGCCAGCACAGCACCATAAACTGCCTGAATTGATGCATCCACGTCAACCGAAGTCACGTTTGTGAGGCTACGGCTGTCAAAGTCGGCTTTCATGACGGCTTGGTGCACGGCAGGTGGCACCGTTGGGTCTCCAGCGCCACCGCACAACAACACCTTGGATTTGGGGCTCCATCCCAGCAAGGTATTCTTGACACCAGCCTTGTACAGCGGGCTGGTCGTGCTCGTCTGAATATCCGTGGTGAACGCTGACTGGAACACCGCATCACGTGCCTGGTTGGGCGTCTCGCCGCCAGCCCCTGGCAGCTTTCCTGACGTGATCAGCGTGGTGTATGTCAATGTCGGGCTAGGCAACAGCGTTTCAATGTAGCTGTCGTAAGGCGCCTTGAACGCGACCGATGGGCTGGTGTAGATATCGCCGTAGACCTTTTGCCAAGCGGTGACCAGGAAGGGCACAAAGAACTGAACGCCCGCCACCGCCTGTGGGATCTTGAACGACCCGGACATGTTGTAGGGACCGGCCAGGTGCGCGCCGCCCACGACATTCATTTCTGCGGCGTTGTCACGCTCAATCGCGCGGTGTGCCGCCATGGACGAATGGCCACCTTGCGAGTAACCCGTCAACATGACCTTGCCATTCAGCGTGGCGCCCACCGTAGACGCTGCGTTGCGCGCAGCGCGAATGGAGTCGATCACTGAACTGGCTTCCGAATCGGCATGCAGGTAGGGGTGATACGGGTAGGCCGAATCGGCAAAACCCAGATAGTCGGTGGCCACCACTGCGTAGCCTTGGGCCGCGTACATGGCCGCGAGCAGAAAAGTCTCACCGTCTGCCGGGTTGGCCAGGGTGCGAGGCTTCTGCACATCGGTTCCTTTGGCGTAGGCGATCAGCCCGGCTGGCGTGGTACATCCAGCACCAGAACCTGTTGGCACCAACATGACGCCAGAAGCATTGGTGTCTTCACCTTTGACGCCGATTGTGTTGTAGTTCAGCTTGACGACTTTCACATCGCAAGTTGCCGCACCCGACAAAGCAATCAGGCCGCTGGCAGTCGTGCCACCATCAATTTGGGCTGTCGTTAGCGTGGTCAACACGGTGGCTGCGCTTTTGAGCGTGCCGCGGTTCACGGACGCCGTGAGCGAGCCACCCAAAATGGCACCATTGCGCAAGTCGTTCAGACTTTTGCCACCTGCGGTCAACTTGGCAGCCAGGGTGTCAAGCACCTTGTCATCGGCGTCGCCCACTTTAAATTCGCCACTGAAGGGGTCGCCAGACTGCGAGCCACCGGTCAATGCAAGAATCTGTGCCTTGACATAGTCTTTGGCAGCGGCCAACCCCGCGCTGATGGTGGCACCTTTGGTGCCGTCGAAACTTGCAAATGCCGCAGCGGGGTCAGAACCCAGTGCCTTGGTCACCACCAGATCGGTCACAGGTGTCACGTTGGAGCGACCCGACGCCGAGGCAAAGCTGTACAAGGTAACGGCACCTTTGGTGACTTGAATCAAGCAAGGGATGGCCTGGCCACCACTGAGCACCACGCTAAATGTGCCGTCTGCGCCGGTGGTACCTGTGACTGGCGCACCGGTCGTGCACCTGACTGTGACGCTGGCATTGCCCAGGGCAGCACCCGTCGCGGCCAAGCCAGAAATTTGGGGTGGTAATGAGTTGCCACCGCCGCACGCTGCCAGTAAAACGGCTGCGCTTAGCGCCGCCAGCTTGAACCTGATTTGTCTCATTCTGATACTCCTGGGTTGACAAAAAGAACGACCGTTCTTTTTAGGAATGGGGATGTTAAGCCCGGCTCCACGCCGTAGGCTAGGGGGTAAATACCAAGAACAATCCCTCAATTTGTCCAGCCCTTCACAAATGCTTTCGCGAATGAAACATCTGAGACATCGGCTGCATTGGCACCGTACACCCTGTATCGCAACACTTGCCCGGCTGGCGGACTTTGGTGATGGCGCGTGCGGGGTCGTGCGGCGCAGCGGTGGCCGAGCCATCGGCCGCAACGCCGCGCTCCAGCAAACGCTCGACCAGCTCCACCTTGCTGCCCACCGGATAGTTGCGGTAAATCTCCTGCTTCATGGCCTCAGGGGAACCGCCGCCGTGCAGGCTGATCACGCTGTACCAGCCGCCCTGGTAACCGGCGGTGAGGTCTTCGATGAAACGCGCGGTCTGGATGCGTTGTTCGTAAGGCACATCGGGGTTGGCGCGCAAGACTTCGCTCAAGCGAGCGGCGGTCTCGGGGTTGTGGTCTTCATCGGGGCCGGGCAGGGTGACGATCAGGCCACCGCTCACGTAATGGGCGATGCGGTGCATGTCGTAAATCTTGGTGGCCAACAGCAGTTTGCCGATGTTGCTGAACACCGGGTCGGGCATGAAGGTCTTGCTGTGGGGATCTGCCTTGCCGTAGACGCTGGCGGCGACACCGCAGGCGAAAAAACTCTCGGTGATGGTGATGAGTTCGACCATTTGCTCGCGCAGGTGGGTTTCTTTGCCTGGGTCGAAGCCATTGGCCTCGCACATCAACGCGCCGGCGCCAATCAGCAGGTCGCCAAAGCCGGCGCGCGCCCCTATGCAGGTGTGGCGATGGTGGGTGGCGTAGCTGTAGGTCAGGTGGCCGCTGTGTTCCCATTCACCGGCGTAGAACACCTTGTCCATGGGCACGAAGACTTTGTCGAACAAACACACCGCCGTGCTTTGGCCGTACTTTGATGAGAATAGCGCCGCGCCATGCTCCAGCTTTTCACCGGGGCGGCCAGCAGGGCGGGCCACGATGGTCAGGCCCGGTGCATCAATCGGCACCGCGCAGCAGACGGCAAAGGCTGCATCTTCTTTGCCCATGTTGCGGCAGGGCATGACCAGCAACTCGTGCATGTAGGGCGCGCCGGTGACGATGGCCTTGGTGCCGCTGATCACGATGCCGCGTTGGCCGTTGTGCAGGGCGTTGCGGTCGACGACGTGCAGGTAGGTATCGACATTGGCCTGTTCGTGCGGACGTTTGCTGCGGTCGCCTTTGGCATCGGTCATGGCAATGCCCAGCGTCAAATCCTGGTCCTGCACGCGGTGTAAATACTCGGTGAAACGCGCGGTGTTCTCGGTGGTGCCGCGCGCGTCGTCGATGCGGGCCGACACCTGGCCAATGGCGTTGAGCGCATCGTGCGTCAAATACCGCTGGGCACAGCCGGTTTCCTGGCAGACCAGGCGCACCGCTTCGAGCTTGTTGAGCAAATCTCCGCTGCTGGTGTTGATGTGGGTGAGGCGGTTCACGGTCTTGCCGCTGGTGTGCTGCACCGCCGTCATGATGGGCGCGTACTGCGGCTTCAAGGCGTAGTCGTAGGTGAGGGCGATGGCATTGATGCCGGGCTGGAAGGCGCGTTCATCGGCCACGCTGTCCACCTTGCGGCCATCGACGAACACATTGGGGTGGTAGCGGCGCAGGGATTCGCGGAAATCTGCGCCACTCATCAGGCTGGGGGATTGGGTCAGGGCGTTCATGGTGAAGGCTCCATGGATTTGATTCGGGGCGGATGGAAACTACACTGTACCGAACAATCCCCTTGAAAGCCTGACATGCTGCTGGACGCTCTTGAATCCCAACTGGTGCTGGTCGATTACCAGGCCAAACTGATGCCCTCGATTTTTGAAAACACGCAGGTGGTGGCCAATGCCGTTTGCCTGGCAAAAATTGCACGGCTGCTGAACGTACCGGTTTGGGGCACCGAAGAAAACCCGTCGCGCCTCGGGCCAAATCTGCCAGAAATCCGCGCCTTGTGTGCCAAGACCTTGAGCAAGATGCATTTCAGCGCGGTCGAAGAAGGTTTGGGCGAATGGCTGCGCCCCGAGGCCAAGGCCCCTCAGGGCAATGCCCGCAGCCTGCCCAAACACCTGCAAAAATCGGTCGCGCCCGAGCGCAACATGATCGTCATGGCGGGGTGTGAAGCCCACGTCTGCCTGATGCAAACCTCGCTCGATCTGCTCGAAGACGAGTTTGACGTGTGGGTCGTCACCGACGCGTGCAGCTCCCGCACTGAGCGCAACCGGGACGCCGCGTTTGACCGGCTGGCCGGCGCCGGCGCTGAACTGGTGACCACCGAGATGGTGGCGTTTGAATGGCTGCGCACGGCTGAACATGAACAGTTCACGGCGGTGCTGAACTTGGTGAAGTAGAACGCGCGGGCGTCAGTCCCCTGCAAGTTGGGTGGCAACAATAGGGCGCGAATCCCATCGAACTATTCGGAGCCAAACATGAACCCCACTGGCGTCTACGCTGAATTTCACCACCGCTCCATCCATGACCGCGATGCCTTCTGGGCCGAGCAAGCCAAACTGGTCGACTGGCACACACCGCCCCAACACATCTGCGATTACAGCAACCCGCCGTTCGCCAAATGGTTTCTAGGTGGCACCACCAACCTGTGCCACAACGCGGTGGATCGGCACCTCAAAGACCGCCCCGACCAGGCTGCGCTGATCTACGTCTCCACCGAGACCGGCATTGAAAAGACCTACAGCTTCCGTGAACTGCACGCCGAAGTGCAACGCATGGCCGCCGCCATCAAAGGCCTGGGCGTTCAAAAGGGCGACCGCGTGCTGATTTACATGCCCATGATTGCCGAGGCTGCGTTTGCCATGCTGGCCTGCGCCCGCATTGGCGCGATTCACTGCGTGGTGTTTGGCGGCTTTGCATCGGGCGCACTAGCCTCGCGGATTGAAGACGCGTCGCCCCGGCTCATCATCAGCGCCGACGCGGGTTCACGCGGCGGCAAGGCAATTGAATACAAGCCGCTTTTGGATGAGGCGATCAAGCTGTCAGCGCACAAACCCGAGGCCGTCTTGCTGGTGGACCGCGGCTTGGCACCGATGACGATGGTGGCCGGGCGCGACCACCTGTGGGACGCGTTGCGGTTGCAGCATTTCGGCGCCGTGGTCGGCTGCGAATGGCTGGAGGCCAACCACACCAGCTACACGCTTTACACCAGCGGCACCACCGGCAAACCCAAAGGTGTGCAGCGCGACACCGGCGGCTACGCCGTGGCGCTGGCCGCCAGCATGAAGCACATCTACTGCGGCAATGCGGGGGAGACCTACTTTTCGACCAGCGACATTGGCTGGGTGGTGGGCCACAGCTACATCGTCTACGGGCCGCTGATCGCCGGCATGGCCACCCTCATGTACGAGGGCTTGCCCACACGCGGCCTGGCCGGCGAGGCCAACGGCGGCATCTGGTGGAGCTTGGTGGAAAAATACAAGGTGACGGTGATGTTCAGCGCACCCACGGCCGTGCGGGTGCTGAAAAAGCAGGATCCGGCGCTGCTCGCCAAATACGACCTGAGCAGCCTGCGGGCCCTGTTTTTGGCGGGTGAGCCCCTGGACGAACCGACCGCCCAGTGGATCGGCCAGTCCTTAGGCAAACCCATCATCGACAACTACTGGCAAACTGAAACCGGCTGGCCAGCCCTGAGCGTCTGCAATGGCGTTGAGCAAACCGCCACCAGGATCGGCTCTCCGGGCAAGCCGGTGTATGGCTACGACGTGAAGCTGCTGGACGACCAGACCGGTGCCGAGCTGACTGGTGCCAACCAGAAAGGCGTGGTGGTCATTGAAGGCCCCCTGCCGCCCGGCTGCATGCAAACCGTGTGGCGCGACGACGCGCGTTTCGTCAACACCTACTGGAAGACAGTGCCGGGCAAGCTGGTCTACAGCACCTTTGACTGGGGCATCCGGGACGCAGACGGTTACTTCTTCATCCTGGGCCGCACCGACGACGTTATCAACGTGGCGGGCCACCGCCTGGGCACCCGCGAGATTGAGGAAAGCATTGCCGCTCACCCCAACGTGGCTGAAGTGGCGGTGGTGGGCGTGGCCGACCCGCTCAAGGGCCAGGTGGCAATGGCCTTTGCCGTCATCAAAGACGCCAGCCTGGTGCCGGACGACAAGGCCCGGCTCAAGCTCGAAGGCGACATCATGAAACTGGTGGACGGCGACCTGGGCGCAGTCGCCCGGCCAGCGCGGGTTCGTTTTGTGACCCTGCTGCCCAAAACCCGCAGTGGCAAACTCTTGCGCCGCGCGATTCAGGCCGTGTGTGAAGGGCGCGACCCGGGGGACCTGACCACCATGGACGACCCGTCGGCCCTGCAGCAGATCAAGGATTTGTTGATTTAAGCCCCTGACCTGCCGATTCCACCGATCTAGAGAGTAAAACTTAAATAAGTTCCCGTAAACATTGAATAGTTTGCTATATAAAGTAAAGCAAGAAATTTTTTTTTGTGAGCGGTTTCAAGTGATGACAGTTTGAAAACTGGCGATGCCCTTGCGTAAAGTGGCACAATTGCGTCCGTCACCCGAGCCCCTTCCCAGGCAACAGTCGCATCCGCCAATCGGTTCAGCCGTGTCGCGGAAGGTTTTCCAACCAAACTAAATTTCCCCAAGGGAAATGGAGGTCAGCGTCAATGAGTCAAGTTCCACCCGTGCAATCTTCGGGTTCTGCCTACGGCACCTACCAAGGCACGTCTTATCTCTTCGGCGGCAACGCGCCGTATGTCGAAGAGATGTATGAAAACTACCTGGCCAACCCCGGCAGCGTGCCCGACTCCTGGCGCGATTATTTTGACGCGCTCCAGTACGTCCCCGCCGTAGACGGCAGCAACACCCGCGACGTGCCGCATCTGCCAGTCGTCAATGCCTTTGCTGAGCGCGCCAAGCAAGGCGGCACCCGCGTCGTGATGGCCACCGGGGCCGACTCTGAAATGGGACGTAAACGCACGGCCGTGCAGCAGTTGATCGCGGCTTACCGAAACGTCGGCGCCCGCTGGGCTGACCTGGACCCGCTCAAGCGCACCGAGCGCGAAAAAATCCCCGAGCTTGAAGCCTCTTTTTACGGCTTCAACGATGCCGACCAGGAAACCGTGTTCAACACCAGCAACACGTTTTTCGGCAAAGAAAGCATGCCGCTGCGCGAGCTGATCAATGCCCTGCGCGAGACCTATTGCGGCACGATCGGCGCCGAATACATGTACATGACCGACCAGGGCCAAAAGCGCTGGTGGCAGCAAAAACTCGAAGCGATCCGCAGCAAGCCGCAATTCACGCCAGAGAAAAAACGCCACATCCTGGACCGCCTGACGGCCGCTGAAGGCCTGGAGCGTTTCCTGCACACCAAATACGTTGGGCAAAAGCGGTTTTCGCTCGAAGGCGGCGAGAGTTTCATCGCGTCAATGGACGAGCTGATCCAGCGTGGCGGTGCCGTTGGCTTGCAGGAAATCGTGATCG
This sequence comes from Burkholderiales bacterium, assembly GCA_025360385.1. GTDB lineage: Bacteria > Pseudomonadota > Gammaproteobacteria > Burkholderiales > Burkholderiaceae_C > JANYCG01. The sequence goes on along the minus strand of JANYCG010000024.1, from coordinate 2,380 downwards.
GCATGGCGCACCGGGGCCGCTTGAACGTGCTGGTCAATTCCCTGGGCAAGGTGCCGGCCGACCTGTTTGCCGAGTTTGACCACACCGCCCCTGAAGACTTGCCCAGCGGCGACGTCAAATACCACCAGGGCTTCTCGTCGGACGTGTCCACACCCGGCGGCCCAGTGCACTTGACACTCGCCTTCAACCCCTCACACCTTGAGATTGTGAACCCCGTGGTCGAAGGTTCCGTACGCGCCCGCATGGACCGCCGGGGTGACCCCAAGGGCTTGCAGGTCCTGCCCGTACTGGTGCACGGCGACGCGGCATTCGCAGGCCAAGGCGTGGTGATGGAAACCCTGGCGCTGGCCGAAACGCGCGGCTACTTCACTGGTGGCACGGTGCATTTGGTCATCAACAACCAGATTGGCTTCACCACCAGCGATCCGCGTGACAGCCGTTCCACGCTGTATTGCACCGACGTCGTCAAGATGATCGAAGCGCCGGTGCTGCACGTCAATGGCGACGACCCCGAAGCCGTGGTGCTGGCAACCCAGCTTGCGCTGGAATACCGCATGGAGTTCCACAAGGACGTGGTGGTCGACATCATCTGCTTTCGCAAGCTGGGCCACAACGAGCAGGACACGCCGGCCCTGACACAACCGCTGATGTACAAGAAAATTGGCGTTCACCCTGGCACCCGCCGCCTGTATGCCGACAAACTGTCGGCGCAGGGCATGGGTGCCACGTTGGGTGACGACATGGTGCAGGCCACCCGTGCCGCGCTGGATGCGGGCAAAAACACGTTTGATCCCGTCATCACCAACTTCAAAAACAAATACGCGGTGGACTGGACGCCGTACTTGAGCAAGAAATGGACCGATGCCGGCGACACGGCATTGCCCAGCGCCGAGTGGAAACGCCTGGCTGAAAAAATCAGCACCATCCCGGACAGCGTCACGCCGCACAACCTGGTGAAAAAGGTCTATGCAGACCGGGCCGCGATGGGCCGTGGCGAAATTCCGGTGGATTGGGGCATGGGTGAACACATGGCGTTTGCGTCCCTGGTGGCCAGCGGATATCCGGTGCGCCTGTCGGGCGAAGACTGCGGACGTGGCACCTTCACGCACCGCCACTCGGTCATCCACGACCAGAACCGTGAAAAATTCGACGAAGGCACCTACACGCCCCTGCAAAACGTGGCGCCCAACCAGGCCCCGTTCGTGGTCATTGACTCCATCCTGTCGGAGGAGGCCGTGCTGGCGTTCGAATATGGCTATGCCTCGAACGACCCCAACACTTTTGTGATCTGGGAAGCGCAGTTTGGCGATTTCGCCAATGGCGCCCAAGTGGTGATCGACCAGTTCATCGCCTCGGGCGAGGTCAAGTGGGGCCGTGTCAATGGCATCACGCTGATGCTGCCCCACGGCTACGAAGGCCAGGGACCCGAGCACAGTTCGGCCCGGTTGGAGCGTTTCATGCAACTGGCGGCGGACACCAACATGCAGATCGTGCAGCCCACATCGGCGAGCCAGATATTCCACGTGGTGCGCCGCCAGATGGTGCGCAATTTGCGCAAGCCGCTGGTGATCATGACGCCCAAGTCGCTGTTGCGCGCCAAAGATGCGGCTTCGCCTTTGAGCGAGTTCACCAAAGGCGGCTTTCAGACCGTGATTCCTGAGAACAAGGACGAGGTCATCAAGAAGGCCGACAAAGTCAAACGCCTGGTGGTGTGCTCTGGCAAGGTGTACTACGACCTGGTGCGCAAACGCGAAGAGAACGGGCATGACGACACGGCCCTGGTGCGGGTTGAGCAGTTGTACCCCTTCCCCCACAAAGCCTTTGCGAACGAGCTGAAAAAATACCCGAACGTGACCGACGTGGTCTGGTGCCAGGACGAACCGCAAAACCAGGGGGCCTGGTTTTTTGTGCAGCACTACCTCCATGAAAACATGAACGAGGGCCAGCGCCTGGGGTATTCGGGCCGCGCGGCGTCGGCGTCACCCGCTGCCGGGTATTCGCATCTGCACCAGGAGCAGCAAAAGGTGCTGGTGGAGGGCGCGTTTGGCAAGCTCAAGGGCTTCGTGCTGACCAAGTAAGTCAATTGCCGCCAGCTTGTGCGGCAATTTTTCCGCTGTTCGACGGGACTGCTGCCCGTCAGCACGCGGCCTCAAGCAGCTTCAAGCAGCTTCGCTGCCAAGAAATTTTTGGAATTGAATGAATAGGGGTTTGATATGGCTATCGTTGAAGTAAAAGTTCCGCAACTGTCGGAGTCCGTGGCGGAAGCCACCCTGTTGGTGTGGAAGAAAAAAGCCGGCGAATTCGTCGCCCTGGATGAGATTTTGATCGAGGTCGAAACCGACAAGGTGGTGCTTGAAGTGCCAGCGCCGTCAGCCGGCGT
>JANYCG010000016.1 GCA_025360385.1 Burkholderiales bacterium | reverse complement strand
CCAAAGGTGTGGGCCATTGGATTTCATCGGCGCGGGTGAAGGTGTTGTTGATGCGCTCGACGACCTTGGGCACCGAATCCACCGGATACAGGGACTGGTCGGGGTACATGGCTGCGTATTCGTCGTTGTCGGCGGCGACTTGCCAGCCCGACAGGTAGATGGCCTTCACACCGGCCTTGACCTGCTGCATGGCCTGGCCGCCCGTCAGCGCGCCCAGGCAGTTCACGTAGTCTTCGGTGGTGACCAGGTCCCACAGCTTTTCCGCGCCACGGCGGGCCAGGGTGTGCTCCACGGGCAGGCTGCCGCGCAGACGCACCACGTCGGCGGCGCTGTAGCCGCGCTTGATGCCTTTCCAGCGCGGGTTGGTGGCCCAGTCTTTTTCAAGCGCCTGGACTTGCTGGTCGCGACTTAATTGTTCGGTGAGGCTTTGGGGCATGGAAACACTCCTTGGGTTGATGAAAAAACTTGCCTGCCAGGTCTTGCTGCGGCTTGTGGGGCTCGGGCTGCATGAAGCGCTGGATGAGGCGTCAAGTTTAAGTCTTATAGAAGACTTGTATATGCTCTTATGTCTTATATAAGACATTTATTTTTAATATATAAATCAATAGCTTATGAATTTAATTTCACAATTTGAAAATATTCTTCTCGTATTGAGAAAAATTCTTGCAGTGCACAATTATTGTTTTTCATAATTCGAAATTAAATAACGCCTCATGAAATTTTTTGCTCGCGGGTTATGCGGCAACATCAGGCGAACCAGTTTTGACATCAACCGCTCCGGCCAGCCGGTTTCAGTCGATTGCGGCCTCGCGCCGAAACCAGTCGCCGCTGGCAATCACCGGCCGCCCTTGCGAATGCGTTGGATTGACCTCATAGACCAGGCACTGAATGCGGCACCCATACAGGGTCACAAGCACCTCAGATTTGACATATTCGCCCGTCTCCTGCGGGTAAACCTCTTCAATGGCATCCAGTTGCCGCGCCAACTCGGGTTCGACGGCGTAGACCTCGCCCGCCACAACACCGCCCTGCCCCAACCGCACGCCGGGGTAGTCGCCCAGGTCATACATCACGCCGCAAAGGGTGGCGGTGCCCACCCAAACCGCCGACGGTTTCAGTCGGGTAATGTCATTGCTGCCACCTTGGCGCAAGCTTCCGTAGACAAACACGTGGGTCAACACAGGGCGTGGCTTGGCTTCGGGCATGATGATGGCCTCCTGAGTTCGTCCCATCAGTTTATGGGAGTTTTCACCCTTCACCACGCCTGTCTTTGCTGGCCGAAGCGCTCGTGAGGGATGAAAATCTATAGAGCAAAATTTGTGCCGAACAACACCCTCCAAACCCATGGCAGCAAACCATTGGGCAAAACCATTTCGTACGTTTGCCTGGCCCTAAGCATGGCGCTGGTGGGCTGTTATGTGGCTTTGTCCAAACCCATGGCCGCCGCTTAGCCGGTTTTTTTGTTGGCCTGGCTGCGGTTTGGCCTGGGTGCTCTGGCCATGTCGGGCTGGATAAAAAGGCCGGTCGACGAATTGCCCATGACTGGCCGCACAAAATGGCTGGTTTTTTTGGCGTCACTGCTGGGCAATTTCCTGTTCTCGATTTGCATGCTGTATGGCATGAGCCTGACCAGCGCAGTGTCGGCAGGCGTCATCATGGCCTCCATTCCCGCCGTAGTCGCCATGCTGAGTTGGGCATTTTTGGGCGAAAAAATCCAGCTGCGGATGTGGCTCGCTGTGGCCTGCTCGGCGCTCGGCATGGGTTTATTGTCGCTATCTAATAGTGAGCAAACTATGCAGACACCACAGGAACATTCGGCAGTTTTTGGTCTTCATGCGCCTGCGGTTGGCAATTTTTTGATATTTGCGGCCGTGTTGTGCGAGGCCGCATATGCCGTCATTGGCAAAAATCTCACCGGTAGGCTGGGCCCCAAACGCATCGCCGCGCTGCTCAACGGCTGGGGCTTGGCCTTGGCGACGCCTTTTGGGTTCTACCTTGCGCTTGATTTCAATTTCAAGGCAGTTAACACGGGGATCTGGCTCGCACTGGTCTTTTACGCCTTGGCCGCTTCAGTTTGGACGGTGTGGCTATGGATGACGGGCCTGAAGCAGGTGCCCGCCTCGCAGGCTGGCGTGTTCACGGTCATGCTGCCTGTGAGTGCCACTCTGGTCGGTGTTTTCATTCTTGGCGAGCCTGTTTCAAACTTTCAAATCGGGGCTTTGGCTGGAACTCTGGTCGGGATTTGGCTGGCTACGGTGCCGTCAGAGGGAAAAAACAACGTTTCAGAGTGAAAAAAATGGATTTTCGCTAGGAAACACGTGTTTTCTCCAGTAGCATCCCCAATGCCAGTGAAGGGTCAGTTTTTCATTGGTGATTAATCAACTTCTAGAAGGAAAATTCAATCATGGCAACTGCAAAAAAAGCACCCGCAAAAAAAGCTGCACCCGCAAAAAAAGCAGCAGCACCGGCAAAGAAAGCCGCTCCGGCAAAAGCCGCCCCCGCGAAGAAAGCGGCTCCAGCCAAAAAAGCAGCGCCTGCTAAAAAAGCAGCGCCCGCTAAAAAGGCTGCGCCTGCAAAGAAGGCTCCCGCCAAAAAGCGGACCATCAATGCCGCTTTCATGAAAGCCCTGACGCCTAGCGCCGCATTGGCCGCGATTGTGGGTGCTACACCCCTGCCGCGCACCGAGGTGGTCAGCAAGCTGTGGGTCTACATCAAGAAAAACAAACTGCAGGACGCAGTTAACAAACGCATGATCAACGCTGACGCCAAGCTGAAAGAAATTTTCGGCAAGATGCAAGTGTCCATGTTCGAGATGGCTGGCTTGATCGGCAAACACCTGAAATAAACAGGTTCTGCCGGACGACAAAAGACCGCAGCGATGCGGTCTTTTTTTGCCTGCGATTTTGCGATCGATTGGGCGGGGAATTATCGGCGCTGGTCGTGTCCGCCACCAGACTCATGTCGCTCCCCGCGCTCCCCGCGCTCCCCGCGCTCCCCGCGTCCTTCACGTCCTTCACGCCCTTCACGCCCTGGCGCATCGTGGCGCTCAGCACGTTCCCACCTTGCATGGCGCTCGCCACGCCAGCCCGGATGCTCGTGCTGGTAACGCTCGCGCACCCACTGTTCCTGCACAAAATAAACTGGCTGGCCACAGGCGTTGTAGCGCCCGCAGTAACGGCTCCACTGCTGCTGGTGTCCCGGCGGCACATACAGATAAATGGGCTGGCGCACCACCGCCACTGGTGCAGGCACGACGACAACGGGTTGTGGCGACATCAAAACCGGTTGAGGGTAATTGCCGATGTTGATGCGGCCATACACGCCCGGCTGGTTGATGCCGATCGACACCCCCACAGAGGTCTGGGCCGACACCCCGGCACCAGTCAATGCGAAGACGGTGGCCAAGAGGGCCGTGGCAGCGAGTGATTTCATGAGGGTCTTTCAAATGGTTGCGGTGTTCCTACAACGTTGCTGCGCAACGCGCTGCCGACCCACCGCTGGTAAAGAAGTGTGTACCACCGTTACAAAATTTCTGCGCCGATCCTGTAAGAGCACCCACCAGGCACCAAAGCGGCAGTCACTCGGCAACGCTCAGTCCCCGGCCTGTTTTTTGCCTGGCCTGTTGTTTGAGAGTCAAAATTGCCAAATGTTCCCGTCAATACTGAATAGTTTGCTACATAACAAATAGCAAGCAAAAATCTGGTTTAAAGATGCCGGCTTAAAGAATCCGGCTCTTGCGATTGCCCCAGTAACGGTCTCGCAGCGGCTTTTTGTACAACTTGCCCGTCGGCAACCGGGGCAAGGCCGGGTCAAAATCAATGGTCTTGGGGCACTTCAATTTGGCCAGGTGTTGCTGGCAATACGCAATCAGCTCTGCTTCAAGGTCCGGGCCAGCGGCCACTCCAGGAACCAACTGCACCACCGCCTTGACTTCCTCGCCCAGATCGTCATTGGGCACGCCAAACACAGCCGCATCGGCCACTTTGGGGTGCACGATCAGCAGGTTCTCACACTCTTGCGGGTAGATGTTGACACCCCCGCTGATGATCATGAAGGTGGATCGGTCGGTCAGGTGCAAAAAGCCGTCGCCATCGACATATCCGACATCACCTACCGTGCTCATGCTGCCATCCTGTGACCGGGTCAACGCGGTGCGTTCGGCGTCGTTGAAGTAGACAAAGGGCGATGCTGTCTTGAACCAGATTTCACCCGGCACCCCCTTGGGCGACGGCTGCATTTGTTCGTCCAGAATATGCAGGTCACCCATCATCACTTTGCCCACGGTGCCTTTGTGCGCCAGCCATTCGGCGCTGTTGCAGGCCGTGAATCCCAGGCCTTCCGTGGCCCCGTAATACTCGTCGATGATGGGGCCCCACCAGGCGATCATCTGCTCTTTGACTTGCACCGGGCACGGTGCAGCGGCGTGGATGGCGACCTTCAGTGTTGACAGGTCGTACCTGGCACGCGTGTCGGCAGCCAGCTTGAGCATGCGGCTGAACATGGTCGGCACCAGCTGGCTGTGCGTCACCTTGTATTTCTCAACCAGTGCCAGGTAATTTTCAGGGTCAAAATGCTCCATGATGACGATGGTCGCGCCGTTGTGCACGGCCAGCGACACGGCCGCTTGCGGCGCCGAATGGTACAGCGGCGCGGGCGACAGGTAAGTCATGCCATCTTCGTATTTCCATAGTTTGTTGAGAAACTGGAACAGCGGCATTTGGTAGGTCGGCGGTTCTTCAGCCAGGGGCCGCAAAATGCCTTTGGGCCGACCGGTTGTGCCGGACGAATACAGCATCGAGGTACCAATCCATTCGTCGGCAATCGGGCTGTCTGGAAACGCAGCCGTCGCCTGCACGTAGTCGACGACTTCTGACCCGCCCACGCCACCCAAACCCCCTGCTGCCGAGACGCCGCCATCGACCACCAGGCACAGCCGCACTCTGGGGCATTGTGCCAACGCAGCCTGCGCCACCGCGAGTTTGGCGCGCGATGTGATCAGCACCTGGGATTCGCTGTTGGTCAGGATGTAGGCCAGCTCTTCAGCGGTTAGAAAAGAGTTGATGCAGGTGTAATACAGCCCCGACCGGTGGCCTGCCGCGCAGGCTTCAAGGTAGCGGTTGTTGTTCTCCATGAACATGGCGTAGTGGTCCAGCCGCTTCAGACCCCGGGCACGCAACACGTGCGCAAGCCGGTTGCTGCGGCGATCCAGCTCGGCATAACTGACCGTCTCGCCGGTGCTGGCCATGATGAAAGCGGCATGGTCGGGGCGCTGTTGCGCATGAAGGCCGGGGTACATGGGTTTGTCTCCTCATTCAAATGCTTGTTGGGCGGGTCGCTTGCAGGTTAAATGGTAGTGCAAGTCCGCCTGGCCTGCGTCAATGCGAAACTCGCAATGGCCTGCCGCTGTTACCCTTGCGACAGGAAATCCAGCCGCCATTTTGCACAATGTCTGGCTGCGCCGAGACGACCAACACGCTGTGGCGCGACACAACGGCCATACTATTTTTCGAGACAGACCCATGACCCCCATCAACGCAGTCACGACCCTATCCATTGAAGACGGCATTGCAGTCGTCACGCTCAACTCGCCGCCCGTCAATGCGCTGTCGGTCGGCGTGCGTGATGGCCTGGCGCTGGCGTTTGGCCAACTGCTGGGCCAGGCTGACGTCAAAGCCATCGTACTGATCTGCGAAGGCAAGACTTTCATCGCCGGGGCCGACATCGGCAATCTGGGCAAAGGAGGCCCCCAGGGGGCCAATTTGCTCGACTGCCTCAAGGCCATCGAAGGGGCCAGCCAACCCGTGGTGTCCGCCATTCATGGCACGGCCCTGGGCGGCGGTTTTGAGGTGGCGCTGGCCTGCCATTACCGCGTTGCCGTGCCTTCAGCCAAATGCGGCCTGCCGGAAATCAAGCTCGGGCTGCTGGCGGGCGCGGGCGGCACACAACGCCTGCCGCGCATCGTCGGGGCAGAACGTGCCCTGGAGTTGATGCTGTCGGGTGAACACGTGCCTTCAAAAGCCTGCCTGGAGATGGGTCTGCTGGATGCGCTGGTTGAAGAAGGCCAATTGCGTCAGGGTGCCATTGCATTTGCCCGCCAGCTGGTTGCCGACAACAGGCCGGTCAAGAAGGTGCGCGACCTGGACGACAAGCTGAAAGCAGCCCGCGCCAACCCGCAATTTTTTGCTGATTTCCGCAAAGCCAACGTCAAGAAATTCAGGGGTTTTGACGCGCCCGAGGCCAACATCCGCTGCGTTGAAGCCGCGGTCAACCTGCCATTCGACGAAGGCATGGCGGTTGAACGCAAGCTCTTTCTGGAATTGCTGGCTGGCACCCAGTGCGCGGCGCAGCGCTACGCCTTTTTTGCCGAGCGCGCGGTCTGGAAGATTCCTGATGTACCCGCCGACACACCCGTCCTGCCGTGGGAAAACGTCGGCATTCTCGGGGCCGGCACCATGGGTGGCGGCATCGCCATGAACTTCCTCAACAAGGGCATCCCGGTGACCTTGGTTGAAACCAAACAAGAGGCACTGGACCGTGGCATCGCCACCATCCGAAAAAACTACGACAACACTGCCAAAAAAGGCCGCATGACGCAGGCCGACGTGGACCGGCGCATGGGTTTGCTCACGGGCAGCCTGGCCATCGAGGCGCTGGCCAGCAGCGACCTGGTCATCGAAGCAGTGTTTGAAGAAATGTCGGTTAAAAAAGCAGTCTTCAAACAGCTTGATGCCATCGCCAAGCCCGGCGCCATACTGGCCACCAACACCTCGCGCCTGGACGTGAACGAAATTGCCGCCGCCACCACGCGACCCGAATCCGTGATTGGCCTGCATTTTTTCTCGCCCGCCAATGTGATGCGCCTCCTGGAGGTGGTGCGCGGCGACAAATCGTCCGGCGCGGTCATTGCCACCTCCATGCAAATGGCCCGCAAGATTGGCAAGATCGCCGCACTGGTCGGCGTCTGCCCCGGCTTCGTCGGCAATCGCATGCTGGCACAGCGCCAACGCGAAGCCCAAGCCCTGATGCTCGAAGGCGCACGGGTGCAGGACATTGACCGGGTTCTGTTTGACTTTGGCTTCCCGATGGGCCCGTTCGCCATGTCCGACCTGGCGGGGCTCGATCTGGGCTGGACCCGCGAGTCCTCCACGGGCCTGACGCTGCGCGACAAATTGTGCGAGCGTGACCGCCGTGGTCAAAAAACAAGTGCGGGTTATTACGATTACGACGCCCAGCGCAAGGCGACGCCCTCCCCCGTCGTCGAGCAGCTCATCGCCGAACTGGCAGCCCAAAAGGGCATTGTCCAACGCGCCGTGTCAGACGAAGAAATCCTGCAACGCTGCATTTACCCCATGATCAACGAAGGCGCAAAAATCCTCGAAGAAGGCAAGGCGATTCGCGCCAGCGACATAGACATCGTCTGGATCAACGGTTACGGCTGGCCGGTGTACCGGGGCGGCCCCATGTTTTATGGTGATACTGTGGGTTTGGCCCATGTGGTCGAGACCCTGCAGCGGTTTGAAGCCAAACTCGGGGCCGACTTCAAACCAGCCAAACTGCTGGTACAACTGGCGGCCACGGGCCAAAAATTTCAAGATCCCAATTCAATCAAGTCAAACTAGGAGAACCTCCATGCGTCAAGCCGTCATCGTTTCATACGCCCGCACCGGGCTGGCCAAGGCCAATCGGGGCGGGTTCAACAACACCTCTCATATGGCCATCCTGGGCCATGCCATAGAACATGCCGTGCAGCGCAGCGGCGTGGATCCGCAGGACGTGGAAGACGTGGTGGCTGGCTGCGTGGCGGCGCATGGCAATGTGGCCCGCGCTGCGGGTTTGCTGGCCGGTTTGCCGGTGACGACATCGGGGGTCAGCCTGCACCGCGCCTGTTCCTCGGGCCTGAACGCCGTCGCCAATGCGGCGCACCACATTGTTGAAGAAGGTGCCAGCGTCGTGGTGGGCTGCGGCGTCGATTCCATCACCAACCAGGGCGGCGGCGGCGGCGGGCGCGACCCACGCCTGGTGGACATGTACCCCGACTTCTGGATGCCGATGATCGAAACCGCCGACATCGTGGCCGAGCGTTACAACATCAGCCGCGAATACCAGGATCAATATTCGCTTGAATCCCAGCGCCGCATGGCGGCTGCCCAGGCGGCCGGCTTGTTCAAGGACGAAATCATCGCGGTCAAAACCCAGATGAAAGTGGTGGACAAAATCACCAAGGCCGAGTCCCTGGTGAACGTGACGGTGGATCGCGACGAATGCAACCGCCCTGACACCACACTCGAAGGCCTGGCCAAGCTGGAGCCCGTCAAAGGCCCCGGCAAATACGTCACGGCCGGCAATGCCAGCCAACTGTCGGATGGCGCTGCGGCACTGGTTCTGATGGAGGCCAAAGAGGCCGAACGGCGCGGTCTGGCTCCGCTGGGTGCCTTCAAGGGCTGGGCGGTGGCGGGTTGCCAACCCGACGAAATGGGCATTGGTCCGGTTTTTGCCATCCCGCGCCTGCTGCAACGCCACGGCCTGAAAATTGACGACATCGACCTGTGGGAACTCAATGAAGCCTTTGCCAGCCAATGCCTTTACAGCCGGGACAAGCTGGGCATAGACCCGGCCAAATACAACGTCAACGGCGGCTCCATCGCCATTGGCCACCCGTTTGGCATGACCGGCGCCCGGCTGACCGGCCACGTCTTGATGGAAGGCCGTCGCCGCAAAGCCAAACACGTGGTGGTGTCGATGTGTATTGGCGGCGGCATGGGCGCTGCCGGCCTGTTTGAGGTCTATCCGTGATGGATAGCCGGCCAAACCATCGTTTTGAGGGCAAAGTCGCCGTCATCACCGGCGCGTGTTCGGGCATTGGCCTGGCGACGCTGGAGCTGTTTGTGGCAGAGGGCGCCAAAGTCATCGCTGCCGATGTACAGGCAGACGTTGGCGCAGCGCTGCAAAACCAGCATGCGGGCCAGGTCAGGTATGTCCAGTGCGACGTGACCCAGTTGCCGCAGCTCAAGGCGGCAATTGATCTGGCGGTGACCGAATTTGGCGGCCTCGACATTTTGTTCAACAACGCCGGCCGGGGTGGCTCGCCCGCCGGGGTGGAGACCTTTGACGCCGACGGCTGGGACATGACCCACGCCTTGCTGCTGCGCGCCGTGGCGGCGGGCACTGCCTACGCCACGCCGCACATGCGGAAACGGGGCGGCGGTGCCGTCATCTGCACCTCGTCGGTCTCGGCCTTGCAGACGGGTTATGCGCCGCTGGCTTATTCCGTTGCCAAAGCGGGCGTGTTGCACTATGCGAGGGTGGCGGCAGCGGAACTCTCGCAGCACAAGATCCGCATCAATGCGGTGGTGCCGGGTTTCATTGCCACCTCCATTTTTGGCCAGGGTATGGGCATGGATGCGGCGCAGGCACAGCAGTTTGCCCAGATGGTCGCCGCAAAAAGCGGCAGCGCCAACCCGATCGGCCGCAGCGGCTTGCCGCGCGACATTGCCGAGACGGTGCTGTTTTTGGCCTCTGACGCGGCGAGTTTCATCACCGGCACCCACATCACCGTGGACGGCGGCCTGACCATGGGCCCGCGCCATGCTTGGGACCCAGAATCACCCGGTCCGATGCAGACTGCGCTGGGCATTTCGCGCGAGCAGGCTGCGGCCATGCGAAACGCGGCAATTGCCAAGGAAAAAGTGGCAATTGTCCCTGTCAATAAAGCATAGTTAGCTATTTAATTAGGAGCAGTCATGGACTTGAATTATTCCAGCGAAGAGACCGCCTTCCGCGACGAAGTGCGCGGTTGGATCGCCGCCAACCTGCCGGCCGACCTGCAGAACAAGGTCACCCGCTACCAGCACCAGTCCAAGGACGACCTGATCCGCTGGCACAAAATCCTGGCCAAGAAGGGCTGGGCTGTGCCGCATTGGCCGGTGGAATGGGGCGGCACCGGCTGGGACGTGACGCAGCGCTACATCTTTGACGAGGAGATGGGTTTTGCCGGCGCCCCCGGCATTGCGCCCTTCGGCCCCACCATGTGCGCCTCGGTGTTGATGAAGTTTGGCACCGAGCAGCAAAAAAACCGCTTCCTGCCCCGCATGCGCGAGGGTGACGATTTTTGGGCCCAGGGATATTCCGAACCGGGCGCCGGGTCTGATCTGGCATCGCTCAAGACCAAGGCCGAGCGCCAGGGCGACCACTACCTCGTCAACGGCCAAAAGATCTGGACGACGCTAGGCCACTACGGTGACTGGATCTTCTGCCTGGTGCGCACTGACGCCACGGTCGAGAAGCGCCAGGAGGGCATCAGCTTTTTGCTGATCGACATGAAGACCCCCGGCATCACTGTGCGCCCCCTGATCCTGATGGACGGCGGCCACGAGGTGAACGAGATTTTTTTTGAGAACGTGAAAGTGCCGGTGGAGAACCTGGTGTTCGAAGAAAACAAGGGTTGGACGGTGGCCAAATACCTCCTCGGCCATGAACGCATGGGCAGCGCCCGCACCGGCGCCTTGCGCCGCGAAATGACCGCGCTCAAAGCCCTGGCCGCCACCGAGCAGCGTGATGGCCAGAGCCTGATGGACGACGTGCGCTTTCGGGATCGCGTCTCGCGCACTGAGATTGACCTGGAGGCGCAGGAACTCACAGCCATGCGCTTTCTGGACAAGATGCGCAAGTCCGGCCAGCCGCCTGGCGCGGACGTGTCGATGCTCAAAATTCGCGGCACCGAGATCCAGCAGATGATCACCGAACTGATGATGCAGGCAGCCGGCCCCTGCGCCCAGCCCTTTGCCGCAGTTGCCGGTGGCGCTGTTGACGTTTACACCTCGCGCCTTTCACCGCGCTACTTCAACTTCCGAAAGGCCAGCATTTACGCAGGCTCCAACGAAATTCAAAAGAACATCATCGCCAAGATGACCCTGGGCCTGTAAGAAAGAAACACCATGGATTTCGAATTCAACGACGAACAAAAACAGCTGGCCGATTCGCTCAAAAAATACCTGGCCGCGAATTACAGCTTTGAAGCGCGCAAAAAAATCCTCACTTCCGACGCGGGCGTTAACGCCGCCGCCTGGGACGCCTTTGCCGACATGGGCCTGACCGCCCTGCCCTTCAGCAGCGAGGCGGGCGGCTACGGCGGCGGCGCGGTCGACATGATTGCGCCGATGGAGGCCTTTGGCGAAGCGCTGGTGCTGGAGCCCTTGCTGGACCACGTCGCGCTGGCCAGCCGCCTGGTGGCCCACGCGGGCAACCCCGCCCAACGCCAGGCCGTGTTGCCGCCGCTGCTGGACGGCAGCGGCAAGGCTGCCTTCGCCTATCTGGAGCGCGGGCGCCGTTACGCGCTGGAACCCGTCACCACGACGGTTGTCAAGGCGACGGTGGAAGGGCAAGAAGGCTGGCAGCTCGACGGTGAAAAACTCGTCGTTGTCGGGGCTGCGTCGGCTGACGTGCTGGTGGTGTCCGCACAGATCAGCCACGGCCCAGGCTGCCCGGTGAACGGCGGCACCGGCTTGTTTTTGGTGGACACCAAAGCCAAAGGTGTGGCCATCAGCAGCTACCGCACCGTGGACGGCCAGCGCGCCGACGACGTCGCTTTCAGCGCCGTGTTGCTGCCCTTTGCCGCCATGTTGGGCGACGCCTCAAACCAAGGCCAGGCCCTGCCCCACATTGAAGAAGCGGTCGACTTCGCCACCGCCCTCACGTGCGCCGAAGCCGTGGGCGCGATGAAATCCGCCACCGACGCCACACTGGAATACACACAAAGCCGCAAACAGTTCGGCATCGCCATCGCCTCCTTTCAGGCTTTGCAGCACCGCATGGTCGAGATGTTCATGGCCTGTGAAGAAGCGCGTTCCATGGCCATCCTGGCCGCCTGCCGTGTCGACGCGGCAGTTGGCGCGACCGACGCCGTAGCCGTGGCCGCCCGGCAGAAAGCCGTGTCCGCCGCCAAAGTCAAAGTTGCCGATGCCGCCCGCAAGGTCAGCCAGGAATCAGTTCAGCTTCATGGCGGCATGGGCATGACCGAAGAGATGAAGGTGAGCCACACTTTTCGCCGACTGACCATGCTGGCGCAGCGGTTTGGCGATGCGGATCACCACTTGGCACGTTATGCGCAGGTGAGTATTTGAGCTGGATCGTTGAGATAGCCGGGCCTTGCCTGTGCGAGGCTGCGGCCAGGGACCCCAAGAAGCACTGGCCCAAGGCAAGCGCCTGCGTTTGATGTCGTGCGCGCCAGCTTCAAACCGGGCTTTGCAGCTCTGTAGAGCTTAAAATCGCTAAAAGTCCCCGTGTATGCTGAATACTTAGCTATATTTAGTGTAGCTACCAGCAATCCGGCTTAATCTCAGCCAAGGCGCGCCAAGGCTGCCGCCACCGCACAGGCCAACCGGGCGTTGTTCAAAACCAGCGCGATATTGGCGGCGAGGCTGTCACCGCCTGTGATGGCATTCACGCGCTCGAGCAAAAACGGGGTGGTGGCTTTGCCGCTGATGCCTTGCCCTGCCGCGTCTTGCAGGGCTTGTTCTATGGCCCGGGCAATCACGCTGGCGGGCATGGCAAAGGCGTGGGGAATCGGGTTGGCGATGACCATGCCCGCGCTCAAACCCAGGCGCCACTGGGCATGCAGCGCCGCTGCAATTTGATCTGGCGTGTCTAGCCGCCAGGGCAGTGCAAAGGCACTTTCCCGTGTGAAGAAGGCCGGCAAGGTGCTGGTTTGGTATCCGACCACGGGCACGCCATGCGTCTCCAGGTATTCGAGGGTCAGGCCGAGGTCAAGAATCGATTTGGCACCAGCGCACACCACGGCGACGGGGGTCCGCGCCAGCTCCTGCAAGTCGGCCGAAATATCAAACGTTTGCGCAGCGGCGCGGTGCACGCCACCAATGCCACCCGTGGCGAACACGCGGATGCCGGCTTTGGCCGCGATGAGCATGGTTGAGGCCACGGTGGTGGCACCGGTTTGCCCGGCGGCCACCACCAGCCCGAGCTCGCGTCGGCTGACCTTGATGGCGCTGGGCCCGGCCCGCGCCAAGGCCTCAATCTCGCCGTGCGACAGGCCCGCCTTGAGTCGCCCGTGGACGATGGCCACAGTGGCCGGCACCGCGCCATGGGCCAGCACCTCGGCTTCAAGCTTGAGCGCAGTTTCAAGGTTTTGCGGGTAAGGCATGCCGTGGGTGATGATGGTGGACTCGAGCGCCACCACGGGCCGGCCCTCGTCCAAAGCCTGCTGCACTGGCGGCGCGATGTCGAGGTCACCGGGTATGGCTTGGGTTTGTATCGGGATATAACGTGTCATGATTTACCGATTTTGACCGGGATGCTTTGCGTGTCGTGGGGTCAGAGGTCTGTCAAGCCAGCAAATTCATTCGGCTTTGAACCCAAGCCCATGACAGCGCAGGCGCGCAGGCTTGCGCGGCCTCCAGGGTGATGTCAGCGCAGGCCATGCCGAACGCGACGGCTGCCGCCAGGGGCCAGTTTTGCAAATGGGCCGCCACCAGGCCTGCCATCAGGGCGTCCCCTGCACCCGACGTGTTCAACACCTTGACGTCGCTGGCAGCCTGGTGCCCCGTGATGCCATCAAGGTCGCACCAACTCACGCCCAAAGCGCCCAGGCTGACCACCACTTGGCGCACACCGGCGCGGTGCAGTTGTTGTGCGGCGGCGCAGGCCTGCTCGGGTGACTCCACCGCCAATCCAGTCAAGGCCTGGGCTTCGAGCCCGTTGCATTTCAAGGTGTGGATGCGCCCAAGCCAGGGAATGATTCTTCTGCATTTGGCAGCCGAGACAGCGTCCACGAAGATCGGGGTGAACATTTGTTCACACAGCAAAAATTGCAAGGTGTTTTCAGGCAGATTGCAGTCCGTCACCCAGACGCTGGCTTGGTTCATTTGCGCCAAACTTGGCTGAATCAAGGCCGGTTGAAGCTGCTCCAGGATCGCCATGTCGTTGATGGCCAGCACCATGTCGCCGCTGGCGTCATGCACCGACAGGTAGGTGGCTGTCTTGTGGCCCGCCAGCACACTGACGCCCTGCACGTCAACACCGGCAGCTTGGGTGTTGGCCAGCACATCCTGGCCCGGCAAATCGTCGCCAACCACGCTCACAAGGCAGGTGGAAAAGCCCAGCCGCACCAGGTTTTCGGCGATATTGCGTCCCACACCGCCTGCGCCCTGGCAAATATGTCCGGGATTCGAGTCGTGCGGAATCAGGCTCTGGGCCGAGGCTGCGCTGAAGTCCAGGTTGATGGCGCCAACCACGGCCACCTGGACGCCCATAACACCCGCGCCTTGCGGGCTGGCGTCGGCAAAAACACGGGCGGGAAAAAGTGGATTTAGCGGCACAATGTCATCATCAGCAATTCAAAACTGGGTATTTTCATATTTCACGGCGCCGGTCTTCGCTGGATGCAAGCGATCATGACCCACGGAAATTTCACCATTTAGACGGATCAAACGGTTCAAACATGATACTTGTGGCGGGTTCTGCCAATCTGGATTTTGTGGTGCGCGCGCCGCACATCCCAAGCCCCGGTGAAACCGTGATGGGCCACGACTTTAAAACCTTTCCCGGCGGCAAAGGGGCCAATCAGGCGGTCGCTTGTGCCCGCGCGGGTGGTGTGCCGACCACCATGCTGCTGGCCCTGGGCGACGACACGTTTGCGCAGCCCCTTGAAGCGTCCCTTGCCGCTGCAGGCGTGTCAATGCACATCAAACGCTGCAAAGACTTGCCCACCGGCACGGCCTTCATTTGTGTGAGCGACGGTGGCGAGAACGCGATCATGGTCGCGCCCGGTGCCAACACGGCCCTTCTGCCGGCTGATTTGCCACCTTTGCAGGGCATCAGCCACCTGGTGATGCAATTGGAAACCCCTCTTGAAACTGTAGCAGCTTATGCAGACGCCGCAAGGACTTCAGGCGTTTTTGTCGTTTTGAATGCGGCACCTGCGCAAACCCTTCCTGCAGCTTTGCTGGCCAGTTTGGATGTGCTCATCGTCAACCAGGGTGAGCTGGCGATCGTGGCAGACCATGGCGGCTCCGTTGATGAATGCCTGGCCCGCCTGCAAGTGCCCTGCGTCGTCGTCACGCTCGGCAGCCAGGGCAGTTGCGCACGGGTCAATGGCGTCGTCACGCGACAAGCCGCCTTTAACATCCAGCCCGTCGACACGACCGGCGCGGGGGACACCTTTGTGGGCAGCTTCGTTGCCTGCCTGGCGCAGGGTCAGGACATTGCCACCGCGCTGAAAACCGCCAACGCGGCGGGTGCGCTGGCCTGCTTGACAGCCGGAGCGCAAAGCAGCATTCCAACCCGCTCTGAAGTGGCCCTGTTTTTGTCGCAACACGCTTGAAGCCGCAGCCCGAACTCTGCGACTCTCTTCGTCCAACCCTAACCGTTGAATTGACCGCCATGACCACGACACGCCCCTTCAAAGTCATTTATGACACCGACCCCGGCGTGGACGATGCCATGGCGCTGTTTTACGCGCTGGCACACCCGCTGGTTGACGTGGTGGGCATCACCACCACGTTTGGCAATGTCAAGGTCGAACAAGCCGCCGTCAATGCCCTGTACCTGGCCGCGATCGCGGGCCGCCCCGACATCCCGGTCACGCAGGGCATCAAGCGCCCCTGGGTGAAACCAGGCGGGACCCCGCCCGCCCATATCCACGGCGCGGACGGCTTGGGCAATCTGACCAGCCGGGTCACCACCCAAAATCAATTGGACCCGCGCAGCAGCGCCCAATTCATTGTGGATATGGTGCGGGCCAGCCCTGGCGAAATTACCCTGGTCGCGGTCGGGCCGCTGGGCAATCTGGCGCTGGCGTTGAAATTGGAGCCGGACCTGCCAAAACTTGTGCGCGAGGTCATCATCATGGGTGGCACCATCACCGAGCCCGGCAACGTTTCGCCCGTGGCCGAGGCCAACATCTGGGGCGATCCGCACGCGGCGGACCAGGTGTTCACGGCCGGCTGGAAACTCACCATGGTTGGGCTTGACGTGACGCACCAGGTCATCATGTCGGTGGCGCAATTCAAAACCATCGCCGACAAGCACCAACACATTGCCACTGACACCCTGCACCATGCCGTCGGGTTTTACGCCAATTTCTACAGCGGACTGTACCCGCACGTTGCCAAAATCCACGGCTGTTTTGGGCACGACGTGCTGGCGTTCCTTTACCTGACCAACCCCGAGCACTTCACGCTGGCGCACGGCCGTGTGCGGGTCGCAACCGAAGGCATTGGACAGGGCCAAACCATGCTGGACCGGCGCCCCACCCTAGGTTACGCGCAACGTGGCTGGGATGCCGACAAGGCAACCCCCCAAGTCTGTATGCAAGTTGACGCCCAAGCCGTAGGCCAAGTGTTTCAAGACACCATGATGGCAGACTGGCTAGCCAGATGATTCTCTGAAGGCAGAGCCCCAAAATTAATTGGGGTCAGATTCCAATTACCACCATCTGAAAAATTGAAGGAGAGCGGCATGACGACGTCCCAAACCCTCGCTGTTGTGGACTACCAAAGCCCCAGCGCCGCACAGGACTTTTGTAAAAACCTGCATGACACTGGTTTTGGTGTGCTGAAGAACCATCCCCTGGACCAGCGCCTGGTCGACGGCATTTACGCCGAATGGCTGGCATTTTTTGGCACCAGCGCCAAACACCAATACGCGCAAGACCCAGTCAAACTCGACGGCTATTTTTCACCTGCCATATCGGAGACTGCCAAAGACCACGACAAGCGTGATTTGAAGGAGTTTTTCCACATCTTTCCCTGGGGCCGCTACCCGGCTGAAGTGTCGCAGGCCGCACGGCGTTATTACGTAGCGGGCAGCGCATTGGCCAAACAGTTGTTGCAATGGGTTGAAGATTTTTCGCCACCCGAGGTCAAGGCCAAGTACGCCATGCCTCTGCCCAAAATGATCGAGGGTTGCCAACAAACATTGTTGCGTGTGTTGCACTACCCACCCCTGCGCGGGGATGAAGAACCCGGCGCCGTGCGCGCCGCCGCCCACGGCGACATCAACCTGCTGACCATTTTGCCCGCCGCCACCGAGCCCGGCCTGCAGGTGATGGGAAAGAACCAGGAGTGGATAGACGCACCCAGCGATTTTGGCCTCTTGATCGTCAACATCGGCGACATGTTGCAAGAGGCATCGGGCCACTATTACCCGTCAACCGTTCACCGAGTGCTGAACCCCAGCGGTGACGGTGCCAAAAAGCCGCGCATTTCGATGCCACTTTTTCTTCACCCCAACCGCGATGTTGTGCTGTCGCAGCGTTACACCGTGGACGCGTATTTCAAGGAACGCATGCAAGAGTTGCGCGGCGTGCGCAAAGCCTGATTCAGGGCAACGCGACGGTGTAGATGAGCTGCGGGTCACCCTGATCTGCAAGCCCACCCGTGGCACCCACCGCGTTGGCCGTCAAACTCGCATTTTTTGCATTTGTCGCCACAGTGGCCGCTGGCAATGGCTGCCCATTGCCCTGGACGACACGCAGCGACAACACCACCGGGATCACCACCTGAAAACCAAGCCGAGCGGATGCGCTGAATGGGCCATCACCTGAGCCAAAACCGGACTCGGCAAAAGCAGGCATCCCGCAACACATCCCGCCGGCCAACAGCAGTGGTCTGGAGAGCTTGACGGGTTTCATGGCGGGCAAAGGCAATCGAATGAAAAAGGCAGCTTCAAGATGCAAGCAAACCTTACACCAAAGCAGACCAAATCGCACCTTCAATGGGTTTGATTTGGCCCAACTGCGCGCCCAAGACTTGCATAAATTGCCAACTAAATCACACCCACACCCAGCTTGGTCGATTTTATATGCCAATTTAGAATAACAAAATCACAACAATGTAGTTTGCAATATAAGCAATGCCCCCCAAAATCCGTCCCCTATGCACGATTTCGCGTTTGTTTTTGCCGGATTTTTTGTCGGCCTGGTCGTCGGGCTCACGGGTGTCGGTGGCGGCTCATTGATGACGCCCATTCTGATTTTTTTCTTTGGCGTCAAGCCTTACATGGCCGTCGGCACCGACTTGCTGTTTGCCGCCTTCACCAAAATGGGCGGCACCATCAAACTGGCGCGCGCCCGGCGGGTGGACTGGCGCGTGGTGGCGCAACTTTGCGCAGGCAGCATTCCGGCGGCCCTGGCCACCTTGTTTGTGCTGCACACACTCGGGCCGGCCAACGCTGACGTGCAGCATGTGATGACGACTACCTTGGGTGCGGCATTGCTGCTGACCGCTGCGGCCACACTGTACAAGGCCATCCGTGGCAAATCGGCTCCTGCTTCAATCGCACTGGGCCAGGAAGACGCCGCCACCCGGGCGATCCACTGGAGCCTGCCGCCGCTGTTTGGTGCCTTGATCGGCACCTTGGTCACACTCACCTCCGTCGGTGCAGGGGCGATTGGCGTCACGGTCTTGATGATTTTGTACCCGAAACTGCCGCTGTCGCGCATCGTCGGCGCAGACATTGCCTACGCGGTGCCGCTTACACTTGTGGCTGGAATGGGCCACGCATCCATGGGGTCGGTCGATTGGCCGCTGCTGGCTAAACTGCTGGCGGGTTCCATCCCCGGCATCTGGATCGGTTCGCACCTGCTCACCCGCACACCAGATCGAGTCATTCGCTCGCTGTTATCCGTACTGCTTGCCTATGCAGGTATGAAATTGATAGCAATTTAACTTTTTAAACCTCGTCGCCATGTACCAATACACAGCCTTTGACCGCGAATTCGTCAGCAACCGAGCCCTGCAATACCGCGACCAACTTGAGCGCCACCTGGCCGGCAAACTGGCTGAAGATGACTTCAGGCCGCTGCGCCTGCAAAACGGCTGGTACGTGCAGCGTTTTGCGCCCATGCTGCGGGTGGCCGTGCCTTACGGCGAGTTGTCCAGCAGGCAACTGCGTGTGCTGGCCAAAATCGCCCGCGACTACGACAAAAAAGAGCAAAACAACATTGCCAACGCCAACCCCGGCCTGAGCGATTTGAGCTCCCTGCCCAGCGGCGTGGGCCACTTCACCACCCGCCAGAACGTGCAGTACAACTGGATCCCGCTGGCCAAAAGCGCTGACGTGATGGACCTGCTGGCCAGCGTCGACATGCACGGCATCCAGACCAGCGGCAACTGCATCCGCAACATCACCAGTGACGAGCGCGCCGGCATTGCCGTGGACGAGGTGGCCGACCCGCGCCCCTTTGCCGAGATCCTGCGCCAGTGGAGCACCCTGCACCCCGAGTTTGCGTTTTTGCCGCGCAAGTTCAAGATCGCCATCACCGGCTCCGCTGAGGACCGCGCTGCCACTTACTGGCATGACGTCGGGCTGCACGTCATCAAAAACCCCAATGGCGAAGCGACCCCAGGCGACGGCAATGACATCGGCTTCCGGGTGCTGGTCGGCGGCGGTATGGGCCGCACACCTGTCGTGGGCACGGTGATCCGTGAATTTTTGCCCTGGAACCAGATCCTGAACTACCTGGAGGCCGTGGTGCGCGTCTACAACCGCTGGGGCCGCCGCGACAACATCTACAAGGCCCGCATCAAGATTCTGGTCAAGGCCGAAGGCCAGCGTTACACCGACGAAGTTGAGGCGGAATACCAGCAAATCCTTACCGAAGACGGCGCACCCCACACCATCACCCAGGCCGAGCTGGACCGCGTGAGCGCCTCGTTTGTGCCGCCTGCATTGGTCTGCAATCGCAAAAGCGGCGAAGAAAAAATCGCCAACATCCTGCGGGCTGCAGCTGAGGATGACGTGGAGTTTGGCCGCTGGCTGCAGCAGAACGTGCAGCCGCACAAAAACCCGGATCTGCGGGCCGTGACACTCTCCTTCAAACGCCTGGGCTACGCCCCGGGCGACGCCACCGCGTCCCAACTGGAAGGCGCTGCCACGCTGGCGGACGACTTCTCGGCCGGCGAAGTGCGCGTCACACATGACCAAAACCTGGTGTTGCCCTGGGTGCGTTGCGACCAATTGCCTGAGCTGTGGCGTGCGGCGCGCAAACTGGGGTTTGCAAAGCCCAACATCCGGTTGCTCAGCGACATGATCGCTTGTCCTGGTGGCGACTTTTGCGCTTTGGCCAACGCCCGCTCGCTGCCGATTGCGCAATCCATCACCGAGCGTTACCAGGA
The DNA here is from genome assembly GCA_025360385.1 of Burkholderiales bacterium. Lineage (GTDB taxonomy): Bacteria > Pseudomonadota > Gammaproteobacteria > Burkholderiales > Burkholderiaceae_C > JANYCG01. The sequence goes on along the minus strand of JANYCG010000016.1, from coordinate 13,649 downwards.
CCTTGACGAACTCAACGACCTGGGCGAGATCGACCTGCACATCAGCGGTTGCATCAATTCCTGCGGCCACCACCACAGCGGCCACATCGGCATTTTGGGCGTCGACAAGGACGGCAAGGAGTGGTACCAGGTGTCGCTGGGTGGCTCAGATGGTTCGGCTTTGAGCGGTGCGCCCGTGGCGGGCAAAGTGGTAGGCCCGTCGTTTGCGGCCGATGAAGTCACCCACGTGATAGAGGCTATTTTGGAGACCTTCCAGCAACACAGGCAATCCAGCGCCACGGGCCGTGAGACCTTCATCGACACACTGCGCCGCGTGGGCGCAGAGCCGTTCAAGCTGGCAGCGAACTCAGTTCGGGTGAGTACCGGCAAGACGGCCCAAAGCACACAGCCAGTGGCCGCCTGAACCGGGTGAAGGTGACCCAAATTTGACCAGACCGCAGGCAAACCAGCATGAAAATTACTATTAAATTGATATCTAACAACGAAGCATACACGGGGTCTTATGGCACTATTGACCCTGAGGTGGCAGTGGGGAGCCTGCAAATTGCCAACGACAGCGACCCACGCACGGTCAACCTGGCTGGCGTGGCACGCATTGACCTGAGCTTCCCCAAATTCACCGATGGCCGCGCTTACAGCCAGGCGTTTTTGTTGCGCCGCCGCTTGGGGTTCAAAGGCGAAATCCGCGCCACGGGCGACGTGTTGGTGGACCAGCTTGTGCACCTGCAGCGCACCGGCTTTGACAGCGCTGTGTTGCGGGCCGACCAAGACCTTGATGCCGCACAACGCCAGTTCAAACGTTTCGACGCGTTTTACCAAGGGGACGCCGTGACGGTCGCGCCGCTGTTCCAAAGGGTGGCGTGATGGCCGACACGTCATCCCTCACATCATCCCTCACATCATCCGTCACGTCATCCCTCACGTCATCTTTGCTGGATCGTCCCGCCACCAATGTTGCGGCCAGGCCCGTGACGGCCATCGAGCAGAATGCCCGCGCCTCCAAAGATTTCGCGGCCAAGCTGGCCACAACACAGACGCTGCTGCTGCAAGCGGCCGCGGAATACGCCAACTTGCAAGAATTCGCCGCTTTGGGCCATTCCTTCATCACCCAGGCCAGCAGCCTGGGTGCAGAAGACATGGTGGTCAGCCACCTGATCAACACCCTGCAACTTGACATCGGCATTTTTGTGCTGGAAACCGGCATGCTGCATGCAGAAACTTTGCAGGTGTTGGCCCAGCTCAAGCTCAATTCACGCGCTCCGGTGAAAGTCTACAAACCTGTGAGTGAGGCCGTGGTGCAGTTCGTGGCCCGTCAAGGCAAAGAGGCCATGTACAAAAGCATTGAGCTTCGCAAGGCTTGCTGCGGCATTCGAAAAATGGAACCGCTGGAGCGTGCGCTGTCTGGCAAAAAGGCCTGGATCACGGGCTTGCGCCGCGAACAGTCGGGCGCCCGGGCCGATGTGCCGCTGCGTGACGAAAGCGATCTAAAACGCGTCAAATTCAACCCTCTGGCCGACTGGACGTGGGGCGATGTGTGGCACTACATTGCCGTCCATCAAGTTGCCTACAACCCGTTGCACGACCAGTTTTTCCCAAGCATTGGCTGTGCACCCTGCACCCGGGCGATTGCCCTGGGCGAAGACTTCCGCGCTGGGCGCTGGTGGTGGGAGGACGAGCCGGCCAAAGAGTGCGGACTGCACGCCAAAGACACCAGAACCAACGAAGAGGCCGCCGCATGAACGCCCGTGCAGAAGAATCCATGAAGATTGAAATTTCCGCCCAAGAACGCTTGAGCCACCTCAGCAACCACCACCTGGACGCGCTGGAGGAAGAAACCATCTTCATCCTGCGGGAAGTTGCCGCCACATTTGAGCGTCCGACCCTGCTGTTTTCTGGCGGAAAAGACTCGCTGGTGCTGCTCAAATGCGCCGAGAAAGCCTTCGGCGCGGGGAATATCCCTTACCCACTGCTGATGATCGACACCGGCCACAATTTCCACGAGGTCACCGATTTTCGCGACTTCCGCGCCAAAGAACTCGGTGCCGAGCTGATTGTGCGCAATGTCGAAGACTCGATGAAACGCGGCACCGTGCGCCTGGCCCACCCTGGCGAGAGCCGCAACGTGCACCAGTCCGTGACCCTGCTGGAGGCGATTGATGAATTCCGCTTTGACGCGCTGATTGGCGGTGCCCGCCGCGACGAGGAAAAAGCCCGCGCCAAGGAACGCATCTTCAGCCACCGCGACAGCTTTGGCCAATGGCAGCCCAAAGCCCAGCGGCCCGAGTTGTGGACCCTGTTCAACACCAGATTGCAGCAGGGTGAGCATTTCAGGGTGTTCCCGATTTCCAACTGGACCGAACTTGACGTGTGGCAATACATCGAGCGCGAGCAAATCGCCCTGCCCTCCCTCTATTACACGCACCAACGCGAGGTGGTCGAGCGCAAAGGCCTGCTGGTGCCCGTCACCGAACTCACGCCGCTCAAGGCGGGTGAATCCAGCCAAAGGCGTGACGTGCGTTTTCGCACGGTGGGCGACATCACCTGTACCTGCCCGGTGGAGAGTTTGGCGTCCACCGCCGCCGACATCGTGATTGAAACCTTGGCGGCTGACGTCAGCGAGCGCGGAGCCACCCGAATGGACGACAAGACATCCGAGGCCTCGATGGAGAAGCGCAAGAAAGACGGTTACTTCTGATGAATACTACTATTAATATAGCAAACAATTCAATACCCGTAGGGACATATGACGGTTTTGACATCTCAAAGTCGCCTGAAGCCAATTTGAAAGGCGACACATCGTCTGCCCTGAAGTTCATCACTTGCGGCTCGGTTGATGATGGCAAGAGCACGCTGATTGGCCGCCTGCTGGTGGACAGCAAAGCCGTGCTGCAAGACCACCTGGCTGGGGTTCAGCGCCAGGGTGAAACCGACCTGGCGCTGCTGACGGACGGCTTGTCGGCTGAGCGCGAGCAAGGCATCACCATCGACGTGGCCTACCGCTATTTCTCCACCGAATCGCGCAAGTTCATCATCGGCGACGCGCCAGGGCATGAACAGTACACCCGCAACATGGTCACGGCCGCCAGCAGCGCTGACGCCGCCGTGGTGCTGGTCGACGCCACCAAGCTCGACTGGCAAAACCCCAAACTGGAACTGCTGGTGCAAACGCGCCGCCATTCGCTGTTGGCCAATTTGCTGCGGGTGCCCAGCATTGTGTTTGCAGTGAACAAGCTCGACGCGGTGGCCGACTCGACCCTGGCGTACCAAAACATCAGCGCGGCACTGAACAAATTTGGCGCGTCGGCTGAGCTTGCTGCCAGCGCCATCGTGCCTATTTCCGCGCTGAAAGGCTGGAATGTGGTGGCGCGTTGCGGCGACGGGCTTGCGCCGCATGCCAGTGGCTGGTGCGCATACAACGGCCCGAGCCTGCTTCAAATTCTGGAGCAGTTGCCGTCCACGCCAGCGGATGTGGGTGTGCCTTTTGCCTTCCCTGTGCAGTGGGTTGAAAAGTTCTCATCGTCCAGCGACACAAGCCAAGGCCGGCGCATTTTTTGGGGCCGTGTGGCCACGGGCAGCGTGGCAGTTGGCCAGCAAATTTCGATTTTGCCGAGCGGCCAAAGCGCCACCGTGGCGCAAGTGCTGAACAACATTCGCAAGCCGGACGTCGTGCAGGCCGGCCACAGCGCAGGCATTGTGCTGGACCGCGAAGTGGACGTATCGCGCGGTGACTGGTTGCTGGATGCCGATTCCAATTTCCTGCCCACGCGTGAATTGCAGACGACCATCGCCTGGATGGACGACGAACCGCTGGTAGCGGGCCGCGTCTACTGGGCCTTGCATGGCCACCGTTGGGTCAAGGCCAAAGTCAAGCGCATTGTGCACAAGCTCAATGTCAATACGCTGGCAGAAGAAGACGTCTCGCAGCTGGAGCCCAACGCCATCGGTCATGTGGAACTGAGCCTGCAGGAGCCGGTTGCCGCCCTGCCTTTCAGCCAGTCCCGTGTCATGGGTTCCTTGATTCTGGTGGACACGGCGTCCCACAAGACCTCGGGCGCGGCGCTGGTTCGATAAAATCCAAGTTTTAATTATCAGTTGGCTCACAAAAAATGACACACACAGTCACCGAAGCATGTATCAATTGCAAACATACCGACTGCGTGGATGTTTGCCCCGTCGACTGCTTCCGCGAAGGCCCCAATTTCTTGACCATCGACCCGGATGAATGCATTGATTGCGCTGTCTGCATCCCAGAATGCCCGGTCAACGCGATTTACGCCGAGGAAGACGTGCCTGCAGACCAGCAGCACATGACCAAACTGAACGCCGAACTGGCCAAACTCGTCAGTTGGAAAAGTATCACCAAGCGCAAACCCGCCCCGGCCGATGCCGAAGCCTGGAAGGACCGCACCGACAAGCTGCAGTTTTTGGTGCGCTGAGCATGTCAAATTTCATTGAAACTGACGCGGTCATCGTCGGCGCCGGCCCGGTTGGGCTGTTCCAGGTGTTTGAACTTGGCCTGCTGGAAATCAAGGCCCACGTGATTGACCTGCTGCCCTACGCGGGGGGCCAGTGCATCGAGTTATACCCCGACAAGCCGATTTACGACATCCCGGCCATCCCTGTCTGCACCGGCAAGGAGCTGACCGACGGCTTGATGAAACAGATCGAGCCATTTGGCGCGACCTTTCATTACAACCAGGAGGTCAGCACCATCGCCCGGCAGCCCGACGGGCGGTTTTTGCTGGAGACCTCTTCAGGCACGCAGTTCATGACCAAGACGATTTTCATCGCGGCGGGCATGGGCGCGTTTCAGCCGCGTTTGCTCAACCTTGACGGGGTGGCCAAGTTTGCTGATGCCGATGCGTCAGCGCCGCAGGTGTTTTACAAAGTCAAAAACCGCGCCGCCTTCGCCAACCAGGACGTTGTCATTCTGGGCGGTGGCGATTCGGCACTCGACTGGACGATTGATTTCATGAGCGACGGGCCTTTCAAAGCCAAATCTGTCACCTTGATTCACCGCCGCGACGGCTTTGTGGCCGCGCCTGCAAGCGTTGCCAAAATGCGCGCCTTGTGTGATGCGCAGCAGATGAAATTCATGGTCGGGCAAGTCACGGCTTTTGAAGAAACTGAAGGCCGCATGACTTCGGTCACCGTCACAGGTGTCGACGGTGAAACCACCTCCGTCAAACTTGATCTGCTGCTGATTTTCTTTGGCCTGTCACCCAAACTCGGGCCGATTGCCGAGTGGGGCCTCGACATTGAACGGCGCCAGCTCAAAGTCGATACCGAGAAGTTCCAGACCAGCGAAAAAGGCATTTTTGCCGTTGGCGACATCAATAACTACCCCGGCAAAAAGAAACTGATCTTGAGCGGTTTCCATGAAGCGGCGTTGGCTGCTTTTGGCGCCACCGCCATCATCTTCCCGGACAAAAAGGTAATGTTGCAATACACCACCACGTCACCCAAACTGCACAAGGTGCTTGGGGTGGAAACGCCGGTGTTTGAACGCTGACCTGCTGTTACCTGCCCACCCGCCGCTTTTTTTGCATGGTGCAAATGCTGGGCAATTGTGATTGTGATACCTACGGCTGCCTGCCCCGCATCAGCGAAGCACTTTCACGAGAGTATTTTCATGGTGAGGGGCGCATGGCCATGGTTCAGCGGCCCGTGCCCGTGCCCGGTACGCACCGAGGCGCCGGTGGCAATAGCCTGCAAAATGTACGCGCGGGCAGCTTGCACAGCATCGGACATGGCCAGTCCGAGGGCCAAATGACAGGCGATGGCGCTGGACAAGGTGCAGCCCGTGCCGTGCACATTGTGGCTATGGATGCGGGCCGAGCGCAGGTGCTGCAAGGGCGCATTCGGCTGCGCCAGCACGTCGACCACGTCGTCGCCCACCAAATGCCCGCCTTTGAGCAAAGCAGCTTGTGCGCCCAGACCCACCAGGTCGGTGGCTGCGACATCCAGTTCGGCAATCGTGCCGATGCCGCGGCCCAACAACAGCACGGCCTCGTCCAGATTGGGCGTGACAACAGCCGCACGCGGAAACATCTCGCGCACCAGCACTTGCACTGTGGACTGTTCAATCAACCGGTCGCCGCTGGTGGCCACCATCACCGGGTCGAGCACCACCTTGCCCAGTTTGTAGTGGTCGATCGCCCAGGCGACCACCGCCACGATTTCGGGCGAGTGCAGCATGCCAATCTTGACGGCGTCTACCCCAATATCATCCAGCACGGCCTGCAATTGGGCCTTCAAAATCGCAGGCGGCAACGCATGGATGGCGGTCACGCCCAGGGTATTTTGGGCGGTGATGGCGGTGATGGCCGTCATGCCGTAACAGCCCAGGGCCGCCATAGTTTTGAGGTCGGCCTGAATGCCGGCGCCGCCCCCGCTGTCAGAGCCGGCAATCGACAAGACTCTCGGGTAGTGGGCGGTAGTGGGGGGAGCTGCCGCCGTGTTTTCTGTGTAAAGGCTTGTCATGCAGAAAATTATCGACGCAAAAATGGCGCTTGCGGCCCATGAGTTCGCCAGCCCATTCCATCATTTTGGGAGCCGGCCTGATGGGCCGCCTGCTGGCTTGCGAACTGGCAGGCCAGGGCCACCAGGTTTCGATTTTTGATGCCGCCACGTCAGACGGCCAAGGCGCCGCCGCACGCGTGGCAGCCGCCATGCTCGCGCCCCTGGCCGAATCTGCTATTACAGAGCCACCTGTCGTCAAAATGGGCCAGCATTCCCTGCAGCGCTGGCCTGAGCTGCTCCTGAAATTAGAGCGCACTGTTTTTTTCCAGCGACATGGCACGCTGATTGTCTGGCACCGGCAAGACGCGGGCGAGGCGGCTCGTTTCAAGCGCGAACTGGCGCGCACTCAGAGCCAGATACCCAGCCTGCCACAGGCCCAAACACTTGACAGCGCGCAGCTTGCGAAGCTTGAGCCCGCCTTGTCAAACCGTTTTGCAAGCGGCCTGTTTCTGCCGGGGGAAGGCCAGTTGGACAACCGCCAACTGCTGCAAGCCCTGTTACACCAGATGCAAGTGCTGGGCGTGACCATGCATTGGAACAGCGCCCGACAGTTGAAAGATTTTTCAGCCGCACAAAGCCAAAATGGCGGCTGGCTGTTTGACTGCCGGGGCCTGGGTGCCCGGCCCGGCTGGCACGCCTTGCGCGGTGTGCGCGGCGAAGTCATCCGCCTGCATGCGCCCGAGGTCAGCCTGGAGCGGCCCGTGCGCCTGATCCACCCACGTTATCCGCTCTACATCGCGCCCAAGCCCGACCATGTGTTTGTGGTGGGTGCCACTGAAATTGAGTCTGATGACATGTCGCCGGCCAGCGTGCGTTCGACGCTCGAACTGCTCAGCGCCGCTTACACGGTGCACAGCGGTTTTGCGGAAAGCCGCATTCTTGAAATTGCAACCCAGATCCGCCCGGCATTGCCAGACAATCTGCCCTCGATCCGCCGACTGGGTCCACGAACCCTGCAAATCAACGGCCTCTACCGCCATGGTTTTCTGGTGGCCCCGGCCCTGCTGGATGTGGTGATGCAATGCGTGTTGACTGGCGATTCAGCCTTGGCCGGATCGTTTTCGCTGACCATCCAGGACGCGGCGCCCACACGAAGCTGTTGATCAACAAACAGGTGCACGACCTGGCCGAGGGCGCCACCCTGGCCCATGCCGCTCAGGCGATCCAGGCCGTGCCGCCGTTTGCCGCCGCCGTTAACATGCAGTTTGTGCCCAAAACCCAGCACGCCAGCACTCCGCTGCACGAAGGCGACCGCGTCGAAATCATTCGGCCGGTCACCGGGGGCTAAGTTCGACCTTCCACCCATCCATGAGCGCACCTTTAAACGCCGACCCGCTGATCCTGTATGGCCAAAGTTTTGCCAGCCGCCTGTTGCTGGGCACCTCGCGCTACCCATCGCCGCAGGTTTTGCAGCATGCAATTGCGGCGGCCCAACCCGCCATGCTGACGGCGTCGTTGCGCCGGCAAAATCTAAGCTCTGACCCGCAAGCTGCCCAAGACAACCAGTTTTGGGCACTGCTTAAACAATTGGACATCCCCGTCCTGCCCAATACCGCTGGCTGCCACAGTGTGCAAGAGGCCGTCACCACGGCACAGATGGCACGCGAGGTGTTTGAAACCCCCTGGATCAAGCTCGAACTGATTGGCGACGACTACACCTTGCAGCCCGACACATTGAACCTGCCCGATGCGGCAGGGCAACTCATCAAGGACGGCTTCAAGGTGCTGCCCTACTGCACCGAAGACTTGGTGTTGTGCCAGCGCTTGGTGGACGTGGGCTGCGAGGCCGTCATGCCCTGGGCGGCTCCGATTGGCACCGGCAAAGGCCCGGTCAACCCTTACGCCATGCGTGTGCTGCGCGAGCGCCTGACCGTGCCCATGATTGTCGACGCCGGGCTGGGCCTGCCCTCGCATGCAGCCCAAGTGATGGAATGGGGCTTTGATGCCGTCCTGCTCAACACCGCCGTGGCCCTGGCGCAAGACCCTGTCCTGATGGCCCGCGCCTTTGCCGGCGCGGTGCAAGCCGGGCGCGACGCGTTTCGTGCAGGCGCCATGGCAGAGCAGCAGTCGGCGCAGGCCAGCACGCCGGTTTTGGGCACGCCGTTCTGGCATCAGGCCTGAGCTCAGTGCCCCGGGTCAGAGATTTCGAAACATGAACACCTGCTTTCGCCCCCAGGCCTGGGTTGCAATGCCTCGCCATGGTGCCCGCCATGTCTGTGACTTGATGCGCCGATCCCCATGACAAAACAATCCGATGAGGCCGCTGTCAATGCGCTGGTCAACTTCCACCAAGCCCTGGGCCTGCCGCCTGCCCCATTGAACATAGAACCGTCCAGCAATGGGCCGACCGCCTACCGCATTGCCAAACAGGCTTGTTTGAGGCTCGGGTTCATTGACGCAGACGCTCAGGTGGTGGCGCAGGCCTGGGCCCGGCAAACCGAACGCACCGGGCAGTTTGATAGCACAGCTTGGCCTTGCCATCCGGCTGATTTTGCAATGCTGCCGTGGCCGCGGCCCAAGGCCTTTGCTCCCTGCCCCGCATCACTGGGGCTGTACGCCGTATTGCCCGATGCCGACTGGGTTGGCCGCATGGCGCATGCGGGCGTGCCCACGGTGCAGTTGCGCTTCAAATCGGACAATGCGCAGGCGATCAAGCGCGAAGTCAGCGCGGCTGTCCAAGCCGTCAAAGGCACTGGGTCGCTGCTGTTCATCAACGACCATTGGCAAGCCGCGATGGACGCGGGGGCGTATGGCGTGCACCTGGGCCAAGAAGACTTGGCCCTTGCCGATCTGGCAGACATTCGCGCGGCGGGCCTGCGCCTGGGCCTCTCCAGCCACGGCTATGCAGAAATGATCAGGGCAGACCAGTTCAGCCCCAGCTACATCGCGATGGGTGCTGTTTACGCCACCACGCTCAAACGCATGGTCACCCCGCCCCAGGGCCCGGCCCGGCTCGCAGCCTATGCGCGGCTCCTGAACAACGCCCATTTGGCCTACCCGTTGGTGGCCATTGGCGGCGTTGACGAAGCCCGGCTCGACGCCGTTTTGGCCAGCGGCGTAGGCTCGGTTGCCGTGGTGCGCGCCCTGGTCGCGGCCAATGATCCGCAAGGCGTCGCCAGACGTTGGATGCAAAAAATTAACGCTATAATCTAGGGCTTGTTCCTCGATAGCTCAGTTGGTAGAGCGCCGGACTGTTAATCCGTAGGTCCCTGGTTCGAGCCCAGGTCGAGGAGCCAAAAATTCGCAATTTGAAAAAGCACTTGATGTTTCGGCATCAAGTGCTTTTTTTTGTGGTTTCCCGTAAGAAACCGCCTGGAATCTCGACTGTCTTCCAAAGCGCCTGCCAACTGGCATACTTTGACGCGTGAGCCCGAACATCATCAGCACTGCAAAACCCCTACCCATTGAGGCATGACCGAACCTGCTGCGAACCCGTTGAACGACGCGCGACAGCTTTGCGGCAGCGATTTGGCCGCTGCCCTGGTCGATGCCCGCGAGCGCACCCTGTCTCTGGTGCAAGACTTGTCGCCCCGACAGTGGTTGCCGCCGCAACAAGCCGGCATAAACCCCGTGGTGTGGGAGCTGGCACACCTGGCCTGGTTCGCCGAGTTTTGGATTTTGCGCGGCCCCCATACCCGCAATGGAAATGGATTCGCGCAGGCCGGCAAATCACCCCGCTTTGTTGGCCCGGACGCGCATTTTGATTCAGCCCAGCTGGCCCACGCGCTGCGCTGGACAACGCCCATGCCAGGTCGCGCTGCTCTTGAAGGCCTGATGCGTGAACAACTGGATGCCTGCCTGCAAGCCCTTCCCCGCCAGGCGCTCAACAGCATTGAAGAAAGTGATGCGGCGCATTATTTCCACCGACTGGCGCTGTTCCACGAAGACATGCACGCGGAGGCGCTTTGCTGGATGCGCGCTGCCCTGGGCTACACCGCACCACTCGATTGCCGGCTACCGCGGGTGGCATCATCTGGCGTGCTGCAATTCGCGCCCCAGACGGTGGTGACAGGTTACCCCGCCAATGCAGCCGGTTTTTCTTTTGACAATGAACGTGCCGCGCAGGCCAGTTCATTGTCTGCGTATGAGATTGACGCGGCACCTTTGTCCGCCGCCCGTTTCGTCGAGTTTGTTCAGGACGGTGGCTACACCAGCCCGGCCTATTGGCCTGGCGATGCAGGCCAGTGGCTGGCGCAATCCCGGGCCAGACATCCAGAGCGCTGGCGTGGCGACCTGCAAGATACATGGCAAATTCGCTGGTTCGACACCTGGGTTGACCTGCCGCACGACGCGCCCGCCATGCAACTCAACGCGTATGAGGCCGAGGCGTATTGCCTGTGGGCCAAGCGGCGCCTGCCCACTGCGATTGAATGGGAACACGCGGCAGTCAGCGACAAACGCTTCAGTTGGGGCCAAAGCGTTTGGGAATGGACGGCCTCTGCATTCACACCCTACCCCGGCTTCCAGCCGGGGCCCTACCGCGAATATTCGCAGCCCTGGTTTGGCAACCACCGCGAGTTGCGCGGCGGCGCATTCGCCACCCACGCGCGCATACATCACCCGCGTTACCGGAACTTTTTCCAGCCTCAGCGCTCGGACATCTTCGCGGGCTTTCGCACCGTGGCTTTGAAGGCCTGATTTGAAACGCAGAACATTTTTGCGCGTCGGTGGCAGTGCAGGCCTTGGCACCCTGGTGTCAGCCTGTGCCTTTGAGCCTGACTTGGACCATGCCGGGCCACAAGCGCCCCATGTAATTGCGCTGCTGCGCCCGGTGCGCACCGCCTGGGTGTTCAGCTCCGGCGGGCCGCGCGGCTTTGTGCATGTCGGCGTGGTCAAGGGGCTGGCCGAATTGGGCCTGGTGCCTGATCTGCTGGTGGGTGCCTCTGTGGGGGCGCTGGTGGCGGCCTTGTATGCCAGCGGTCGGCCGGCCTTGGCGATTGAACAAATGGCGCTTGATTTACAGCTGATGGGCCTGGGCCGACTGGCCATGGGCGGCGAAGAACGCTTCAGCGGCAGCGCTATCGCGGACCTGGTGCGCTCGGAGGTAGGCGGGCTTGGCCTGGAGCGCCTGCGCATTCCATTTGCCTGTGTAGCAGCCCGGCGCAAAGATGCTGTGGTGGTCGGCTTCAATGCCGGCGACACAGGTTTAGCCGTGCAGGCCAGTTGCGCCATAGAGGGGCAATTTACCCCAGTGCGGATTCGGGGTGACCAGTACGTCGATGCCGATCTGTACCAGCCTCTGCCAGTGCGCCTGGCCCGCCAGCTGGGTGCCACGCGGGTGCTGGCCGTGGACGCCTCGGCCCACGAAGACCGGGCGCCGGCCAGCGCCGCGCGTTACCGCGACACCGATCTGAAAAAACGTGCCTTGACCGAGATGGATGCGCGTTTGGCGGATGTAACTTTGCACCCTGATTTTGGCTACTACGTCAGTCTTTCGCGCGAGTTCCGGGAGCGGGCGATTGCCGCCGGCTACCGCGCCACCCTGGCTGCCGCCAAGCCGCTGGCCGCCTTGCACCATTTTGCATAATTCAAAGATGACAACACCCGCCACATCGCGATCGCTGGTTCTTTTCAATTACGACTGGGACGTGATCGGATTCGCCCGCGCCAGCGCCGCCCTGGGTGCCCCGGTGCCAGACCACGCCGGATTTGACCTGTTTTCTTTTCCCAGCAATGCCCACCTGGCCAGGTTTGACATGGAGCAGTTTGTCGCCAAACTGGCGCGCCGCGCCAAAACGGCGGGTTGGCACTCGGTGGTCTCGCACCACGAACAGTTTGGTGCGCTGGCTGCTGCCCTGCTGGCTGAAAAAATGGGCTGGCCGGGCACACCCGTGAAAGCCGTCCTGGCCTGCCAGCACAAACTGTATGCGCGGCAAATCCTGGCGCAGGTTTGCCCTGAGGCCACGATTGCGGCGCAGGTGCTTGACACAGAATATGGCGGGGCTGTGCCTGAAGGCCTGAGCTACCCCCTGTTTGTAAAGCCGGTGAAAGCAGCTTTTTCGGTGCTGGCGCGGGTGGTTCATTCGCGCGAGGAACTGCATGCCCACACCCGTTTTGGCGCCTGGGAGTTGTGGGTGATCCGCCATCTGGTGGAGCCGTTTGAACGGGTTTTCCAAAAACGCTTGGGCCCGGCCATAAGCGCTCACCGAATGATGGTGGAGGACAACGTCAACGCGGCCCAGTTCAACCTCGATGGTTATGTGTGGCAAGGCAAAGCGCAGGCATTTGGCGTGGTGGATGCCATCATGTACCCCGGCACCCAGGCCTTTATGCGCTGGGACTTTCCCAGCCGCTTGGCCCCGACCGTGCAACAACGTGCGCTGGCCATTGCGCAAACCTTCCTGGCTGCCGTCGGCTTTGACCACGGCATGTTCAACATGGAGTTTTTCCACGACGAGGCCACGGGGAAAATTTCAATCATCGAATTCAACCCGCGCATGGCATCGCAGTTTTCAGATTTGTACTTGCGCGTTTTGGGCATTGACCTGCATGGCTGTTCGCTGGCACTGGCGCAAGGCGAACATCCCGACTCGGCACCCAGAAGCCGGCCCAGCGCAGGGGCCGCGTCGAGCCTTGTCTACCGCAGCTTTTCGCCGGAAACAGCCTGCCCCAAGCCTGACGCGATGCAGAAGGCCCGGTTTGCGGCCCAATTCCCCGACGGCCTGTTGTTTGCTTTTCCCAAAGACAAAGGCTCCACCGCCCGCGACTTCAAGTGGCTGGGCAGCTACCGGTATGGCATTGTCCACCTGGGTGGCGACGACTTTGCGGACTTGCAGCACAACGCCCATGTCGCAAGCGAGCTGCTCGGCTGGCCAGCGCCTTATGCCGACGAACGCGAACTCGATTCAGCCAAAGCCCACGTAACGGCCGGTCTGGCGTCAACCGGTTTGCACTTCAATCCGCTGCGTCCGCTTGGGACGACCAAATTGCGCTCCACCTGAGATTCGCACCTGAGATTCGCACCTGAGATTCGCACCTGAGATTCGCACCTGAGAGTTGCGTTAAGGCGAAGTTGCAGGGCTGCTTTGGTTTGAGCCGTTCAACTGGGAGTCTGCTCAGCGCGACAAACGGTTGCGTACAACGTAGCTGAGCGCATCCACCAAGGCCACCAGCAGCATCATGGCGGC
>JANYCG010000001.1 GCA_025360385.1 Burkholderiales bacterium | reverse complement strand
CTGGCGCCCAAGTCGGCGGCGGACTTTGCCTTCTTGCTGCACGGCTTTCACTTCCTCAAAGACGAGGGAGTGATGGCGATCATCTTGCCGCACGGCGTTCTGTTTCGGGGCGGGGCGGAAGAGCGCATCCGTACCAAGTTGCTGAAGGATGGACACATCGACACGGTAATTGGTTTGCCTTCCAACCTGTTTTATTCAACTGGCATCCCTGTGTGCATCCTGGTGCTGAAGAAATGCAAGAAGCCGGACGATGTGTTGTTCATCAACGCGGCTGAGCACTTTGTCAAAGGCAAGCGGCAGAACCAGCTGACGGACGAGAACATTGCAAAAATTATCAAGACCTACCAGTTCCGTGAAGAAGAGTCGCGCTACTCACGCAAGGTGGAGATGGCAGAGATTGAGAAGAACGATTTCAACCTGAACATCTCGCGCTATATCAGCACGGCGGTGGGTGAGGCGGAGATTGATCTTGACGCCACGCATGGCGAACTGGTGGAGATTGAAAAGGCGATTGCTGCTGCCAGAGACAAGCACAACGCTTTTCTGAAAGAGCTGGGTTTGAGTCCATTGCCATAGTTCGGGCTGTGTCTAGAATCAGCCAGATTCAACCCACAAGCAGCACCACACCATGAACGACCGCGTCCGCATCGAAATTGACCAACACGGCGTCGCCGAAGTCACTCTGGTCCGCGCCGACAAGATGAACGCGCTGGACGCAGCCATGTTCATGGCGCTGCAGGCAGCCATCCGCCAGCTTGAAGTCGCGCCCAATCTGCGCGCCGTGGTGCTCCATGGCGAAGGCAAGGCGTTTTGTGCCGGGCTCGACATGGGGCGATTTGCCGGCATGGCCAATGCGTCTGAAGGGGCGGCGAAAGCTGAAGACCGCTTGTTGCCCCGCACCCATGGCATTTCCAACGGGCCACAGTTTGTGGGCATGGGCTGGCGCAGTCTGCCGGTACCGGTGATTGCGGCCGTGCATGGCGTGGCCTTGGGTGGCGGATTGCAGGTGGCATTGGGCGCAGACGTGCGGCTGCTTGCGCCGGGCACCAAAATGAGCGTGATGGAACTCAAGTGGGGCCTGGTGCCCGACATGGCCGGCATGGCGCTGCTGCGTGGCCTGGTGCGCGACGACCATGCCCGAGAGCTCATCTACACCGCCCGCGTTGTAGAGGCGGAAGAAGCCGTGGCCTTGGGCCTGGCCACCCGCATTTGTGCTGACCCGCTACAGGCTGCGCGCGAGCTGGCGCACGCCATTGCGCAACGCAGCCCCAGCGCCATTCGCGCCGCCAAACGCCTCATGAACCAGGCGAGCCGCTCGGTGGACGACACAGCAGCGGCACTGCTGATGGCCGAGTCGCAAGAACAGGCGCAACTGATAGGCAGTGCCGAGCAGGCCGAAGCGGTGAAGGCCAATCTGGAAAAGCGCGCGCCAGCGTTTGAGGTTTTACGCTAATCCCCTGCCTTTGGCGGTCCGGGGCATCTGGTCGTCAGCCATGAAATCAAAGGAAGTGGGGCACATGTCATCGAAGGTTTGGTCCTTTTTCGACAGGGGGCTAACAACAATTGCGCTGAAGCGGCGCGGCGTGCTTCAGCCTTGATCCGAGCGGGGCGCAGGACGGCTGCCGATCAATCGATTGCCGCGATGTTTGTTGCCAACATGGCTTTGCATCATTTCAGGGATGCGCAATCAGGCAACCCGTGGTGGCGCTGTCGCTGGAAACCCACTGGACGCAGACTTCCTGGCGCTCGTCAATAAATTCACTATTGATAGCAAACTATCTATATCCCATAAGAACTTTAGGCTGATTTTATGCTTGATGCAGCGCTTGCGATGGCCTCGCGAGCCGCTTGATCCAGACGCGCCAGGCTTTTCAACTGCATCGCCATGCGCGGGTTCTTTCTGAGCAATGGCTCATGGCGCATGGCTTGCTTGGTAGCGATCGCTTGTTGCCTTTGAAGCTGCTTTTCATATTTTCAAAAACTGAGCGGTATTCGGTTAGAACAGACCAAGCCTGATTCTGCCAAAAACTCACGGTGACCGCGCTACCAAAGGTTTGGCGTGGCACTCTGCTTCGGCGACCCGTTTCATCGATGCAAAGAACCTCACCGTGTTACGCTGGCGGCTGAATTTAACTTTGCATCTTGAGGAGACTGACGTGAAGCCATTGAATCAATCGAAGATGGGCTGGGTCGCTGTTTTGGGAATCATCGCGGCGCTGCCATTCGCGGCTTCGCCAAGTGCTGCGCAGACAGCAGCCGACGCCACGATTGGACCGGTGCTGCAATGCGGGCAATTGAAGGGCCTGGCTATTTCTGACTCGGCGATCGCCATCTCAAAGGCAGACGCCGTTCCAAATGCTGCGCCAAACACCGTACGGGTCAGGCCACCGTTGCCGGATGTGGTGTCCGTCGCGGTGCCGTCCCATTGCCTGGCGACAGGTGAGATCGACAAACGCGTCGGCGCAGATGGCAAGCCGTATGCCATTGGTTTCACCATTGCCCTGCCAGACCGGTGGAACGGGCGATTCCTGTTCCAGGGGGGCGGGGGGCTCAATGGCGTGAGCCACCCCCCGTTGGGGCCGCAAGCCACTGCCGCGACACCCGCTCTGGCCCGTGGGTTCGCCGTCATTTCAAACGACAGCGGCCACAAGGGCGCAGTGTTTGATGCATCGTTCATGGCCGATCAGGAGGCGGCGGTCAACTTTTCCAGTGAATCCATCGGCAAGGTGACGCGAGCCGCCAAGGCCATCGTGGCGCGTTACTACGGCCAGCCGGTCCAACGTTCCTATTTCGTCGGCTGTTCGACCGGTGGCCGTGAAGGCATGCTGGCCGCCATCCGCCATGCGACTGAGTTTGACGGTGTGGTGGCGGGGGCACCGGCCATGCGCACCGGCCACTCCAACCTGGGGCTCGCTTGGGCAAACGTGGCCTTCAACGAAATTGCGCCACGTGACAGTGCCGGGCAACCCGATCCGACCAAAGTCTTCTCGGCAGCCGATAAAAAGCTGGTAACGACTGCGATCCTCGACGCCTGTGACGCGAAGGACGGCCTCAAGGATGGCATGGTGATGGACGTGAAGGCCTGCCAATTCGACCCGACCGTGTTGGCCTGCTCTGGCGCTAAGACCGACACATGCCTTTCTTCCGGGCAAGTCGCAGCCATGAAAAAGGCCTTCGCAGGGCCGAGGAATTCCCGTGGCACCCAGGTCTACCCGCCGTTCCCGTGGGACAGCGGCATTGCGTCCGACGGGGTCTCCATCCCCGGCATCCTGGTCACCGGCGCAAAAAGCCCGGTGGCACCGGCTACGCGTGTGGCCATCAATGTCGACCAGATGCAGGATGCACTGGCGGCAGACGGCGTGCGGCATCTCAGCGACACGGCTTACTGGACTAACCTGGCCACGTTTTTCAGCCGTGGCAGCAAATTGATTTTTTATCACGGCTGGGGCGACCCGTGGTTTTCTGCGCTCGACACGGTTGATTATTACGAGCGCATGGCCCAGGCCTCTGGCGGCATGGAGAAAGTGCGTGCGCAATCGAG
>JANYCG010000337.1 GCA_025360385.1 Burkholderiales bacterium | reverse complement strand
GCCCAGCAAATTCAAATACCCTGCATTTTTGGGTTGCTGTTTGATCAAATTCTCGGCCAAAACCACGGCTTTAGGGGCTTGCCCGTCCCGCAAGTAGAGTGTGATCAGTGTGGTCGCGGCGGATGCCTGGTTCGGGTCTCTTTTAAGCGCCACCTCAAGCTCTTTGGCCGCATTGGCCGCTTGGCCGCTGCGCATCATGCTCATGCCCAACACCGTGTGGAATTCGGGGGTGTCCCTGGTTTGAATTGCGGCCTGCATCAACGTTGCTGCCCTGGCGAATTGCCCTTTTCCAATGAGTGCAGAACCCAGCAAGGCCATGGCCTGGCCGTCGCCGGGATGGGATTTTAGGTAAACCTCGAGTACCTCAATGGCTTGCTCAAAACTCGCGCTGCGCAAATAAATTTGCGCCAAGGGCTTGGCGGTTGGGGCACCACCCTGGGTTTTTTGGAACACTTCAAAGTATTTCCTAGCCTTTTCAGGTTCGTTCAGCCCAAAATGAGCCAAGCCATTGAGCATCAATATTTGAGGTTTGTAACGAATGAAGTCGATCGGGAATTTGTCGATGATTTCGGTGATTTCGCGCAGCGCCTCTTGGGCAACTTCCGGCTTTTTGTCAGCTTCAGCCAGCAATGCGCGCAAGTAGGCAGCGCGTGGGTCTTCGGGCGCCAGGTTTTGCAACTCAGCCAATTGGGCGGCAGCTTCGACGCGTCGCCCTGTGTCGATGAACAAGCCAGCCAGGGCCATCCGCGCTTCCACATGTTCGGGCACCGCTTTTACCGTACGCTCGTAGGCCGCGATGGCAGCGGGAAGTTTGCCTTCAATGTGCAAGACCGCAGCGCGTCGGTACTGGGTATCGGGCGTGTCGGGCGCAAGGGCAGCGGCCTTTTCAACCGCTTCGGTGGCTTCTTTGAACTGCTGCATCCGCAACCTCACAGGGACTTCAGCCGTCCAGGTGTCGGGTGATTTGGGATCCAGGACGCGCGCCTGCTCTATGAATTTCAGTGCGGCTTTAGGATCATCTAGATCAAGCTTGCACCCGCCGTAGGTGAGCAACATTTGAATTCGCACTGGCAGCGGCAAACCGTCCAATTTGAACTGATCCTGCTCAAGAATCAGCTTTTGTTTGCCCTGTGCCACGTAAGTTTGGGCCAGGTCAAGGACGATGTCGGCCCGGTTCGCGCCGCGCTCCAGGCTGTCGCTCAAGGTGGCGTCGGCCGCCAAAATGTCACCGAGCTTGAGCAAGGTTTTGCCCAGCATAACCCTGGCTGCCAGGTAGCTTGCGTCGGTCTGCAATGCATTTTTGAGCTGAATGCTCGCCCCTGAATAATCTTTCTTGCGATACCTGATCAGTGCATCGTCGTAAAACTTTGTCGCCTTTGTACTGGCAGCCATCACCGTCACAGGCGAACCTAAGCCACCCAACATGAGCACGCCGCAAGCCAAGCACAAAACCAAAGGTTTAAGTGAATTGAAAATTTTCAATGAAAGACCATTCATAAGCAATTTGAATCTGGCAACCGGCTGCCACCAAGCCGTAAAATTCTGGGCACCATTTTTTTTGGCTATTTGCTCTCGGAGAGATTGGTGGCCTCAACCTTTTTCAGCGTTTTCAGCCAGCGCTTGACACCCCAAACGCCGCCAGCGAGCAACGCCAGCAACAACGCGCCGATCAAGGCCGTGACCGGGCTGGGCCGCTGCAGGGCGGCAATGATCTGGTCAACAAACACCACCATGATCAAGGCACCTGGCGTCATACCAATGGCCGTGCCAATGAGCATGTCCCGCATTTTCAGCTCTGATGCGCCGGCCACCAGATTCACAATGGCGAACGGAGCGACCGGCACCATCCGGACTGCAACCACAGCGAGGATGCCATTTTGGGCCAATTGTGAACTGATTTCTTTGACTTTAGCGCCGCCCATGCGCTGCACGACATCACGCCCCAGGTACTTGCCCAAACCAAATGTCGCAGCAGCGCCCAAAGTCGCCGCCAATATGGCGCAGAAAAAACCCAGCACTGGCCCCAGGGTGACGATAGTGACCAGCGTCAAGAAAGTCAGTGGCACGGCCAATGTCAAAGCCAGTGCAACACCGAGCATGACGGCCAACGGCCCCAGAGACTGTCCGAGTTGCTGCAATTTCGCAACGACGCGTTCCAGGTCAAGCCATCCTCGCAAGGGCGACCAGCTCCAGGCACACGCCAATACGATCAATACTGCCAACACCATTGCGAGCTTGGCCAGTTGCCGTCTTGACGCGGTTCGTGCATGCACACTGGCAGAAGTTTCATCCATCAAATCAGGCAGTGTTTTTAAAGGGTTTTTGCTGAAGCGTGTCAACCAAAATGGCCGTCAACTCGCTGACCTTGTCAACATCGAACATCGCACCGTGCAGGCCTGACACTTTTGTCTCCATCAGGCGTTTGCCAAGCAAGAGGCGCCAGCCAACAAACAATAACCGATCCCATGTTGCCAGCGCCGCTGACTTGACTAGCAAGGTCGGGCCTTCGAATCGCTTGACCCGGTATCCGCTGACCGCCATCACCTGGCCGAACAGACCGGGATCATTCAGCATCGCTTCCAGACGCCGCCCATTCATGCTGACATCCTGAATATGAAAGGTGCGCACCGCCCAGCCTAACAAGCGCCAGAACAGCGTGCCGCCCCACAAGCGGCTTGGGTAAATCGTGTCGATCAAAATCAGGCCCTTGACGTCAACCTGGCGTTTCTGAAGTTGAATGGCGGTCTCAAGCGCGGCCAAACCACCGACCGAGAACCCCGCCAAGAAACATGGCCCGTTGAACTGCGCCAAAATGCTGTCGCAATAAAGTGTCGCCAAGTCAGCGGTCTTGACGACGGTGCTGGCGCTTGGCGGCTGCACCATGAACAAGTCAAATTTGCCGTCAAGCGCACGTGCCAAATTTTGAAACCTCATCAGATCCCCGTGGCCCGAAGCCGCTAAAAATATTGGGGTCCGGGTTGCGCTGGTGCCAAGCTTGAGCACCAGGCCCGGCTTGGCGGTTTCTTCGTCCAAGGCGGATGCCAAGCCCTCGACAGTGGGACGCTCGGAAATCAAATAGAGGGGCACTTTTCTGCCGATGAGTTTTTCAATGCCACTGAGAATATTCACGGCAGCCAATGAATCGCCGCCCATGTCGAAGAAGTTGTCCTCAATCGTCAGGGTTTGATTTTTCAATACGTTGCGCCATAGCGCCAGCAAATCA
>JANYCG010000318.1 GCA_025360385.1 Burkholderiales bacterium | reverse complement strand
GGCCGCCGTGCTCGGTGCGGATGAACGGAATTTTGGCCAACGGTGAAGCGTTCAACACTGCCTCGTCCGTGCTTTTGGTCATGACCTTTTCTTCAGTGAAGGCAACGCCTTTTTCCAGCAGGGCCAGTTTGACCTTGTTGTAGTAGTTTGAAATGGGGAAGCCGCAAAGTGTCAGCATAGGGTGGGTCTCCAATGGTTTTATTCGCCCTAGTTTAGGCGCTGGCGAAAATCAAAATGACACTGACGCGACTGTTGCACCAGGGCGAAGCTTGGCGACAAGGCAGTCGGGAAGCCGCCTGGGGTGCGCCGGGTTCAGTTGCAGGTCAACCGCTGTTGTTTTGACGGCCATCTGCTCGTCGCCGCTCTGGCGGGCCAGGCTGTCGGTGAAGGTGTTGGCGATGCGGAAGTCCATGGCGTCTAAGCATTGTCTTCCAGCGGGGCGAAATCAGAAAAATCCGTCGGCTTAATTTCCCAAAGAGGGCGCTGTCCCTGCTTTAGCCCTGCTGCAATGTACAGCATGAAAAGAGGTGGCTGGCAGCCCTTGACAGCCTTTGACAACCCTTGACCGCCCTTGTAAAAAAGACCTGGACAACAGATCAGCGCCCACTTCCAGCGCACCGAGGGGCGTGGCAGCAATTGCCACGGTTGACACAAAATTCAGGATACCCTCCACCCCCAGCGGTACCCCATACGGTATCGGCATGCCATCGACGTTGTTGGACGTCTGGGAACAAAAAAACCCCGCAAACACTGGGCTTACGGGGCTTTTTTGGATTTTGTTGGATGTCTCAAAATCTAGTTCTGGCGGAGAAGGCGGGATTCGAACCCGCGGAAGGTATAACCCTTCGCACGCTTTCCAGGCGTGTGACTTAAACCGCTCATCCACCTCTCCAGAGCCGCTATTTTAGCTGACGGTCACGCCGGTTTGCCCTCGCCTGGTGTGATGGCCAAAGAAAAAGCCACCCGAAGGTGGCATTTTCAAGCTGCCGAGTCCAATCAGTTCAGGGCAATTTTCTTGTCACCTTTATAGGTGTACAGCGTCATGGCCGGGTTTTTCAGCTCGCCGTTGGACTCAAATTGCACCGTGGTGGTGATGCCTTTGTAGTTGGTGGCGCCGATCAGGGGGCCATAAACCTTGGGGTCGGCGCTGCCAGCGCGTTTCATGGCGTCCACCAACACATGCACGGCGTCATACACGTAAGGGCTGTAAACCTGGAACTGCTTGGGGTACTTGGCTTCGTAGCGTTTCATCCAGGCGTCGCCGCCGGGCATTTTGGCCAAGGAAGCGCCGCCTTCAGCGCAGACCACGTTGTCAAGCGTTTTTGCGCCGGCCGCCTGTTTGATCAAGTCGTTGGTGCAGATGCCGTCGCCGCCGAAATACTTGACGTTGGTCAAACCGAGTTGCTCCATTTGACGCAGCATGGGGCCAGCTTGGGGGTCCATGCCGCCGTAAAACACGCCATCTGGGTTTTTGGATTTGATGGCGGTCAGGATGGACATGAAGTCCACCGCTTTGTCGGTGGTGAACTGCTCGTCCACGATCGTGATGCCCTTGGCGGCAGCGGTTTTCTTGAACACATCCGCCACGCCCTGGCCATACGCGGTACGGTCATCAATGACGGCGATGCGTTTCAATTTGAGCGCATCAGCGGCGTAGAAAGCCAAGCCAGCGCCCAGAGCGTTGTCATTGGCCAGCAGGCGCCAGGTCGTTTTGTAGCCAGGCTTGGTCAGGTTGGGGTTGGTGGCTGAAGGCGTGATGTGCGGAATGCCGCAATCGTTGTAAATTTTGGAAGCGGGAATGGTGGTGCCTGAATTCAGGTGGCCCGCCACACCAGCGACTTTGGCATCGCACAGCTTCTGCGCAACAGCAGCGCCCTGTTTTGGATCAGCCGCGTCGTCTTCAGCCACCAATTCAAATTTAACTTTCTTTCCGCCAATCATCACGCCCGCTGCATTGAGGTCTTCAATCGCCATGCGTGCGCCATTTTCATTGTCTTTGCCATAGGCAGCCTGCGCGCCCGAAATGGGGGCGACGTGACCGATCTTAACGACCATGTCTTGCGCCAGAGCGACGCCAGCGGCGACAGTCATCGCAGCGGCGACAGTAATTTTTAATTTCATTTGCATAAACAACTCCAGAATAAAACGAGGGGACTCATGGGTGTGAAAAATATAGCTCCACGCGGCGCAGGTTAACCGAATATGGCGGCAAATTCCATAGGGAAGATACCAACGGCATTCAGGGTTTCAAAGCAGACTGTTGGCGACTCAGTGCCTCTTGAACACATTCGCGCACGACCAGCTCAAGGGCACGGTTCATCGTAGGGGCCAAAGCCGTCCAATGGGCTTGAATCACGCTTTCAGCCGCGGCTTGAACACGGGCGGGCAAAACGATTGCCAAATCGCGCAGCACCTGGGCCGCAATCTCGTCTTCGATGGCCGTTGGGTGCGTTCGCAAGGCGGCGTCTGCCAACGAAATTGCGGGCACGGCAGGCGTAGGCGCCCCATTGACGGGCAGACCAACACTGTGCTCAGGCAGTTGAACCACCTCGGTCAGCGTGGGGAAGAACCGTGGCATGGATTTGGTCGGAGCGGTTTTCATGGCGTGGCAGCTGCGGGCGCGGCGTCATGGCGCTGCAAGGCGTAACCCAGATTTTTAAAGTGATTCCAGCGAAGGCGGGCCTGTTGCCGATCTTGCGGGTCAACCCCAACAATTTCATTGAGCCGCTCGAAGCGTTCGAACCCCGGCACCAGATCGGGGCCCAAACTCAGCAACATCTGATGGCGTGCGCCTTCGATCTGGGCAGAGCCCAGGACAATCGGTGAAAAAGCGAGCAGGTCTGGGCCGCTGTCGTCGAAACAATGCGCAATGAAGTCTTGCCCTGAAAACCGCCACAGTTCAAAGTCCAAATCGGCCAGTTGCTGCGGGTCGGCAGCGACAACCACCTGGGCGCCAGTTTGCGTCATTTTGCGCAACATGCGGCACGCATAACCGAGCTTGTCCGGCACATTGAAATGAAACAATATCTCGGTCATCGCGCCGCTGACTCACGGCAGCCTGGCAGCGTGGCCAAGCTTGGCGACAGGTTTGCCGGTTTTGACGGGTTTTCTGGCTTGCGGCTTTGTCGGCTTGACGCCAGGCACTGGGGTTGCGTCGGGCTTGACTTGCCCCAAAACATAGTTCACGAGCAAACCCACGGGTCGGCCCGTCGAGCCTTTGGCCGCGCCACTCTTCCAGGCGGTGCCCGCAATGTCCAGATGGGCCCACGGGAACTTGGCGGCAAATCGTTGCAAAAATTTTGCCGCCGTAATGGAACCGCCGGCTCGGCCCGCCACATTGGCCACGTCGGCGAAATTGGTTTTCAGGCCTTCGGCGTAATCGTCATCCAATGGCATGCGCCAGCACAAATCGAGTGAGGCTTCGCCCGCAGCCTGCAATTGCGCGGCCAATTCATCATGGCTTGAAAACAGGCCACTGCGCACCGCTCCCAGAGCAATCACGCAAGCCCCCGTCAAGGTGGCGATGTCCACGACCGCACGGGGCTTGAAGCGCTCGGCATAGGTCAAGGCGTCGCACAGAACGAGCCGGCCTTCGGCGTCTGTGTTCAAGATTTCGATGGTCTGGCCGCTCATGCTGGTGACCACATCGCCCGGTTTCACGGCCCGCCCATCGGGCATGTTTTCACAGGTCGGAATCAAGCCCACCACATTGATGGCGGGCTGCAATTCACCCAGGGCGCGGAACGTGCCCAATACGCTGGCGGCACCGCACATGTCGAACTTCATCTCGTCCATGTCGGCGGCAGGCTTGATGGAAATGCCACCCGTGTCAAAGGTGATGCCTTTGCCGACCAGCACCACGGGCGCTTCGGCCTTGGTGCCGCCGCTGTAGCTCAACACAATGAACCGCAGCTCTTCTTGCGAGCCTTTGGCCACCGCCATAAAAGACCCCATGCCCAGTTTGGCCACCTGTTTGGGGCCGAGCACGTCGCACTTGATCCGTGGCAACTTGGCCAGCGCTTTAGCGGCCTGCCCCAACAGGTTTGGGGTCGCATGGTTGGCTGGGCGATTGCCCCATTCTTTGGCCAACTCAATGCCGCGCACAGTGGCGACCGCCCGGTCAAACGCTGGTTTCATGCCCTGCGCATCGGGCACCATCAGCAGGCTGCTGCTGATGGTGCGGCCTTGCGGTTTGGACATGGTCGTGGTGTAGACATAACTGGCGTCGGCCACGGCGCAAACCGCTGCCGCCACGGCTTCAGCACCCGCTGCGGGCGCAATCCAAATCCCCAGCTTTTTGACATTTTTTGCAGGTTTAAGCGTTGCGACGGCGCCGAGGACGGCGCGCCTGATGTGATGGGCCGACAGATCACCCGCCCCCGCAAGCACCAGGCGCGGCGCAGTGACGCCTGCGGTGGCGTACAGTTGCAATAGTTTGCCCGCCTTGGTGTCCAGGTCGCCCAATTTGACGGCCTGCTGGACAAGGTCAGACAAACGTCCCGTCGCCGGCACAAAATTGGTTCCCACCAGCACAATCAGTGCGTCGAGTTTTTCAAGGGCTGCGTTGTCCAGCAAGGCGGTTTTCAGTTCAAAGTTCATAATTTGGGTTTTATTGCGTTCAAGCGCTTTCAATTTTCATCGCAGTCTATTTCAGTCAATGTTATTCCATTCTTCCCTGCGCAAGGAACTGGCCCGCAGTTTCGGTGCCACGCTGATCGCGCTGGTCACCGTGGTGATGACCATGACCCTCATCCGCACTCTGGGCCAGGCGTCGCGCGGCAGCTTTAACCCCTCGGACGTGATGATGGTCATGGGTTACACCGTACTGACCTTTCTGCCCAATGTCATGACCATGGCGCTTTTCATCGCCTGCATTGCCACGCTGACCCGCATGTACCGCGACAGTGAAATGGTGATCTGGTTTGGCAGCGGCGTCGGCTTGACCAGTTTGCTCGCGCCCATGTACCGGTTTGCCTGGCCCATTCTGATTGCCGTCGCCGGGTTGGCCCTGTTCGCGTTGCCCTGGGCCAACAGCCAGATTGAAGACATCAAACAGCACTATGAACAGCGCGGTGACCTGGAGCGTGTTGAGCCCGGCCGCTTTCAAGAATCCGGCGACGGAAAACGGGTGTTTTTCGTCGAGAAAAATCAGATTGACCTGCGATCTGGCAGCAACGTTTTCATCGCCACCACCGAAAACGGCAAAGAAACTGTAACGTCTGCCCGCAATGGACGAATCAAAAATATGGCCAACGACCATTTTTTGGTCTTGTCCAATGGCCAGCGACTTGAAAACAGCGTCGGCAAATCAGATTTGAAAGTCAGCCAGTTCGCTGAATACGGTGCCAAGGTGGGCTCTGGCCAGTTGGGTGCCAAAGATGAGGCGCCATTGGGCTCGGTCAGCAGCCTGACGTTGCTGGCCCAGGCGTCCGCACGAGACCTGGGCGAGTTGTCCTGGCGCATCGGATTTTTGCTGGCGGCGGCCAATCTCATCATCATCGCCATTGCTGCGTCGCGCATCAACCCGCGTATGGGGCGCACCGGCAACCTGGTGTTCTCTTTGTTCGCGTTTCAGATTTACGTCAATCTTTTGAGCCTTGGTCAAAGCTGGATTGCCGCCAATCAAATTGGATTTGTAAATTTTATGTGCCTGCTGCACGGCGGCGTCCTGCTGGCCAGTGGCGTGTGGCTGACCATCCGGCACCACAATTGGACTTTTCGGCCCTTTCGAAAGAATCCGCCCAACGTGGTTTCCAGGCTTCACGCATGAAGACCATTCGCCGCCTTATTTTTGGCGAACTACTTTATGCCGTGATGTTTGTGACGGCCGGGTTTTTGGCGCTGTTTTCGTTTTTTGATTTGGTTGACCAATTGCAATCGATTGGACGGCCCAACGCCATGGGTTACCAATTGCCGCAGGCGTTGATGTATGTCGCATTGCTGGTGCCTAGCCATTTGTATGAACTGCTACCCATCACCGTTCTGATTGGCACCATTTTTGTGATGGCGCGATTTGCCCAAAGCTCGGAATTCACAATATTGCGCACCAGCGGCCTGGGTCCCTGGCGGGCCTTGCGCACGCTGCTGGCTGCTGGCGCTGGTTTTGTAGTGTTGACCTTTGCCGTAGGCGACTACATTGCGCCGTGGGCTGACCGCGCGGCCCAGTTGCTCAAGGCCCGGTATGACGGCAACATCACCATTGGGCAAACTGGCGCCTGGCTGAAAGAGAAACAGGCTTACGCCCAGTTTGCCGTCAACGTCAGTTCGATGGCGCCCGATGGCTCTATGCTTGGCTTGCGGATTTTTGAATTTGACAACCAAGGCCGGATGGTGTCGATCACGCGTTCCGAGTCGGCCCATTTTGGCGCGGGCGGCGCCTGGGAGCTGATTCAGGCCGAACGCACCGAATTCACGCTGGACGCCGGCAAGGACACCCGCATTGACCGAAAAAAACTCACCAGCTTCAGTTGGCCAACCGAGCTCAGCAGCGAGATGGTGTCCACCGCCGTGCTCAAACCTGAACGCATGGGCACCATCGACCTGTTCCAGTACATCGCCCACCTGGAAGCCAACGGCCAGACGTCCCAGCGGTATGAAATTGAGTTCTGGAAGAAGGTTTTCTATCCCTTGAGTTGCCTGGTGATGGTCGTGCTGGCGCTTCCGTTTGCCTACCTTCACTTCCGCTCGGAAGGGATTTCAGCCTATGTGTTTGGCGGCGTTATGGCGGGCATCAGTTTCTTTTTTCTGAACAACGTCTCGGGTTACATCGGGGAGCTTCAGCAGTGGCAGCCGTGGCTGACTGCCGCCCTGCCAGGCATGGTGTATTCGATGTTGTCGCTCGCGGCGTTTGGTTGGCTGGTGGTCAAGCGATGACCCTGCCTGCCGCTCACCCACATGGCCTGGTGCTGTTGGCCCATGGCTCGCGCGACCCGATGTGGCGCACCCCCATTGAAGCCATCGCCCGCCAAGCCGGCCAATTGGATGCGCAGCGGCTGATTCGTTGCGCTTACCTTGAACTCTCCAGCCCTGACCTGATGGCCTGTGTGCGGGAACTGGCCGCGCTGGGCGTGCGCCAGATAAAGGTGGTGCCACTTTTTCTGGGCATTGGCAAACACGCCCGTGAAGACATGCCCAAGCTGGTCGCCAAGCTCAGGGTGGAATTCCCTAAAATCAACTTTACGCTGGCGCCTGCCATTGGAGAAAACGAGCGCATGATCACACTGATTGCACAAATTTCCCTGGCTGAATAAGGCCATCGCTGAATGGCGCTGTCCCTTGCTCTGTCCTATTTTCCCAGCACCTGATTGTTTGCTCCCTCACTTGGCTGCCACCCCGTCCACCCACTACGTGCGCCATGCACTCCACTGATTCAATCGCCGCTCCCAGCCCCTCAGAGCGCGCCATCCCTCGCGCTTACTGGCTGTTGCTGGCGACGTCCGTTGGCCTGGCTTTGGTCCCGTCACTTTGGCCCCAGCTCGACCTGGCTGTATCGGGCTATTTTTTGCAAACTGACGCACCCCTTCATCCGGCCGACTGGTGGTGGGTGGATTTGATCAATGAATATGTTCCAACCGTTGCAAGACTGGTGGTGGCGTTTAGCCTGGCGGGCTTCGTGCTGGCCAGGCGTTGGGCCAGGTTTCGCCAGTGGGCGCTGGCACTGGCCTTCGTCGGGCTGGCTGGCATCATCGGCCCGGGTTTGATGGTCAGCGCGCTCAAAGACTTGACTTTGCGGGCCAGGCCTTTTCATGTCACCCAATTTGGCGGCCTGCGCACGTTTTCGCCCGCGCTGCAACGCACCCAACAGTGTGACGACAACTGCGCGTTTCCAAGCGGCCACGCCGCTGACGGATTTTTTATCGTCAGCCTGATGCTGCTGCGCCGCCGCAACAGCAAGCGCTGGCTGGCGCTGGGCCTGCTGTGCGGCGCAGTGGTCAGTTTTGCCCGAGTTTCCGTCGGTGCCCACTGGCTCAGCGACGTCTTGTGGGCCTTGCCGGTCACGCTGCTCGGCAGCGCTTTGGCCTGGTGGATCCTGACACAAGCCCTCAAACCCCGACCGCGCGTGGCCAGATGACGGCCTTTTACAATGCGGCATCCATGAACCACGCCACCACGGCCACACCGGCCTTCCCTTCGCTTGATGCCTTTGACAAAGGGCTGCCATGAATCTGCACCAATTCCGTTTTGTCCAGGAAGCCGCCCGGCGCAACCTCAACTTGACCGAAGCAGCCAAGGCTTTGCACACCTCGCAGCCTGGCGTTTCCAAAGCCATCATCGAGCTGGAAGCAGAACTAGGTATCGACATTTTTTCCCGCCACGGCAAACGCCTCAAACGCATCACTGAACCTGGCCAGCAAGTGCTTAAAAGCATTGAGCTGATCATGCGCGAGGTGGGCAACCTCAAGCGCATTGGCGAGCAGTACAGCGCAGAAGACAGCGGCACCTTGTCGATGGCCACCACCCACACCCAGGCGCGTTACGTGCTGCCGCAGCCGGTGGCGCGCCTGCGCGAGACTTATCCCAAGGTCAATGTCAGCCTGCACCAGGGTTCGCCCGACCAGGTGGCCAAAATGCTGATCGACGAAGTCGCTGAAGTCGGCATCGCCACCGAGTCGCTTGCGACCTACGCCGAGCTGGTGACCTTGCCGTGTTACGAATGGCAGCATGTGCTGGTGTTCCCGGTCGGGCATGTGTTGGCGCAAAAAGAGGCGATCAGCCTGGAAGACCTGGCCCTTGAGCCGCTCATCACCTACCACCCCTCTTACACCGGCCGCACCAAAATTGACCAGGCCTTTGCGACGCGCAAACTCGCGCCCCGAATTGCGTTGGAGGCGATTGACTCCGACGTGATCAAAACCTATGTCCGTCTCGGCCTTGGCGTGGGTATAGCCGCCGAAATGGCCGTGCGCGACGTGGCGCTGGAGGGCGAAAAAAGCGACTTGGTGGTGCGACCGGCAGGCCAGTTGTTTGGCCAAAACATCACCCGCGTCGCCTTCAAGCGCGGCGCCTACCTGCGCAATTTTGTTTACACGTTTGCAGAGCTGCTCAGCGACCGCCTGAGCAGAAACCTCATTGACCAGGCAATGAACGGCCGTGCCAATGACTATGAGCTTTAAATTGATTTCTTGACATCCGTATGACCCCTACGCTCACCACCAAACTGCCGGCCGTCGGCACCACCATCTTCACCGTCATGTCGACCCTGGCGGCAGAAAAAAGCGCCGTCAATCTGGGCCAGGGCTTTCCTGATTTCAATTGCGACCCAAAGCTGGTGGACGACGTCACCCAGGCCATGGCGCAGGGGCTGAACCAGTACCCGCCCATGACGGGCGTGCCCGTGCTGCGCGACGCTGTTGCGGCCAAAATCAAGGCGGTGTATGGTCGCAGCTACAACGCCGCAACCGAGATCACCATCACGGCAGGCGCGACCCAGGCCATCATCACCGCGATTCTGGCGGTGGTGCATGCGGGAGACGAGGTCATCGTGCTGGAACCCTGTTACGACAGTTATGTGCCCAACATCGAACTGGCCGGCGGGGTGGTGGTGCGGGTGCCCTTGACCCCCGGCAGCTTTCGGCCAGATTTTGCAAAAATTGCCGCCGCGATCACGCCCAAAACCCGCGCCATCCTCATCAATTCACCCCATAACCCCAGTGGAACGGTATGGAGCGAGCAGGACATGCTGCAACTTCAGGCGTTATTGGCGCCGACCAACGTGTTGCTGATCAGCGACGAGGTGTACGAACACATGGTCTACGACGGCCAGCAGCACCAAAGCGCGGCGCGTTTTGAGGGCCTCGCAGAGCGCGCATTCATCGTCTCCAGTTTCGGCAAAACCTACCACGTCACGGGCTGGAAAATCGGCTATGTGGCGGCCCCTGCCAGCCTGACGGCCGAGTTCCGAAAAGTCCACCAGTTCAACGTGTTCACCGTCAACACCCCGGTGCAATACGGCCTGGCCAGTTACATGGTCGATGCCAAGCCCTATCTGGAATTGCCCGCGTTTTACCAGCGTAAGCGGGACTTGTTCCGCCAAGGGCTGGAGAAAACCCGCTTCAAAATTCTGCCGTCACAAGGCACCTATTTCCAGTGTGTCGACATCTCGCAGGTCAGTCCGCTTGGCGAAGCTGACTTCTGCAAATGGCTAACCTCAGAAATCGGTGTTGCGGCGATTCCTCTGTCGGCGTTTTATGGCAATGGGTTTGACCAGCGCGTGGTGCGTTTTTGTTTTGCCAAACAAGACGAGACGCTGAACACCGCTTTACAACGCCTGGCCAGGCTGTAAGCAGCCGCGTGGGGGCTTTGCGAGCCCCTCATGGCACCGGCGTGTCTGGCAAGCCCGAACCACCCGCCGCCAGTTTGTGTTGCCGCTGGGATTCGCGCCGTGCAATCCACAAGGTCGACGCGCAGATAACGCCGCCACCCAAAAGCGTGAACTGGCTGGGTACGTCTGAAAACACCAGCCAACCCATCAGGCCGGACCAGACCAGATCCAGAAACTTGATGGACTGTGTTGCCGAAATATCGGCGATGCTGAAGGAACGCGTCAAACAATAGTGCGCGGCGCTGCCCAAAAAACCGCATACCAAAAAACCAAACCATTGCATGGCCGTTGGGTTTTGCCAGTTCAGCAGGGCCATGGGCAGGCTCAGCAGGGCCACCGTGATGGACTGCCAGGCCACGATCACCTCGGGGCGCTCGTAACGCGTCAAGCCCTTGGTCAGCAAGAAAGACCCAGCAAACAGTGGCACTGACGCCAGCATGACCAGGTTGTAAAAGCCGCCCGTCCCGGACAACCTGGGCCCGACCACGATCAGCACCCCGGCAAAACCGATCAGGGCGGCCAGCCAGCGCTCCCAGTGCGTCGGCTCCTTAAAAAACAGCACGCCGCCCATCATGATGAAAATCGGCCCGGTAAAGCCAATGGCGGTCATGTCGGCCAGCGGAATTTTGGGCAAGGCGCTGAACCAGAAACACAGGCCCGCCGTGTGCACTGCCCCGCGCAAAAATTGGCCGCCAATACGCTTGGGCCGGTACGAGGTGAACCCGGCCGCAATGCCGGCCTTGAAAATCAGCGGCAACATCACCAGCAAACCCATGGCGTAGCGCATGAACTGCCCCTGGAACGGGTGCAACTCCAGCACCAGCACACGCATCAAAGTGTTGAGCAGCACAAACAACACGCCAGACGCCATCGTCCAGAGCAGGCCCTGCAAGGTTGGACTCAGGCGCGCGGCCCGGTGCCGCGTCAGGGCGAGGCGCCGTTGCAAACCATTGCGGGGCATGGCGTTCAGGCTTGCAGGTAGAGCGCGGCCAGGCGGGCGCGCGCAGCGTCGTTGAGCCCCAGTTCACGGCGCAGGTACTCGGCCGCGCTGCCATGGCGGGCGTTGATCGTGTCCAGGGAGGCGAGCAAAAAGCCTTGCTGGACCCGCGCAATCACGGCACGAACCTCTGGCGGCGCGCCACCACCCACCAGGTCGGGCGCTTTGTATAAATCATTGGTGAGTAGGTAGTCTTGCATCACGGTGGCTTCATCCACTCCCAGTGCCAGCAGGATCAAGGCCGCCGCCAGGCCGGTGCGGTCTTTGCCAGCCGTGCAATGGAACACCAACGGCGCGTCGGACTGCAATAAATGGTCGAACAACTGCTTGAAACGCGGCGAGTTATGGGTGACAAAATCGCGGTAGGTTTGCTGCATCAGTTGCACTGCATCGGCTTCGGTCAAACCCTGGCCCCGTGCGGCAAAGTCGTGCAGGGCCTGCACCACCGTGGGCTCTATCGCCAGGGAATGCACGGGCACGCCGGGCAAGACGCTAGGCCGAAGCTGGCGCTCTGTGGCACCCCTGAAATCGCAAATTCTGGCCAGGCCCAGGCGAGCCAGCCGCGCCGTGTCTTGCTCGGTCAGCAAGCCCAAATGGTCAGAGCGAAACAACTTGCCCCACGCGACTAAGCGGCCGCTATGGCCAACATAACCGCCGAGGTCACGGAAGTTGGAAGCGCCAGCCAGGTCATAAGAGCGATTTTTTAGTTCCATAGGAAGCAATTATGCCACAAGTCCCCGTCACCAATGCGTCAGCAGTTACTAAAAAGATAGCAACTTGTGTCTGTATGGAAGCAGTTTGAACGAATTTCTTATACTCAAGCGCCAGCCCTGAAACCCAAACCAATGACCCTGCTTTGCGCCCCCCATCCACCCCTGGCCACCATGGCCAGCCCGAGCCCGTGAGCAGCGCCGCCAACCGCCGCGGCATCATCGACATGTCGATCGGCATGGCATTTTTCATCGGCAACGACGCGCTGGCTAAGCTGGTCAGTGAGTCCCTGCCCGGCCCCCAGGTGATCTTCATTCGCGGCGTGTTTGCCAGCTTGCTGATGCTCATGGTGTGCGCGGCCTTGGGTGCGTTTCGGCGCGATGCCGCCAGCGGGCAGTTGCTGGCACGCCAGTTGCTCAATGCCCGTCTGCTGGCGCGCGCCAGCCTGGACGCCATTGGCACGGTGGTTTACCTCACAGCCCTGTTCAAAATGCCCTTGGGCAATGCCACCGCCATCAACATGGCCACGCCTCTCTTCATCACGCTGATGGCGGTGGTCGCCTTCAAGGAGCGGGTGGGCCTGGCCCGTTGGCTGGCCATTGCGCTCGGGTTTGGTGGCGTGTTGCTCATCGTGCAACCCAGCGCGGCCGGGTATACCGACGGCAACAGCGCCTGGGCCCTTCTGTGCCTGGGCGGCACCCTGCTGCTGTCGGTGCGAGATCTGATGACCCGCATGATCCCCGGCCACATCTCGTCGCTGTTGGTCACGCTGTCGGCCGTGCTGGCCATACCGCTGCTGGCAGGGGTGATCGTCGCCTTTCAGGGCTGGCAGCCCGTCACGCTGCGGCAACTGGCGCTGCTGGCGGGCGCAGGCGCCTTGCTCAGTGGTGGCTTTTTCCAGTTGGTGCGCGCCTTGCGCGCCGGCCAGATGAGCGTGGTCGCCCCGTTTCGCTACACCGGGCTGGTCTATGCACTGCTGCTGGGCTGGCTGCTGTGGGGCGACGTGCCCAACGCCCTGGCCTTCACCGGCATTGGCTTGCTGGCGGCTACCGGCCTGTTCATGGTGCGCCATGCGCGGGTGGCAGCGCAGGTGATGGATGTGTCAACCCGTTAACGCGCCGAAAAGCGTCCGTGGCAATCTGCATCTCGCGAACCACATTTTTGTTGCCACTATTTTGGAACTGCCTGTGCAGGAGCGCATTCAGCTCGTTGAAGTGATTTAGGAAAGCATTGCCGCTTTCTCGAGTGCAATTGAGGTTTCACCTGAGCTAAAGATTGAGCTCGAAGCAGGTTTGGCCGACTTTGAGCGAAACCCAAAGGCCGGGTATTCCTGGGGTCAAGTCAAGGCACATTTAAAAAGCGGCTCGTGGCGTACAGCTTGAAGTTTTCCGGTCGATCCGTTCGCGCAAT
>JANYCG010000317.1 GCA_025360385.1 Burkholderiales bacterium | reverse complement strand
GGCCGCCGTGCTCGGTGCGGATGAACGGAATTTTGGCCAACGGTGAAGCGTTCAACACTGCCTCGTCCGTGCTTTTGGTCATGACCTTTTCTTCAGTGAAGGCAACGCCTTTTTCCAGCAGGGCCAGTTTGACCTTGTTGTCGTAGTTTGAAATGGGGAAGCCACAAAGAGTCAGCATAGGGTGGGTCTCGAATGGTTTTATTCGCCCTAGTTTAGGCGCTGGCGAAAATCAAAATGACACTGACGCGACTGTCGCACCAGGGCAAAAAAAACCCAACAACCGCCCCCTCTAGCGCTCTAGAATTGGATGCGACCATTGATGATTGATGATTGATGCGACCCTGCGAAGTATGAGCCGTTCGCCCTAAGCCTGTCGAAAGGTTTCGTTTGGCTCAACCCGAACGGAACTTGGGATTCCGTAGGACCGGATCAGTAGCTAATTCAAGGATCATCGGGTTCAATATGCTGTTTAAAACCTCACTGAGCCGGAGCAATAAGCAATTGGTCGGCCGCGGTGCCCTGACTACTGAATCTTACTGACGCCTCCAGTGGATTGAGACTCGATCGGAATGTGTCGATGGATTTAACAGGTTTTCTCTGCACGACTTGCTTTTTTTAAGGGTTTTCCCTTGAATAACCTGCCACCGCGAAAAGTATGAAGCCTTTCGTTTTTCGAATCCGCCAAGTTCTGTCTCAAGGCTAGCAAGTTTGTCGAAAATCTTGACAATCGCCTTCTTTGATTTGCAACTTGGCTCGCGGGATTGACATGCTTTGTAAATTTCTTCCGCCAAAAGCAAGGGTTTTCACTTGGTTTTTGATCCTTGCAAGGACGCCCAATCTGAAAATGAGCGTCGTTCAAGTTGGTCTTTGCGGATTGGCTCGATTCGTGCGTATTGTTAAAGACCAAGCGATTTCGAGGATGACACACCTCGGGGTTGTATCACCGTCTCGCATCACTAGGAGCAAAGCTCATGCACACCCGAACCCCGAAGTTGTTAACACGTTACTTCGCCCTCGCGCTGGGGCTGATTGGAACCTTTGCCAATGCGGCCTTGGTGAGCAATGGCGATTTTGAGACGGGTGATTTTTCAGGGTGGACGCAGTTTGGCGATCCCTCCAATACAGCTGTCGATACCGTAGCAGCCCAATTTGGAGCCTATGGCGCGTATTTCGGATCGGTAGGTGATACCGGCGGCATCAAGCAGACGCTGACCACCAGTGCGAACCAGTTCTACACGGTTAAGTTCTGGCTCATGTCCGAAGCGGATGTCAACAACACCAGCATACCCAACTCGTTCGACATCAGTTGGGGTGGAAACAGTGTGACGAGTCTTGTCGACGCGTCAGCCTTCGGATATTCGCAATACACCTTCACACTTCAGGCAACGTCTGTTTCGACTGACCTGAGTTTCACTTTTCAAAACGACCCGGCATTCTGGGACTTGGACAGCGTCAGTGTGACCGAGTCTGCCAACCCCGATGGGGGGACAGTGCCAGAGCCGGGTTCATTGGCGCTGGTCGGTTTGGCGGGCGCGCTTGCGGGGCTGCTGCAACGTCGGCGTGCTGCGGGCATCGATGTTTGACAGGGATTACCCTCTCCCGCTGCCATTGCTTTAAGCGCACGCTCTCGCTACGGTGCCGTGCCTTTGTGTGAATGCGAATTTGACCCCCAATCGGTGGGCCTTTTTTTAACCCATTGCAGGGCTCAGGCGGCCTTAAACAAATTGCCCGTTCAAAAACGGCAATTCTAAAAATGGATCGGAGGAATTTATGAAAATGCTTGCACATCGTGCTGTCTTGATGGCGGCTAGCACCTCTTTGGGTTTGGCGTCTGGCGCATATGCAGCTACGCCCGGCCAGTTCCGGGAGATCACTGGCGCCGAGGTGTCGTCTTCGTTCGTCCCGCGTGCGCTGGACAATGCCGTGCAAACCGTCATGGTCATCCTGCAGGGTGATCCCGTGGCAAAAGCACAGCAGCGGGCGGGTCGCAAGCTGTCCGATGGTGAAAGAGACGCCATCATCACTGCGCGGCGTTCCGAACACGACGCGCTGGCCCCTGAGATTCGCCGCCACGGCGGGCAAGTCGTTGGGCATTTGCACAGCGCGCTCAATGGCGTCAAAGTCCAGATCGCCCGAAACAATCTGGACCGCCTGCGCATGATGCCAGGCGTGGTGGATGTCGTGCCCGTGGGTACCTACCAGCGCAACAACACGGTGAGTGTGCCGTACATCGGATCGCCTTCGGCATGGCAATTGCCGGCCCAGTACCAGGGCCAGGGTGTAAAGATCGCCATCGTGGACACGGGCATCGACTACACCCACGCCAACTTTGGCGGCCCTGGCACCGTGGCAGCTTTTAACACCGCGGCTGCGTCCAGCACGGTAGCGGCGAATCCCGCGTGGTTTGGGCCCGGAGCGCCCAAGGTCAAAGGTGGCATTGATCTGGTCGGCGACGCGTATAACTCGGCCGGTTCGACGGCAGCTGCGCGTACGCCCCATCCTGACCCTAACCCGTTGGATTGCGGCGGCCACGGCAGCCACGTGGCGGGCACCGCCGCCGGTTTCGGCGTCAAGGCCAATGGTGCCACCTTTACCGGCCCCTACAACGCCGCAGCCTATACGACTGGGGCCTTCAAGATTGGCCCCGGCGTCGCGCCCAAGGCCGACCTCTATGCGGTGCGGGTCTTCGGCTGCAGCGGCAGCACCAGTGTGGTCACTGAAGCCATAGATTGGGCGGTTGCCAATGGCATGGATGTGATCAGCATGTCCCTCGGGTCTAATTACGGCACGGCTATCAATTCTGACACCGCAGCGATTGCCAACGCCACCGCTGCGGGCATACTGGTGGTGGCGGCATCCGGCAATGCCGGCCCCACACCTTACATCACCAGTGCACCTGCCTCCAGCGATGGCGTCATTGCCGTCGCGGCGACGGACTCCACCGGGTTTTACGCCGGGGCCAGCCTGGCGCTGACGGGGGTGCCGAGTCCGCTGGTCGTGCAGAACAGCAACGGCGCAATTTTTGCCAACGCGAGCAGCTATCCGATTGTTGTTCTCAGAAACCTGGACGGCACGGTCTCACTGGGTTGCGGCGAGGCTGAGTACGACAAGAACCGCAATGGCGGAATCGACATAACTGGCAAGCTGGTGGTGACGATGCGTGGCACTTGCGCGCGGGTTTTCCGCGCGGGCGCGGGCCAGCATTACGGCGCTGCCGCCGTGGCCATGGTCAATACGGACAACGGATTTCCGACATTTGAAGGCACTATTCCGGGCGGCGATGCGACGACCAACCCCTACGAGCCAGTGACTATTCCCTTCTTTGGCGTGCGGCTCAGCGACAAAGCTGCGCTGTCCGGCCCCACTGGCGGCCCGGCGCCAGCAACATCCGTTGCAACGAATGCAACGATAGCCAATCCTGGGTTCGGCATGGTCGCGGGCTTTTCATCGGCCGGCCCGCGCATTGGGGATAGCGCACTGCGGCCCGGGGTCACAGCGCCTGGCGTGGGCACAACGTCCACACTGGTCGGCTCTGGCACGGGCTCGGTCACCGAGTCCGGTACGTCGATGGCGACACCCCATGTGGCGGGTGTGGCGGCTTTAGTCAAACAGGCCAAACCCACGTGGTCCACGGCTGACCGACGTGCGGCCGTTGTGCAGACGGCGGCCCCCGGCAAGTTGACAGACTACGCGCCGCGTAACGAAGGCTCTGGCGTGGTGCAAGCCTTGTTGGCGGTCACGACGGAAGCAGTAGTGCGCTTGCCCAATGACAGCCTTTCCTTCGGATTTGCCGACCTGTTGCAAGACTTCAGCGCTACGCAGCAGGTGACACTTCATAACGACGGTGCCAAGGCGGTTCAGTTCAATATTTCGGTGACACCAGCCACCGGGCCAGCCACTGCGAGCGTCACTGCTCCGTCGTCTGTCATTGTGAACGCCAAGAGCGATGCGACCTTCCCGGTGACGCTTAACCTACCAGCCAACTCGGTTGGCGGCACCCACGATGCGGCAACGGGGGCCTGCTGCCTGTTCCAGGATGTGAGCGGTTATATCCAGCTGAAGCCGAGCAATACCCGGTTGAACAGCAATGTCGCGCTGACCGTGCCCTACTATCTGGTGGCGCATTCACGCTCTAACCTCACCGTCGATGCGACAAGTGTTCCAACCGATGGCGGCACGGTCAATCTGACGGTGTCCAATGCAGGGGGTGCGCTGGCCGGGACGCCCGATTTTTACGCGCTGGGACAGCAATCACCAGCATTTGGCGTTACCCAAGCAGATTCGCGTGCGATTGGCGTGCAGTCTAACGTCCTGAGCGCCAGCGACAGGTTATTGGTGTTTGCCATCAACACCCACAACCGGATTTCAAACCCCACGAGTTATGTCGAATGGGAAATATACGTTGATCCGACAGGCCTTGAAACAAATCCCTACAACTCGCGATATCTTTTGGTGGTGGTCAATGGCACTGCGGTTTCTACAGCGGCAAACGTGCAGGAAAAGCTGATCGTTGTGAGGTACACGCGCAATGCGGCAGGAAACTACGTGTCACCCACTTTGTTGTTTTTCGCAGATGCGGGCACGGATAACTCGACCGTTCTGGCACCAGTCAAAGCGTCGCAATTGGGTCTGACCGTTGCAAATCCAAGGATGAACTACTGGGAACAGCACTTCGGCACTGACGGGACATACAGTGCCATGCCGGGCAGGGGGCAGTTCAATGCCTTCGCGCCGTCCTTGGTGGTGACCGGGGGCGGCACCGTTGCGCCGGGTGGTGCTATCGGCGCTGCGGTCAGCGTGAATGTGGAATGGGCCAATACCCCGGCGCTTGGCCTCATGGTGGTGGCGCCTGACAACAAATCTGGCGCCAGCCAGGCGCTGCTGCTTCCTGCGGGCTCGCCTCCCTGATCGCATTGGACGCCAATTGAGGGGGCTGGCAGCGCAAGTTGCCGGCCCTTTGCCATTTGTGGACGACCGAGTTCCTCTGCCCCAGGCCCTCGATCTGTTCACTTTTCCAAATCAGGCGCGCGGGCGATTCGCCGCCTACTCAGTCATTCGCATTTCGAAGCCGCACCACACACTGACGGGCCTGGCACAAGGCACCCGGATCGGCAACGAAGAGGCAGTTGGAATTCGAGCCTTTGCTAAACACCAGCGGCCCCTGAAGGCCAGCCAATTCATCGCGCCACGCCCGCAGGCGATCAGCGCGGCCCCGCAGCGTAGACCATGGCAGCCAGTACTCGGGGCCGCCACAGGCCTTGGTGCCCATCGGCATGGTACGGCATTGGACGTTGTCATCGCAGGGCGCGCCGGCAATTTCAGATTGAATTTTGCCAAGCAGCTCAGCTTCTGTCGCGGCACCTGTTTGTCCTGCGACAGCCGGCACCTCGATGGCCAAAGATGGCGGCATCGCGGAAGCGTTCGACATTGAAAAAATGCACACGAGGGTGGCTCGAATCAGACGCGCGCCAAGGGGGTATAGGCTACCGTCTGGCGGGACAAGCGACAGCCCTTTAAATTTAGTCCTGCAAAGCAAACCAGAGCACAGGGTGGCGGCACTCATTGCAGAGCCGTGAATCAAACGCGTGTCAAAGACTGGAATTGGATGCAGCGACCACAGCAGCCGACCCCGTTGGCGCAGGTGATTGATAAAGTGTCCTTCTGCCTGCACAAAAATCGCCCCCAACCGTTAAACCATTGTCGCAATCCCTCGGCTGGGCGACTGCGGTGTCCGGCGTGCTAGCTACATCGCCGCCGCCACAGGCCAGCAGCCAGAGGCAGAGCAAGGACACGACATAGGTGCGGTTCATGGTGTGCGCAAAAGTGAGGACCCGAGTTTACTCCGAATGCGCTTGCGGATGGGCCTGGGGCCACAACCCCTGCGCCTGGCTGCCCAGACAAGCCAGCGTACACGTCGCATCGGGCCTGAATGATGCAAATTATTTGGGTGCCTCATATCCGGCTCCGCCGGCCTTTTTCATAGCCTTCTTGGCATCCGTCGCAGACATTAGCGGCGTTGTTTTATAGGTACTCATGGCGCCACTTGAACCGACAGCCATTGCGATGGCGGCGGCTGACAAATTGTCCGGCATTTCAACGATGACGACGATGTCGTATTCACCAAACGAGAACCAGAGGTCTTGAAGCTTGCCGCCCATGCTTTCAATCATGGGCTTGATGGCCGCCGCCCTATCTTGCGGGCTCTTGACCATGGAAGCTACGGCTTGCGGCGTGTAGGAAGCTTGAATCATGTAGATCGGCATATAAATTCCTCGTCTTGAGCGGGAAAATTCGCTCGACAAATACTACGCTTTCACGTGTTC
Organism: Burkholderiales bacterium; assembly: GCA_025360385.1. Taxonomy (GTDB): domain Bacteria; phylum Pseudomonadota; class Gammaproteobacteria; order Burkholderiales; family Burkholderiaceae_C; genus JANYCG01. The sequence goes on along the minus strand of JANYCG010000317.1, from coordinate 877 downwards.
GGATGGAAGGCCCAGAACAAAATACTCCTGATTGCCCATGCGGCGCTGCCTATCAACCGTTTCTGCCACTTCTGCAGGCACACTGCGGTGTTCGCCATGGGCTGAAGCGCCCCTGGACGTTTGCGGCAGGATTGCTGCGGAAGGCGGTGCAGGAGGCATTCAAGGACGCTGCCGTTTGCACAAAACGAGATGCCCTCGGCCCTGCAACCAAGCTTGCTCTGCCCGGCATTACTCCGTCTGTCGTTGCGCCCGCTTCTGCCCAGGCCCCGCGCCGCCTTGCCCCTGCCGCCCTACTGGGGCCATGGCCTGCGCCTGTGGCCCCGGTGGCGCAGGCGCTGCCGTGGCTGGGCAAGCTTCGGACCGCGCTCCCGTCGCCGGCCATGGACTACCTGGACGAGGGGCTGGACCTGAACGCGCACCTCGTGGCGCACCCGGCGCCGACTTTCTTCTTCACGGTGGAGGGGGATTCGATGGAGAGCGGGGGCGTTTTGGCCGGGAACAAGGTGGTGGTGGACCGCGCCGTAACGGCGCACAGCAGCCACATCGTGGTGGCTGCTGGTGGAGCAGAAGTTCACGCTGAAACGCCTGTTTGTGCGGTCGGGGCGGCTGGAATTGCGGGCCGACAGCCCGGCCTATCGGCCCATTGTGCTGCGCCCGAACGCGGACCTGGAAATCTGGGGAGTGATGGTGTGCGCGGTGCGCAAGGTGGCTGTGTGAGCTTGGCGCTGGATGCGGATGCGGGTGCCGCTGTCGGCCCGATTTGGCGGCACGGGGGAGCTGGGGTCCGCGCTGCGCAAGCGGATGCCCAGTTCAATTTCCAGGGCCTGGGCGGCTTTGTACGGCATGGGATTGTATTTTTCATACAGCCCGGGCAGAA
>JANYCG010000282.1 GCA_025360385.1 Burkholderiales bacterium | reverse complement strand
CACCCTTGCGCTCACACTCTCGTGCCTTGATGCGCGTCTTGGCCGCCATGGTGCTGTGCCTGAATCGATAAGACTCGTTGCCCGTCTCCACGATGTGGCAGTGATGGGTTAGCCGATCCAGTAATGCCGTGGTCATCTTGGCATCCCCAAACACGCTCGACCACTCGGAGAAACTCAGGTTGGTGGTGATCACCACACTGGTGTGCTCGTACAGTTTTGACAGCAGGTGAAACAGCAAGGCACCACCGGCCTGGCTGAAGGGCAGATAACCCAGCTCGTCCAGGATGACCAAGTCCATGCGCATCAATGCCACAGCGATGCGCCCAGGCTTGCCTTCGCGCTTTTCCTTCTCCAATTCATTGACCAAATCGACCGTGGAATAGAACCGCACTCGCTTGCCTTTGGCGGTAATGCCGGCCACCCCAAGGGCTGTTGCCAGATGCGTCTTGCCCGTGCCGGGTCCACCAATGAACACTGCGTTTTGCGCGGTGTCGGTGAAGTCCAATGTGCTCAATTGGCTAACCAGCTTTTTGTCCACCTTGGTGCCCTCAAAGTCAAAGCCCGCCAGATCCCGGTGCAGTGGGAATTTGGCCGCTTTCATCTGGTGACGTACCGACGCAAAGGCACGTTGTGCGTGTTCGGCCTGCAGCAAATGCTCTACAAGCCAGCGCGAGGTTTGGATGCCTACATCGCTCTTCTTGCCCTCGTGGGTGGTCAACTCCTCCCAGGCACTGGCCATGCCGTGCAGGCGAAGCTCCTTGAGCTCAGTGGTGATGTCACGCGTCTGCATGATTCACCTCCACCGTGGTGTCTGCACCCTGTACACCACGCAGGCTGTCGTAGCGGCCTGTATTGGCCACTGGTGCCTCTTCCAAATGCAAGCTGCTGTGCACCGTCTCAGGCGTTGGCGGCGCATTGAGCCGGGCCAATACATTGAGCACATGCTCGGTACTGAGCGCGCCCGATTCAATGACCAATTCCACGGCCACCAGCACCGACTCCAGTCCATGGATGGATACGCAATTGAGAACCTGCGCCATGGTTTTGTCGCCGCCATCGTGGCGCATCAATCCTTGGCGCAGGCGCAAGAGCGGCGCTGGCATGTCGGCAAAGGGGGCGCCGTTGCGCAGGGCACCGGGCTTGCGCTGTACCAGCGCAATGTAGTGTTGCCAGTCGTAGCAGATGTGCCCGCGGTCGGCCACGCGTGCATGGCTGGCCACGATAGCCTCGTCGCTGGCGATTTCCACTCGGCTGGGGTAAAGCCGAGTGGAGACCTGCTTGCCTGCCAGCTCACATGGCACCGAGTAACGGTTGCGTGCCACCGCCACCAAGCAGGTGCTCGACACCTTGGCTGAGCGTTCGATATAGCCATCAAACACGGCAGGCATGGGCATCAGTTCTGCCCGCTCTTGTTCCAGCATTTCAGCCACGCTGAAATGCTGGTATTCGGGGTGCCGGATCTCGCTCCACAAGGCCCGGCAACGTTCGCCCAACCAAGCGTTGAGTTCCTCGAAGCTGCCCCATTTGCGGCTCTGCGCGTCGATCCAGATTCGGCGGCGACTGTCCTGCACATTCTTCTCGACCACACCCTTCTCCCAGCCGCTGGCGACGTTGCAGAAATCAGCGTCAAATAGGTAGTGCGCACACATGACGGCAAAGCGGGCGTTGACGGTCCGGCCCTTGCCTTTTTTGACCTTATCCACCGCTGTCTTCATGTTGTCGTAGATGCCCCGGCGCGCCACGCCGCCCAGGGCCGCAAAGGAGCGTGTATGGGCATCAAACAGCATCTCATGGCCTTGGCTGGGATAGGCCACCAGCCAGAAGGCCCGGCTGGCGCACAGCTTCATGTGCGAGACCTGCATGCGGTGGTAGATGCCGCCCACCACCATCCCTTCTTCGCTCCAGTCAAATTGGAATGCCTCTGCCATCTCAAACTTCAAGGGTACAAAGGCTTTAACGTCTTTGCCCGCACCAGCACGCCAGGCACGGATGAAGTCCGTTACTCGGCTATAGCTGCCAACGTAGCCGCTGGCCCCGACTTGGAGAAGCAGCGCCCGTGCGCTGCGTCGGTCTTGTTTGTGGCGGCTGGCATCTGCTTTGAGGGCACGCTCGAGTTCTTCGGTAAAGGCACTCAATTTGCCAAATCCCTTGGCCCGTACGTACTTGGGTACTTTGACCTCCTCGGGGGCCTGCAGCCATTTTTGCAGCGTGTTGCGCGACAGCCCCGTGCGCTTCGCTATGGCCCGTATCGACATCTTGTCGCGCACGTGCATGCGCCTAATCTTGCCTAACATTTCCATGGTGATCACCTTTTTTGCTCCTGCCTAAAAATTAGGCAGAGCTAGTAAAACACCTGGCTCAGTTTTGGATCGGCACAACCTCTAAAAGTGGCTCAGTTTTCGGTCGGCGGCAACA
>JANYCG010000279.1 GCA_025360385.1 Burkholderiales bacterium | reverse complement strand
CATTGCCGCCCCGCCGGATGCGCCTGCCAATTGCGATGACTGATTCATCATGCACAGACACCCGTGCCGGTTTTGCAAAATGGTCCAGCACCAGCGGCATTGCCAGGGGCAATGCTGCGACGACAGAGGGCAAGCAGCCGGCATCCGTGTGCAGTTCAACATGCATGCCCAGCTGAAGCAAGGTGTCCCACAAGGTGGACGCGCCCCGCCACTGGGCCATGTCATGCGACTGCCCGGCCAGGTTCAACCGGATGCCACGCACGCCCTGTGCATGCAAGGCTGACAACATCTTCAGGTCTGCATCAGGCGTCACCACCGCGATGCCGCGCAGGGTCTTGGGGTGCAGCGCCAGTTGCGCCAGCATCAGGCGGTTGTCCGCACCCATAAAACTCGTCTGCACCAGCACGCCATGGGTCACGCCCACGGCAGCGGCTTCGGCTTGCCAGGCTTCAAAAGACGCCTCATAAGCTGGCGTGTAACGCGCGCCGGGAAGCGAGTGACCCGCTTTGAAGACATGGAAATGGCTGTCCACGCTGATTGGGGGAACTGGTCGGGTTTCCTGCACCTTTGACATTTCTTGACTCATGATTTATATTCTAGTCTTCTAGAAGACTATGTCAATGAATTCGCCCTCAGCTCTTGATCGTGACGCCCCCCCAAGCGCAGGTCCCAACGCCAGCTCAGACCAGCCAGCACCGGGCCAGAGCCGCTATGGCTGGCTCGCCGCCAGTCTGCGCGCCCGCATTACGCAGGGCGAATGGGTACCCGGCACCGCATTGCCCGCTGAAACCGCACTAGCCAAAGAGCATGGCGTGGCCCTAGGCACCCTACGCCAGGCCCTGGCGCTGCTGGTGGCGCAGGGGCTGCTGGAGCGCCAGCACGGTCGCGGCACGTTTGTCCGGGTGGGATTGGGCGGCGCGTCGATGCTGCGTTTCTTCCGGTTCTCCCAAGGTGGCGGGCAAGGCACGCCCCAGTCCATCATCCTCCAGCGCAGTGTTCAGATCGCCAGCCAGGAAGCAGCCGACGACCTGGGCCTGCATGCGGGTGCCAGCGTTTTGCAGCTGCAACGCCTGCGCAGCCTGAGCGGCAAGCCGTGTCTTTTGGAGTCCATTGCCCTGCCTCTCCCCCTGTTTGCCTCCCTGGCCCAATCGGAAACAGCCGACTGGGATGACTTGCTCTACCCCATGGTGCAGCGGGTGTGTGGCGTCACCATTCACCGCGCCGAAGACCGCTTGAGCTTTGGCTTGCTTAACCCGGAGCAGGCCGCGCTGCTGCAACTGGATGCCGGGCACCCGTGCGTTCAGGTGGATCGGCGCGCCTTTGATTTGAGCGGGCGCTGTGTGGAGTTGCGCACCACGTGGGGTGATGCCTTTGCGTTTCAGTACACGGCCCAAGTCCGTTAGTTTTTTCAGGAGACAGCATGATTCACCAATATACCGCGTCAAAAACCGAATTAGCCCACGTATTCATTGCGAAGTTAGCTACTATTGTCATAGCAACCACCTCTGTGCTCGGATTCAGCACCAGCCAGGCGCAGACCTTGCCCGCCTGGCCGTCCAAGCCGATTTCATTGGTCGTGACCTACCCGCCCGGCGGCGGCGCAGACGCCATGGCCCGGCTGATCGCGCCCCGCTTGAGCGAAGTGCTGGGCCAAAACGTCATCGTCGAAAACAAGCCGGGCGCCAGCGGGCAGATTGGCGCAGCCGCCGTGGCCAAGGCCGTGCCAGACGGCCACACCCTGATGCTGGACGCATCGTCTTTCGCCGTCAATCCCGCGCTGTATGCCAAGTTGCCCTATGACACGGACAAGGCGTTTCGCCCGGTTGGCGTCATTGCGCTGTTTCCCAACGTGGTGCTGGTCAACGCGCAGTTTCCGGCCAAGTCCGTGGCCGATCTGGTCGCAGCGGCCAGGGTGCGCAAAGACGCAGTGGCGTTTGCCTCCTCTGGCAACGGCTCGGCACAGCACCTGGCGGGGGCCATGTTCGAGTCTGCGGCAAAAGTGGATATGGCGCATATCCCCTACAAAGGCGGCGGCCCGGCCCTCAACGATGTCATTGGCGGCCAGGTGCCGGTATTTTTTGGCAACCTGGCCTCGACCTTGGGTCACATTCAAGGCGGCAAACTGCGCGCCCTGGCAGTGACCAGCGCCCGGCGTTCCGCCATCTTGCCCGACGTGCCTACGCTCGCCGAGGCCGGCGTGAGCGGCGCCGAAGTTTACGAGTGGAACGTGCTGCTGGCCCCCGCAGGCACGCCGGACGCCGTGATGGCTAAACTTTCAGTCGCGCTTCAAAAGGCAATGGAATCGCCCGAAGTCAGGACACGCATTGCCCAGCTGGGCGGCGAGATTCAAAAGGGTGGCCCCGATGCCGCGCAAGCATTTGTGCGCAGCCAGATGGCGATATGGGCCAAGGTGATCAAAGAGCGTGGGATTGCGCTGGAGTAATCCTCCCGTCCACACCGTCCCAATTATTTTTCTTTCAGTTTTAGTCCCATCCACTCCTTCACTTGTTACCCCAGAAAGTCACCATGACCTCCCACCTTGACACCTCCACACCCTTGTCGCGCCGCCAGTGGCTCACCCACACCAGCACGGCCGCACTGGCGGCTTCGCCGCTATTCGCCCACGCGCAGGACTGGCCCAGCAAGCCACTGCGGCTGGTAGTGCCGTTTGCGCCCGGCGGCAGTTCTGAAATCGTGGCCCGTGCGGTTGCTGGCGAGATGGCCAAAACCATCGGCCAAAACGTGTTTGTGGACAACAAGCCCGGCGCGGCAGGCAACATCGCCATGCAGGAAGTGGCCAACTCCACCGACGAGCACACGCTGGTGCTGGGCCACATCGGCACACTGGCGGTGAACCCGTTCATCTTTCCCAAGCTGCCTTATGACGCGGCCAAAGACTTTGCGCCCATCACCCTGGTCTCCAAAGTGCCCAGCCTGTACGTGGTGCACCCGGACCTGCCCATCAAGAACCTCAAGGAATTCGTCGCCTACGCCAAGTCCAAACCCGGCCAGCTCAATTACGGCTCGGCGGGTAATGGCAGCGCCGGGCATCTGGCGTTTGAGTACCTGAAGATGGTGACGGATACCTTCATGCTGCACGTGCCCTACCGTGGCACCGGCCCCATGCTGACCGACCTGCTCTCAGGCCGACTCCAGGCTTCGGCCGTGGGCGCACCCGCGCTGCTGCAATTCATCAAGGCCGGCAAGCTACGCTGCATTGCCACGGGCACCAGCACGCGTTTGCCGCAGCTGCCCGATGTGCCCACCGTGGCCGAACAGGGTTACAAGGGGTTCGAGATGACCCAGTGGTACGGCCTGATGGCGCCCAGCAAATGGTCCAAAGACCACATCGCCAAACTGGAGGCCGAGGCCATCAAGGCATCGCGTGGAACCGTGGTCCGGGAGAAATTGGCCGCCGACACAGCCCTGGCCATAGGCAATACCTCGGCCGAGTTCGATGCCTTCATCAAAGCAGAGCAGGCCCGCTGGAAGCCGGTGATTGCGCGGGCGCAGATCAAGCCTGAGGGGGCGTGAGCCGGGTTTGAACGGGGGTTTCTCGAACGGGTAACCGGGGGGACATGGGGCGGCGCAATGAGGTCGCAATAATCACGGCCTTGTTCTACCCGTAAACCACTTGCCTGATTGGACCCTCATGACCCACCGCGCCAACCGCGTCCTCGCCCACACCGGTGCCAAATACCCCATCGTGCAGGCCCCCATGGGCTGGATTGCCCGCACGCAACTGGCCTCGGCCGTGTCGCGCGCGGGCGGCCTGGGCATCATCGAAACTTCATCGGGCGAGACGGAAAACTGCCAGGCTGAAATCAAA
>JANYCG010000247.1 GCA_025360385.1 Burkholderiales bacterium | reverse complement strand
TTGACCTTGTTCTGCATGGGCAAAAACTCCATGGCGAAATGGATGCCGTCCAGCGCGCGGCCCGGCACGGGCAAGTCACGCGACTGTTCTGCGCCGCCGGTCAACAAGACGGCATCAAAATCTTTTTGCAATTGCGCCGGGGTAATGGTTTCTTTGGCCCAGTTGGTGACTTTGGAGCTTGCACCGGATTTCGGCAACTCACCCACCATCACGCCCGTGCGAAAGACCACGCCTTCTTTTTCCATCTGCGCCACGCGCAAGTCGATATGGGTTTTCTCCATCTTGAAGTCGGGGATACCGTAACGCAGCAGGCCGCCAATGCGGTCGTTCTTCTCCAACAATGTGACGTCGTGGCCAGCGCGGGCCAGTTGCTGCGCTGCGGCCATGCCAGCAGGGCCAGAGCCGACCACGGCAATTTTTTTGCCCGTTTTTAGCTTGGGCAATTGCGGCTGAACCCAGCCCTCGTGCCAGGCGCGGTCGATGATGGCGTGTTCGATGGACTTGATGCCCACCGCGTCGTCGTTCACGTTGAGCGTGCAGGCCGCTTCACACGGCGCGGGGCAAATGCGGCCTGTGAATTCGGGGAAGTTGTTGGTGCTGTGCAGCACGTCGATCGCATTCTTCCAGTCGTTGGGTTGGCCACGGTAAACCAAGTCGTTGAAGTCGGGGATGATGTTGTTCACCGGGCAGCCGCTGTTGCAAAACGGCGTGCCGCAGTCCATGCAACGCGCCGCTTGTTTGTTGGCTTGCGCATCGTCCAGACCGATCACAAACTCTTTGTAGTTTTTGAGTCGCTCGCCAACGGGTTTGTAGCCCTCTTCGATGCGCCCAAACTCCATGAAACCGGTCATCTTGCCCATTTATTTAATCCAATCCGACTTAAATTTGACTATTATTTAGACAATATTGCTATTGTTTCAATATCTAACTATCCAGCATTTACGGGAACTTTCTCCACTTTTTTGCCAGACGCCTCTGTTTTAGGGGTCTTTTTTGCAGAGATTTCACCCAAAGCGCGTTTGTACTCGTTTGGGAAGACCTTGACGAACTTGCCACGGGCGGTGTCCCAAGTGTCCAGCAACTCGCGGGCGCGTTTGCTGCCAGTCCAGCGGTTGTGGTCTTGCAGCAGCTGTTTGAGCTGGCTTTCGTCGGTCTGCCCGCCATGCCAGATGCCGGGTTTGACAGTGTCTTCCTGTTCTTTGGCACTCAGCACTTTGTCCAGCGACACCATGGCCGTGTTGCAGCGTTTGGCAAAACTACCGTCTTCATCGTAAACATAGGCAATGCCGCCGCTCATGCCGGCGGCGAAGTTGCGGCCGGTTTTGCCCAGCACGGCCACCGTGCCACCCGTCATGTATTCGCAGCCATGGTCACCCGTGCCTTCCACCACCGCGGTGGCACCTGAAAGCCGCACCGCAAAACGTTCGCCAGCCACACCGCTGAAGAACGCCTCGCCGCTGGTGGCACCGTACATCACGGTGTTGCCGACGATGGTGTTTTTGATGGCGTCGCCCCTGAAGTCAATGCTGGGGCGCACCACGACGCGGCCGCCCGAGAGGCCTTTGCCGGTGTAATCGTTGGCGTCACCAATCAAATACAGGGTGATGCCTTTGGCCAAAAATGCGCCGAAGGACTGGCCGCCCGTGCCTTCAAGCTGGATGCGGATGGTGTCGTCCGGCAGGCCCTCAGGCCGCACTTTGGTCAGCGCCCCCGACAACATCGCGCCCAGGCTGCGGTTGACATTGCGCGCCACTTCCATGAACTGGACTTTTTCGCCGCGCTCGATGGCGGGGCGGGATTTTTCGATCAGCACCATGTCAAGTGATTTCTCCAACCCATGGTCTTGGCTCTCAATGTGATAGCGAGACACATCCGCAGGCACTTGCGGCTGGGCGAATACACGGGCAAAGTCCAGGCCCTGGGCTTTCCAGTGGGAGATGCCTTTGCGGGTGTCAAGCAAATCGGCGCGGCCAATCAGGTCGTCGAATTTGCGGAGGCCCAGCTGCGCCATGATCTGGCGCACTTCTTCGGCGATGAAGAAGAAATAATTCACCACGTGCTCGGGCTTGCCGCTGAATTTTTTGCGCAGTGCCGGGTCTTGCGTGGCCACGCCCACCGGGCAGGTGTTGAGGTGGCATTTGCGCATCATGATGCAGCCTTCGACCACCAGCGGCGCAGTGGCAAAGCCGAATTCGTCTGCGCCCAGCAGGGCACCAATGGCCACGTCTCGGCCGGTTTTCATCTGGCCGTCGGCCTGCACCCGGATGCGGCTGCGCAGGCGGTTCAGCACCAGGGTCTGTTGCGTTTCAGCCAGGCCGATTTCCCAAGGGCTGCCCGCATGTTTGATGCTCGACCAGGGCGACGCGCCGGTGCCGCCGTCGTGTCCGGCAATCACCACGTGGTCGCTCTTGCATTTGGCAACGCCAGCTGCAATGGTGCCCACGCCGATTTCAGACACCAGCTTGACGCTGATGCTGGCATGCGGAGCCACATTTTTCAGGTCGTGAATCAGTTGGGCCAGGTCTTCAATGGAATAAATGTCGTGGTGCGGGGGTGGCGAGATCAAACCCACGCCAGGCACGCTGTGGCGCAGCTTGCCGATGTACTCCGACACCTTGCCGCCAGGCAGTTGACCGCCTTCGCCCGGCTTGGCCCCTTGCGCCATCTTGATCTGGATCTGGTCGGCGCTGCTCAAATATTCTGCCGTCACACCAAAACGACCCGACGCCACCTGCTTGATGCGCGAGCGCAACGAGTCGCCGTCCTTGAGCGGGATGTCGACCTCGACCGCCTCTTTGCCAATGATGTCGGCCATGGTCTGACCTTGCTGGATGGGGATGCCTTTGAGCTCCTGCCGGTAACGCGCCGGGTCTTCGCCGCCCTCACCCGTGTTGCTCTTGCCGCCGATGCGGTTCATGGCAATCGCCAGACTGGCGTGGGCTTCCGTGCTGATGGAACCCAGCGACATGGCACCCGTGGCAAAACGTTTGACGATCTCTTTGGCCGGTTCGACCTCGTCCACTGAAATGGCTTTGGCCGGGTCGATTTTGAACTCAAACAAGCCGCGCAGGGTCATGTGGCGGCGGCTTTGGTCGTTGATGAGCTGGGCGTATTCCTTGTAGGTGTTCCAGTTGTTGGAGCGGGTGCTGTGCTGCAGCTTGGCAATCACGTCGGGCGTCCACATGTGTTCTTCGCCGCGCACGCGCCAGGCGTATTCACCGCCGGCGTCAAGCATGGTGTTGAGCACCGGGTCGTCGCTGAACGCGGCTTTGTGAGAACGGATGGCCTCTTCGGCGATTTCGAACACGCCGATGCCTTCGACGCGGCTGGGCGTCTGAGTGAAGTATTTGTCGATGGTCTCGGTGTTCAGGCCGATGGCTTCAAACAACTGCGCACCGCAATAACTCATGTAGGTGCTCACGCCCATTTTGGACATGATCTTGGACAGGCCCTTGCCAACGGCCTTGATGTAGTTGTAGATTGCCTTATCGGCGCTGAGCTCGCCCGGCATGTCACGGTTCAGACTGGCCAAAGTTTCCAGTGCCAGGTAGGGGTGGACGGCTTCTGCGCCGTAACCTGCCAACACGGCGAACTGGTGCACCTCACGCGATGAGCCGGTTTCAACCACCAGCCCGGTGGTGGTGCGCAGGCCCGTGCGCACCAGGTGCTGGTGGATGGCGGACAAGGCCAGCAGCGCCGGGATGGCGATTTGTTGGGCATTGACGGCGCGGTCGCTGATGATGAGAATATTTTTGCCGCCCTTGATGGCGTCAACCGCTTCAGCGCAGAGCGAGGCCAATTTGGCTTCAACACCCTCATGGCCCCAGGCCAGCGGGTAGGTGATGTCCAGCGTGTAACTGCGGAATTTGCCTTGGGTGTATTTTTCGATGTCCCGCAGCTTGGCCATGTCGCCAAAATCAAGAATGGGCTGTGCCACTTCCAGCCGCATCGGCGGGTTGACCTGGTTGATGTCCAGCAGATTGGGCTTGGGGCCAATGAAGCTGACCAGGCTCATAACGATGGCTTCGCGGATCGGGTCAATCGGCGGGTTGGTCACCTGCGCGAACAACTGCTTGAAGTAGTTGTACAGCGGCTTGTTTTTGTCGGACAGCACCGCCAGCGGGCTGTCGTTGCCCATGGAGCCAATGCCTTCTTCACCCAGGGCGGCCATGGGGCTCATCAGGAACTTGATGTCTTCCTGGGTGTAGCCAAAAGCCTGCTGGCGGTCCAGCAGGCTGACTTCGCTTTCAATGGCCGACGCAGGCTCGCCACCGCTGCCGCCCACCACGTCGTCCAGGCGGATGCGCAAGTTTTCGATCCACTGGGTGTAGGGCTTGCTGTTGGCCAGGTTGGACTTGATTTCTTCGTCGTCGATCATGCGGCCCTGTTCCAGGTCAATCAGGAACATCTTGCCGGGCTGCAGGCGCCATTTGCGCACGATTTTGCTTTCAGGCACGGGCAACACGCCGGACTCGGAACCCATGATGACCAGGTCGTCGTCGGTGATGCAATAACGCGAGGGGCGCAGGCCGTTACGGTCCAGCGTGGCGCCGATCTGGCGGCCATCGGTGAAGACGATGCTGGCCGGGCCGTCCCAGGGCTCCAGCATGGCGGCGTGGTACTCGTAGAAGGCCTTTCGGCGCTCGTCCATGGTCGTGTGTTGCTCCCAGGGCTCGGGGATCATCATCATCACGGCCTGGCTGATGGGGTAGCCCGACATGGTCAGCAGCTCAAGGCAGTTGTCGAAGGTGGCTGTGTCGGACTGGCTGGCGAAGCTGATCGGGTAGAGTTTTTGAAGGTCAGCGCCCAAGACGGGGGACGCCATCACACCTTCCCGGGCTTTCATCCAGTTGTAGTTGCCCTTGACAGTGTTGATCTCACCGTTGTGCGCCACGTAGCGGTAAGGGTGGGCCAGCGGCCACTCGGGGAAGGTGTTGGTGGAGAAACGCTGGTGCACCAGGCCCAGCGCTGACACGCAGCGCACGTCTTCCAAGTCACGGAAGTAAACGCCAACTTGGTCGGCCAGCAGCAAGCCCTTGTACACGACTGTGCGGCTGCTCATGCTGGGCACGTAATATTCTTTGCTGTGTTTGAGCTTGAGGTTCTGAATGGCCGCGCTGGCGGTTTTGCGGATGACGTAGAGCTTGCGCTCCAGTGCGTCCTGCACGATCACGTCGTTGCCGCGCCCGATGAACACCTGGCGCAGGATGGGCTCTTTGGCCCGTACCGTCGGCGACATGGGCATGTCGCGGTTGACCGGCACATCGCGCCAGCCCAGCAGCACCTGCCCTTCCGCTTTGATGGCGCGTTCCATCTCCTGCTCGCAGGCCAGGCGAGAGGCGTGTTCCTTGGGCAAAAAGATCATGCCGACGCCATATTCACCGGGCGCTGGCAGTGTGACGTTTTGCGCGGCCATCTCTTCGCGGTACAGCGCGTCTGGCAATTGAATCAGGATGCCAGCGCCATCGCCCATGAGTTTGTCGGCACCGACCGCGCCCCGATGGTCCAGATTCTCAAGAATTTTCAGGGCGTTTTTGACGATGTCATGTGACTTGGTACCTTTGATGTGCGCCACAAAACCCACGCCGCAAGCGTCATGCTCATTGGCAGAAGAATACAAACCGTGTTGCTGGAGATGGGAAATCTCGGCTGCTGTGGTCACAAGCGCACCCCTAAAAATCAAAGATGGATCAGATTTTAGTGCACTGCAACAAAAATTTCAAAGAAATTAATTGGGGTCAGATTCCAATTAATTTTTCATTTTGTGAAATGTCATTTAATTGGGGACGAATCAAAAAACATAGCAAACTATGTAATATCCACGGGAACATACGCCTATTTTTCCTCGATTTTTGGCGACAATGGCCTGCCGGCACTAGCTTTGCTCACCCGGCGCGTGGTTTGATTTTGCAGTGTTTGAACAAAATCGACTTCGCCCAAAGCCCAACCACTGAGCGCAGAACGCGTCAATTCTGATTTTTGCTGGTCTGAAATGCCGTTGGCGACCAAATCGGCGTAGGCGACCTCCCGGGCAAATGGCGTGTTGCCCAAATCCCAGTACAGGGCATGCGGCGTGATGAGTGGGTCGATCCGCGCGCCGACATAGTGGCCATAACCAGACCAGGCAAAGTCCAGCGGCTGGGACACGATGCCCGCCCGCACCGGGTTGAGGTCGATGTAAACCATGCAGGCCAACAAATAACGGTCTGACTGGATCAACGTCGAGCGATACCGCCCCTCCCACAGCGTGCCCGTGCGTTCGCGAGCGTCGTTGAACAAGCGCACGTAACGCCGTCCAACCGCCTGCATCATGCGGGGTAAGCCGTCAGCTGTTTCAGGCGTGGCCAGCAAGTGGAAGTGGTTGCCCATCAGCACGTAGCTGTGAATGGCCACCTGGAATTTCGCCGCGCCTTCCTGCAACAAATCGAGCAGAAATTGCCGATCCTGGCTGGCCACGAAAATATCCTGCCGGTTGTTGCCACGCTGGATGACGTGGTGCGGGTAGCCAGGCAAAGTCAGACGGGGAAGGCGAGCCATGGGTTGCGGTATTCAATCGATGAGATTTCGCATCACGGTAATTGGAATCTGACCCCAATTAATTGCAGGCAGCAAATTATGGGTATTTTGCGTCCAAAAACAAGCTTTGGAGGCAAAAACCAGATTTCAGCGCTGGTTCAGCAAGCCGCCCAACATGCCCATCAAATCGCCAGAACTGCCCAGGCCACCGGCGGGCGCTTGGCCGTGGGGGGTGAGTTTGTCGATCAATCCGGGCAGCATTTGCGCGAGTGAACCGGCGGCGTCGCCGTGGCTGACGCCCAATTTTGAGGCGATGTCCCCAATGGCGCCGCTGCCCAGCACTTGGGTGAGCTGGTCACCAGAAATCGCCTGGTTTTCACCCGAACCAACCCAGGATTTGGCGGCATCGCCCAACCCGGCTTGGTTGAATTTTTCCAGCAAGCCACCCAGGCCACCATGTTGGCCGTCGTTGCTCAACATGCTGGTGACGATGGGCAACAACGCGGCCAGACCACCCGCGCCGCCTAGTCCGCCCAACATGCCAGCCAAGCCGCCTTGTGGCTGCTGCTGTTGCTGCTGTCCACCCATCATCGCGCCAGCGGCGCCCAGAACCGAATCCAGTAAACCCATAGTGACCTCCAAAAGTTAGATGTTGCGCGAAAACACTCGCCAACTTGGGAGATTAGACACTGAAAACACGCTCGCCAGAATCAGGATTGCCGTGCAATTTAAAGCGCTTGTCCAACAAATTCAACAGCCCGAACTCCGCCAATATCGCCCGCAGGCGCCCGGCAGCCGCATTTTGCTTTGCACCGGGGCCTGAGCTTGTTTGAAGACGCCGCGCGATGATCAATTCGTTTTTCATGCTGTGTTCCCAACCCACCAGCTCCGTCACGGTCACGGCGTAACCGCTGGCCTCGAGGTAGAGGCAACGCAGCACGTTGGTGATCTGACTGCCCATTTCGCGCGCGTGCAGCGGATGGCGCCACAGTTCGGCCAGCGGCGTGCGGCTGAGCGACAAGGCCTTGCCCGCATTCAGGCTGCGCGCAATTTCTGCCTGGCAACATGGCACCAGCACCATGAACTGTGCCTGTTTTTGCAGGCCAAACGCAATCGCGTCGTCGGTCGCGGTATCGCAGGCGTGCAAGGCCGTGACGATGTCGATGGTGGCCGGCAGATCTGCCGACAAGGCGGACTCTGCCACGCTCAAATTCAAAAACGACATGCGCTCAAACCCGAGCCGCAGGCTGAGCTCGCGCGACTTTTGCACCAGCTCGGCGCGGGTTTCAATGCCGTAAATATGCCCCGCCCCGCGGCTTCTGAAAAACAGGTCGTAAATGATGAAGCCCAGGTAGGACTTGCCCGCGCCATGGTCGGCCAGGGTCGGGCCAGGGCGCGACGGGTCTGGCGCTGCGCCTGCCGCCAGCTTCGGCGAATTCGCCCGGGGCCGTTCAGGCCGTTGCGGCAGTTCCAGCAGCAACTTTTCAATGAACTGGTACAGGTGGTAAACCTGCTTGAGTTTGCGCCGGGAATCCTGGTTCAGCTTGCCGTCACGCGTCAGAATATGCAGCTCTTTGAGCAGTTCAACCGACTGGCCTTCACGGATTTCAGCCGCGATGGTTAGACTCTGGGTGATGGCAGACCCGCTGCTTGCTGCAGATAGTTTTTGCTCTTTCATAGCCCGATCTTGCCATGCCCGATGGCGGCGGGATGCCCCAAAGCCAGCACTTCAGTGGCGGCCTTGTCATCGACCGGCGCCGCAACATCGTCCCCCGCACCCACGTTCAGCAGAGCCCAGCCGCCGTGGCCAAGCGCCGCCAGCGTTTGCATGTTTTTTTCATAAATGTCAGCCGCTTGTGGGAAAGCGGCCACGGCACGGTCAATGCTGGCCTCCCGCAGCAAATGCAGCGTCGGGTAAGGGCTGCGGTTGGTGAAGTTGGTGATGTCATCTGCCGCCGTCCCGGCAAACTGGTACTGGGGGTGGAAACTGGCGATTTGCAAGCTGCCCTGCAAGCCCATGTTGTCAAGCGCGTGGTCGGCCAAGCGCAGGAAATCATTGAATTCCAAAAACTCCTTCAAACACCCCGTTGCTATTATTAATGTAGTTTCATATGAAGCATTGACGGGGACTTGAAGCGTTTTTATCTCTTTGCTCAGGTCTTCAAGCAGTTCTTCAGGCGTGTTGGCCTCACTCACCGCATACCGAATCTGCCCTTTGACTTGAACCGCCTTGGCAAACGGGCACAGGTTCAGGCCAATGACCGCGCGCTCCAGCCAGGCCTGGGTGCGGGCAATGGCCCGTTTTGCCGCCATCCCAGGCGTCAATTCACCTGCCAAAGTTGGCGGCTCTGCAGGCCGGTGCGCCGTCACAAAAACTGGCTGGGCTGGCCACAAATCAACTTGGCAAGTTCGTCCAGCAAGCCAGAGTTGATCTGGTTCGCCGGGTAAGTTTTGTTCAGGATTTCCAGCCCGGTCAAATTGGCCAAACGAAATGAAAACTGCCCCACGTCGTGCTCGCAGCTCACCGTGACACCTGAGTGGACCCGCAACTCATAGTCAAAGCGGATCGCCTGCAAGGTGTTTTTCACCGGGTGGCGCACGTTGACCCGCTCATGCGGCACCCGTCCCGCCGCCAGCCGGGATTCAATGCGGTTGAGCTCTGGCGGGAAATCTGCCGAGACGCTGCCCTTGCTGATTTGCCCCGGCGTAGGCGCCAATGTCCAGCCGATGGACAAAGTGTCGAACACCTCTTTGTTGCGTAAGGTTTTTTTGCGCGAATCCGAGGTGAAGTTGCCCAGTTGGAGGGTGGGCCATGGGGTCTTTCCGTCCAGGCTGATTTTGGGCCCAGCCGGCTGGATCACGTTGAGCTGGCGCGCCAAATCCACCAGATACAACCAGGCGGTTTTGGCCGCCATTTCGGTGGCAAGGGTGTTGGCCTCTGCTTGGGTTCCCTGCATGGACTGCGAGGTTTGAACTGCATTGGCCTGTGATTTCAACTGGTTCAGAAAACTCATGGTGTTGAGGGTGCAAATCTGGAAACAAATATTCTACGTACAGTCACACCTGAGGCACTGACTAATTCGTGAAAACCGTGTCTGCCTTGGCCAGGCGCCGACCGACTCGCCAGGTCAGCAGCAGGCCGGCCAGGCTGAACAACCCGGTCACCTGCCAGGTTTGACTCCAGTCCCCCGCCCGGCTTGCCACCCAGGCCACCAGCGGGGGGCCGACAAACTGCCCCAGGGCCGAGCCTTGTTGCATCCAGCCCACCGTGGTCGATGCGGTATCGTGGCTTGGCGCAAACCGAACTGCCAACGCAAAAAGTGTCCCAGGCACCAGGCCGCCGACCATCGAAAACAACAAAATAGCGGCGTAGCGCACCGATGGCGGAACGGCGTGGGCAACCCCTGTCGCCGATTGCGAAAACGCCAGCATCGCTGCGATACCCATCACCGTGTAACCTGTGAACAAAAGGGTTTGGGGCCGCACGCCCCTGCTCAAATACCGGCCGGATGCGACATTGCCCACAATATTCACGGCGGCCGCCAAGCCGGTGAGCCAGGCGGTTGCCCCCACCGCCACACCTGCCTGTGCATAAACCACCGGCAGAAAGCCGATCACGGCCAGCCATTGGGCGGAATACACCGCAAAACACAGTGCCACCAGCCAGGGGCCGGACGACGTCAGCGTCTGGCGCAGGCGCAACGACCACATGGCCGCATTCGGGTTGCCCGAAGGCAACGCGCCGTCTGTTGGTGCCACGCGCCACAGCCAGACCGCCATCAGCGCCGAAAACAGCGACAACAGCCACCACAAAACTTGCCAGCCCGCCGCCAAAATCAAACCTGGCCCCGCCAACAAGGCCAGCGCGGTGCCAAACGGCATGTAGGCGCTCCACAGTCCCAAGCGACGCGCCAAACGCTCTGGTGGCACCAGTTGCCGGATCAAATGCGGCGCAGGCGTGCAAACCAGCAACATGCCAACGCCCTCTAGCGACCGCAGTGCCAACAGCCAAGCCATGCCCTGCACCCAGGTGCCCGATACGCCCGCCACCGCCAGCGTCAACAACCCCGCCAGCATGCTTTTGCGGGCGCCCAGGCTATCGGCAGCCAAGCCTATGAACAATCCCAGGCCCATGCCAGCGACCTGCACGGTTGACAACAAAAACCCGGCGGCGACCAGGCTGAAGCCAAAGGCCTCCTGCAGGGCGGGCAAGGCAGGAATCAGCTTGGCCACGTGCAGCGCTGCGCTGACGCCGCACAGAATGACAACCCAGGCCGGATCGAACCCGGTTTTGGACAAGCCGTCGCGGTTCATGCCAACAAGCGAAGGCCGGTCAGACGCTCATGCTCTTTGGCGGCAAAACGATCCGTCATACCGGCAATGAAATCGGCCACCACGACGGCAACTTCCGCTGTTTCATGACCGTTGCCAGGACGAACCTGGGCACGCAGCGCAAACCCGCGCGGCATTTGCGCCGGGTCGGCCATGTAGGCATTGAACAGATCCGTCACCACCTGCTTGGCATGCCCGGTCATTTGCATGACCTGCGGATGGCGGTACAACTGGTGCAATAAAAATGTCTTGAGCGCCAAAGAATTTGCCGCCATCGCCGGGCTGAATTGCACTTGCGCGGGCATTTGCCGCGCCTCATCGGCACTTTGCGGACTCGATGTTTTCAGGCTGGCGCGAGTGGTGGCGATCACGTCGTACACCTGGGCGCTGAGCATGCGGCGAATCGTCTCGTACAGCAGGCGTCGGTGTTGGGCGACCGGCAAAAGGTGCGGATGCTCCTGCAAAGTTTCGCGCCTGAAACTGTCAAACAAGGGGACAGCTTCAAGCTGGTCCATGGCCAGCAGGCCGGAGCGCACGCCGTCGTCGATGTCGTGCGCGTTGTAGGCGATTTCGTCGGCGAGGTTGCACAGTTGGGCTTCAAGACTGGGCTGGGTATGCTCTAAAAATCGCAGCGCGACATTGGCTTTTGTGGGCGGCTCTGACGCATTCAACTGCTCTGCATTACGGCGGGAACAGTGTTTCAAGATGCCTTCGCGCGTCTCAAAACACAGGTTCAAACCGTCAAACATCGGGTAACGCTGCTCCAGGTGGTCGACCACCCGCAGGCTTTGCAAATTGTGCTCAAAGCCGCCATAAGCCGCCGTGCATTCGTGCAAGGCATCTTGTCCGGCATGGCCAAATGGTGTGTGCCCCAGGTCATGCGCCAGGGCGATGGCCTCAACCAAATCTTCATTCAAACCCAAGCTGCGGGCAATGGAACGCGCCAGTTGCGCCACCTCCAGCGAATGCGTCATGCGGGTGCGAAACAAGTCCCCTTCGTGATTCAAAAATACCTGAGTTTTGTAAACCAGACGACGAAACGCCGTGGAATGCACAATGCGGTCCCGGTCGCGCTGAAAAGCCGTGCGTGTGGGGGCGTCGACCTCTGGGAAGCGCCTGCCAAGCGTTTGGGCCGGGTCACAGGCGTAGGCGGCGTGCAACGGAGATGGCTGAGATGCAAATAGGGGGAGAGTGGACATGGCAGCCGACGCTGGCGACCCTGGTAGTTAAGTGGAGCACCAATTATTGACCATGCAATGTCCGCCTTGACGGTGCCTTGCGACAGCGTCGGTTTGACAATGTGACGCCGAATCTGGTTCGATTTGCCTCATCAAACTCCTGAGTTGAAAGCACCGTTGTGCCTTTTCACTTTGAATCGGCGTCAGGAATATTCGGTCTGGTGAGGAGGTCGATACGCTGCTGCACAGCACTTAAAGTGTCCACTTTATCCAGCTGTCTTGCAGGGGGCACCTTAACGACAGGAGAATTCAGCGCAACGGTGATTCCCGCGTTTGTTCAAAGCCGGGAAAGTCATCGTCTGGCAAATCAGGCTCTGAACGAGCCGTGTCAGTTTTCAAGAAATCAGGCGGTGCAATGTCGGTACTTGCAAAGTCTGCGCGGGCCTGCTGGTGCCGCTCCTCACGCATTCTTTCACGGGTTTCCTCTTGGCTATGGTCATGCAATTCGTCGCGTCGGGTGATCGGATTGTCTTGCAGCATGACCGACTCTTCAAACATGGCCCAAGCTGATTCTGTGTCGCTTTCATGCACATCCGGCACGGGAATAGGCCCATGCCGGTCATACAAACTGCCAGGCACCGTGGCGCCGCCAAAACGGCTTTCGCGAATCCCTTTTTGATCACTGCCCGGTTTCAAATTTTTGACCATTGCCGACCTCCGTCCAGAGTGCTGTTGACTGCCGGAAATTATGCAGGCTTTTTGCGATTAGGGCCATTGTCGGAAAATAAGCCGTTTGCGTTAGAGTTGCAACCAGGCAGAGAGCCATTTGGCTGCCTTCACCCACTGGAGACTTTGATGATCCGTTCAATCTTTCGTGCGCTGGCAATGGTCGCCCTGGCGTCGGCGTCCTTGGCCAGTGCCCAGACCAACAACGCCAAGCCAATCCGGCTGATTTGCCCGTTCCCGCCGGCAGGCGCGGTGGACATTGCGTCGCGCGCCATCGCCAATGAACTGACAAAAATTCTGGGCCAAGTTGTCACCGTCGACAACCGGCCTGGCGCGGGTGGCAATATCGGCGGTGCGGAGGCCGTGCGCTCAGCGCCCGACGGTCGCACGCTGTTCATGACCACCAGCGGCATCAACGCGATCAACCCGGCCTTGTACGCCAAAATGCCGTTTGACCCGATCAAGGATCTCGAACCGGTGGTGGCGCTTGTGTCGCTGTCCAACGTATTGGTGGTGCACCCCTCGGTCAAGGCCAATTCGGTGGCGGACGTGATCGCTTTGGCGCGGGCTGAACCTGGCAAGATGACCTACGCTTCTTCGGGCAGTGGCACCAGCATCCACATGTCGGGCGAGATGTTCAAGTACCTGACCAAGGTCGACCTCCTGCACATTCCTTACAAGGGCAGCGCACCGGCGATGAACGACCTTTTGGGCGGTCAGGTGATGATGATGTTCGACAACATTCCGTCGGCGCTGCCGCAAATCAAGGCCGGCAAACTGCGGGCCCTGGCCGTGACCGGCGCCAAGCGTGACCCCTTGCTACCTGATGTGCCGACCGTCGCGGAAGCGGGCGTT
>JANYCG010000213.1 GCA_025360385.1 Burkholderiales bacterium | reverse complement strand
GGTCAGGTGATGATGATGTTCGACAACATTCCGTCGGCGCTGCCGCAAATCAAGGCCGGCAAACTGCGGGCCCTGGCCGTGACCGGCGCCAAGCGTGACCCCTTGCTACCTGATGTGCCGACCGTCGCGGAAGCGGGCGTTGCGGGTTACGAGTCTGGCGTATGGTTTGGCCTGGCCGTGCCGCTGGGAACTTCCAAAGAAGAAATCGCGCGAATCAACGACGCCGCAGTCAAAGGCACCAAATCGCCTGACTTCGTCAAGCGCATGACCGAATTGGGTTACAGCATCATCGGCAGCACGCCTGAGCAAATGGCCGCCATGAACAAACTTGAGACGGCGCGCTGGTCGCCGATTGTCAAGGCATCGGGCGCTAAAGCCGACTGAGGCCGACTGAGGCCGACTGAATCCGACTGAATCCGACTGAATCCAACTGAGGCAACGCGCCACCGGTTTTTGAAGATACAGGACTTGGCGAACAAGTTTGGAAAACAAGTTTGGCAAATTTGTTTACTATCTTTTAAATAGCAAACTATTGAGACCCCAAGGGAACTTTCGCCCTTTTTTATGCCAACCAATGTTCCGACCCGCTAAAATCTCAAATTCCTTACAGGTTGAGCCGGTCGAAACCCTTAGACCGGCTCAGGGCGAACGCTTCCTACATCACCGGGGCGCATCAATTCGCCTGCACGGCCTTGCGCGCCACCGCAATGCGCTGATCCAGGTAGGCCCCATAAAAATCCTCTGACGCCAGGCCGGCCAGGCGTTCTGCCACTTCGGTGCCATGGCGGCCGTAAAAAATCAGCGTCGGCGCGATGTTGACCTTGAGTTCTTCAATTAGCTGTTCATGCGTTCTAGGCTGACCCTTGATGTCTTTGACGATTTCTTTGTGCTGCATGTTGATCTGCACCACATGCAGTTGCTGATCGGCCCGCAAGGGCATCAAGTAATGCTCACGGGCGATTTTGCAAAAAGGGCAACCGTCCAGGCTGACCATCAGCACCAGCGGCTGGCCCGCCTTGAGCGCCGTCGCCAGGTCGTCTTGCAGCGACGTGGGCACAGGCAGTGTCGCAGGCGCGGCAAAGGCCGGCTGCCAACCCAGCGCGGCGCCGCAAAGCAATAATTTGCGCCGGTTTCGCTCAAACGCCATCAGTCTGCCTCCCGTTCCATCAGCAAATAAGTGTTGTAGGCGTTCATGCGGTTGAGCACGCCAAACAGCGGGACTGACTCAAAAGCCGACCAATCCGTGGCCGCATATGCCTGCTCAAACGGATCCATGTTTTTGGCGGCTTTGCCCATGCTGGCCCGCAAATGCATCAAGTAAGCGCGGGTGAGCGCCATGTCGGCTACCGCCTGGGTCGAGGCCGGCCCATGCCCTGGCACCACCACTTTGGGCTGCAACAACAACATGTCCGACAGCGCCTTGATCCAGCGGCCACTGTCTGCCTGGCCGACAAACGGAATGCGGCCCCGAAACACCAGATCGCCGGCAAACAGCACGCCCTCTTGGGGCAGGTAGACCACCAGGTCCTCAGGCGTGTGGGCGGGGCCCATGGGTTGAATGGACAGGCGGATGCCGTCCAGGTTCAGCTCAACCGGGCCATCGAGCCAAATATCGGCGGGCACAACCTGTGTGTCGCCATTGACCCAGGGTGCCAACTCGTGGCGCGATGCCTCAAGCCGGGTGCGGGCGGCGTCTGACCCCACGTAGTCGCGCCCATTGGCCTGGGCCAGAATCTGCGCCCCTGCCGCCTTGAACACCTGCAGGCCATAAATGTGGTCGGCATGGTAGTGGCTCAGGATGACGTGGGTGACCGGCAGCGGCGTGATCTTTTTAATCGAAGCGAGCAGCTTGTCTGCAAGGGCTGGCGAGCCCAGTGCATCCACCACCACGACACCTTTCGGCGTGACGATGAATCCAGCGTTGGAGATGAAGTTTTGGTTGGCGGGTGCGCCCTGGGCTGAAAGGCCCTGCGCCATCCAGGCCGAGGCGGACACTTGCAGCGGCACGATGGCCGGGCCGTCGGTTGGCATCACAGAGGCGCAGCCCAGCAGCCCCCAGCTCAGGCCCAGCATTGACAGGACTTTCAATAGTGCCGACGCAAGGCGCACTGTCACGGTGTCAGCTCAAGGCGCACATCAAATGGCGCTCAGGCCAAGGCATCGGCCCAAATATTCTGCGCCCAGCCAAAGGCGTAGGCCCCTTCAAGCGCGCTGGCGGCGCCCGAGACACCGCCCGCGCCGGCCACCGTCAGCATGGTTTTTTTCTCGGCATCGTAGCGGTGCACGCTGGACACATGCACCACCTCATCCGGGCTGACAAAGCTGTAGCAGGTGTTGTTGTAGATGGGCGCCGGGTTGGGCGTTTGCCCGGTCAGCAGCGCCACCACCGCCGCCGCGCAGGTTTTGCCATGCTGGTTGGCCATGTGCCCGCTTTTGGGCATGAGCGCCGCAATCTGTATCGCGTCGCCCAGCACATGGATGTTTTTGGCGGCCTTGGACTCGAAGGTCAAAAAGTCGACCTCGCACCAGCGTTTGTTGGCAGTTGCCAGGCCCGCATTGACCGCAATCTCGCCAGCCCGCATGGGTGGCAACACGTTGAGCACGGCCGCCTTCTGGTCATCGTTGAACTCGAATTTAAGCGTGTTGCTGGCCGCGTCGACATCCAGCACCGTGTGTTTGGGGCGGTATTCAATGATGCCGGCGTACCGGTCTGCCCAGGCCTTTTTGAACAGCGGGCCTTTGGACGTCACATCGTCATTGGCATCCAGGATCAGCACTTTGGATTTGGGCTTGGCCATTTTGAAATAACTGGCCACCTGGCAGGCCCGCTCATACGGCCCCGGCGGGCAGCGGTAAGGGGCCAAGGGGATGCTGATGGCAAACACGCCGCCATCCGGCATGGCCTGAAGCTGTTGGCGCAAAGCCAGCGTTTGGGGCCCGGCTTTCCAGGCGTGCAACACCTTGCTCTGGGCGCCAGCTTGATTCATGCCCGGCAACAGGTCCCATATGAAGTCAACGCCCGGCGAGAGCACCAGGCGGTCATAAGGCAATTCGGAGCCGCCAGTAAGTTTGACAAGGCGCTTGTCCGCATCAATCGACACAGCCGTGTCTTGCACCAGCGTCACGCCGTGGCGACGAACCAGCCCGTCGTAAGGCGTGGTGATGTCGGCCATGGTTTTGCTGCCGCCCAACACCAGGTTTGAGAGCGGGCAGGAGACAAAGGCCGCATTGGGTTCGACCAAGGTCACTTGAACGCCGTAGTCTGACCACATACGGATGTATTTGGCAGCGGTGGCACCGCCATATCCGCCCCCGACCACAACGACCTTGGCGCCACCGGCTGACGCCGCGCAACCCGCCAACCCAGCCAGACTGCCCAACACGCAGGCCGCGCCCGCGCTTTGCACAAACGAGCGGCGATTCAGGGAATAAGCCATGGCCATGTCCTTATTTTTTCTGGGCGGCAAAATAGCCGGCCAGTTGCTCGATTTGGCTTTCGGAATAGCCCTTGGCCAACTGATGCATGATGGTCGCGGGCCGAGCCCCGCTTTTGAAGTCAGCCATGGCTTTCACCAGGCTGGCGCGTTCATACCCGGCCAGCGCCACCATGCCCGGCGCCGCGTTGCCATTGGTGCCGTGGCAGTTGGCGCAGGACGCTGCCATGCTGCGCACCTGCAAGGCATCATTTTGCGCCGTGGCAGTGGCGCAGACCGCCGACAGGGCAAGGCCGATCAGGTTTGCCAGACATTTCATCGTGGGGTTCACATCGTCTCCTTGAATTTCATTCAATCCAATACACCCGAATTCAACCAGAAACCCAATATATAAGCGAATGGTAATTTATAGAAGGTGTTTTGCGGATGGGGCAAACCCGCACTGGCTTGGCCACTTGGCACCGTATCGGCTTGAGATGGGCTGGCGTCAGATTGACGACGACTTCAAGGACTGAAATCGTCTAATGTTCCCGTGGGTATTGCGTCTATTGCTACTATAAATATAGCCATTCAAACCAGCAACAGCGTTCTGTCCGGCATCGAACTCATGCACACGATACGCAAAGGCCAGTTCCTGCTGCAAGGCTGCAACCAGCTGTCTTTTCCCGGCCAGTTTGAAGCACTGGCAGGAAAAATCTGTCCTGCTTGAACTATTCTAAATTAATAGCACACTATTGAATATCTACGGGGACTATTCGTAATTTTCTTGTGCTAAACCATGTCGCGACGGCTAAGCGCACGTGCTGGTTAAAGTTTCTGCACAACAGGCTTTACCAAAACCTTGTCCAAGATGGGCACCGGTCCCACATATCGCCCGCGTGGGCGGATCACCTGCGCCACGCTCAACTGCTCCATGGCATGCGCGAGCAGCCCCACACTGCGCGCCGTGGCGAACAGGCCAAAGGCGGCGTCAACAGGCAGGCGATAACGTGCCACCAGGGCGACCAGGGCCAGGTCGATGTTGGGTTGCAAACCGGTCAACTCTGTCACTTTGCGGATAAAGCGCGCAATCACCTCGCTGGGCTGGAACAAGGCCAGCAAGGCGGTCGCCCGTGGATCACCATCGGGATAGAGGTGGTGGCCAAAACCGGCCATGGGCAGGGCGGCTGACAGGTACAGGTCAACCACTTTGTCTTCACCCAGGCGCTCCACCTCGTCGAACAAGGCGTGGACACGGCCGGTGGCATCACCATGCAGGGGGCCTGACAAGGTGGTCAGCCCGGCCAGCAGACAGGCTGGCAGAGAGGCTCCCGTCGAAGCCGCAATACGCGCGCAAAACGCCGAGCTGGTCAATTCATGCTCAGCCAGCAACACCATGGCTGTTCGCAGCAACTCAGCCACCTGGGGGGTTTGGTTCCAACTCTGTGCGAAGCGCAGATGCACAGGCTGACGTCCCCCGCGCTCTGCACCAAACGCCTGGGCCAGTTGGCCGACCAGACTCTGGGCTTCGTCGTGCAGCACTTGAGCCAGCCGCCCACGGGTGGAGTGCCCAGTAGCCGCCAGACTGGCCAGGGCCGTGAATGCCGCCACGCGACCCGCCCCGGCTTTGCCAATGCGGGTCGGCACGGTTACCGAAAAGTCCACCGCATGCCCGGCACCCCACAACAGTTGGGCTACCTCTTCCAGTGTGGCGGTTTGGGCCAGGCCCACGGCCTCCTGGCCCCGGTAATACAAATGCCCGCGCACGAATGAGCACAGGGCGGTTGGGATGCTGGGCTCTGAGCCAAACAGCGTTTGAGTGGCCAGGGTTTCGTATTTGCGGCCATCCTGTTTGCGTTTGGCCAGGGCGGTGACATCTTCAGCGCGGTACAGGCTGCGGCGGGTGTCGTGTGTGTCGGACATGACCTCCAGCTTGCCCCGGCTCACGTAGGCGTAAACCGTCTGGGGTCG
>JANYCG010000190.1 GCA_025360385.1 Burkholderiales bacterium | reverse complement strand
TGGGGTTGGGGGCGCGTACCCCGCCGTAAGCCTCGCCAGAGCCCGTCAGAAGGCACGGGAGATGGCCGAGACACGGGCAGAGGGGGTTGACCCTCAAGAGGCTCGCCACCTTGAGGCCGAGCAGGAGCGTTTGGCCAAACTCAACACCTTTGAACTTTTGGCGCGCTCTTGGCATGGACAGACGCAAAAAGACCGTCAGTGGTCTGCGGGGTATGCAGAAAAAGTGATCCGGCATCTGGAATTGCACATCTTCCCGTGGATTGGGCACTTGCCGATGGAAGCCATCAAGCCCACAGAACTCGTCCGATGCTTGCATCGCATCAAGGAGAGGGGCAACCTTGAGACCGCACGGCGTGTACGCGGGGGGCAAGGATCTTGTTTTGCGGCCGTATCAGCCTTTGTTCTTTGTGCGTGGGTCTTCACAATGAGTACGTCTGCCCGCAAGCTGCGATTGGGTCCTCTGCCCAGGCATGAGACGGTGAAGTTGACGATCTCGGTGCCGGCGGCGCTCAGAGTTGAATTGGATTTCTATGCAGCGGCTTTGATTCCGCACATGTTGGAAGCATTCATACGATCCCACCGTGGGTATCGGGTGCGCCGTACATCCGCGAAGAATGCTCGGCAGAACGCCGCGACAGCGGTGGAGCACAGCCCGAATCAAAACCGTTCAGGCTGAACTGCTGTTCAGATGACGCCGACCTTGTGGATCTCGCCGCGCAGCCGTGTCACCACGTCGGCCAGCGCAATGGCGTCGAGCCGGTTCTTTTTCAGGAACGCGTTCCACTGTGTCTGCTTGATGGCGTCTGCCACAAAAGCTTCGCTCAGGCCTGCGGGCAGAGAGGCGGGCATGGCCATTTTTCGGCGGTTGAATGTGGCTTCGATGGCGCGGCGCAGTTCTGCTTGATCCAGCGTGTTTTCGCCCAGAAGCACCCACAGGTCAAAGTAGTCCTTCATCCGGGTGTTGGTCATTCCCAACAGGCATATGGCATGAAACTTCTCAGCCACCACGGTGTATTTCGGGTAAGCGCGCAATTGTGGGGCAGGCAGGTCGTCCAGCAGTACGGGGTAGCTGATCGCTTCCGGGGCTGGCGTTACAGCATCGCCGAAGCCGATGTCCACCTGCAGCGCGATGCGCGCGTCGTCAAGCTTGGCCGTCAGGTCAATCCGTACGCCGCCGTAGCCAGCTTCCTTGCGGATGAGCGCTCCCTTGACCGACTCGGCATCGAATTCAATCCCGTCTTCCACTGCGATCTGGCAGATTTCCCGGAAAGTCGCCACGGCAGAGTCGATGTCATCGGGGCCGAAGCCCAGCAAGTCGGCGTCGCGTGTCGGCCGATGTGGCAGGTCGTACCAGAGTGAAAACAGTAGTGCCCCCTTGAGCAGGAAGTTGGGCGCGTGGGCGGAGATGGACAGTCGGTACAGCAGACGCTCCAGACCGTAGTGCGTGAGCGTCAGGTTGAAATCCTGTTTGGCCACGTCTGCACGCTGCTTGAGACGGGCGCGTATCGAGGCCGCCAGATTGCGGCTCATGCCGTTACGCTTTCAAGGTATGGACGCATGACGTTGGCCACGCGATCAATGGTGGCATAGTGCCACAGCGCATCCATCGTCAGTTTGCGTTGAGTCCATCCATCACGCAGCGCTTCCAGCGCCACGTCCAGACCGATTTTGTTGCGGTACTTGAAGCAGTCTGCCACGGTTTTGGCGGCGTTGAAGACAGACACCTCCACGCCGTCAACCAGAATCTGGTCAATGCCCTCGGTCAGGGCAGGGCCGGACATGCGAACGGCGTGGACAGTCGGTTGGTCGAGCCGGGGGCCCGGCGTGCGATGAGGAATTGCCAGCCAAACTTCGAACGGCGCTTGCGTACCGATGCCGTGAACGCGCAGCGCAGAGAGTAGACAGATCACGCCGCGCGGCACTCGCAGTGCCACCTCTGCCAGTGAGCGGTGCTCGCTTAAGCGCCGGCCAGGCAGGCTGTAGACACCGCGTGCCACTCTTTCGAGCTTGCCTGCTGTGATCAGGCGACTGAGCACGACCGTGGGCAGCTGATGTTCCGCAAGGTCTCGTGCGCGTAGCAGCGAACGCTGCTTAGCCAGTGCGAGAACGGCTTGCTCGTGGGTCGAATCGGAATGCGATCTCATTGCCTGAGTATGTTGCAATATATAGGCATTTGTCAATAAATGACAAATAATCGCAACAGGTCGAAAAGTGAGTATTGTGAGTGCTGGCGGTGTACAAAATGTGCCCGTGAGGCAGGATTCTCAAGGACAAAATCGGACCTCTTGACTATCCCGGCGCTTCGGCTGAGTACGACATAAACTACGGACATACAACGCATTGAGGCGGGATCTGGGCGCGATCAACAAAACGGGAGTCAAAATGCAACGCTGCCACACAACGCGAAATCTAATCTGCCAAGGCTTGGGCAGTCCCAAGGTTGCAGAAGTAGGAGTGGCACTAGATCTGAGTCCGCTGTAGTCGCCCGTCAATCCGCTTTGACGTGCGAACTCTGCGACTATGGTAATTCCGGCATCTAAACTCAGATTTTATCCAATCGTGCGGGCAGGCGAGTGTCGCAAATATTGGATGCAGTTCTAAGCGTGTCAGATGCCGTTGCTTAGAGATACCCCGCCTTCAAGTTTCACTGCGCATTTCAGTTCATTTTCGTGTGCAATGGTCACTTGTGGGCTGTGGTTCGAGTCCGTTTTTTGTCAGAAAAACAACGATGGAGCGGTTGTACCCTGACTTGTACGCAGAATTTTACAAAATAGCCGAAACCAAATGCTGGCGCGGCTTGCAGCAGGTTTTTCGATAGGGCCCCAGGCCACCACTGGTTATGATCAAAGCCCGCTGCCCAAAAGGCAGCGGGCTTTTGTCATTTCAGCCGCTAGAACTCAGCGCCTCTACTTCTGCGCCTGATTTTTGCCTCCCAACATGCCGCACCGTTCGAAAGCCCGATCCATTGGCAAACCGCTGGCGTCCCCTGACGTCGCGCAAGACCAGCGAACCTGCTCCGTCTGCCGCCGGCGGGTGGTCCGCGAGCGCTGCCATAAAAATCGCCACGGCAACTATATCTGTCATGCCTGCATGGACGCCAAATCGTCGGGTTCTTCCAAATCCGGACGGCGCAACGCATCCTCCCAATTCATGCGCCAACTGGTGCTGGGGCTGTGCATAGCGTTGGTCATGCTGGTTGCCGTTGTGTTTATTAGCCTCCTGAAAACCTAGATTGGGGCACTGCGGCGCTGAGTGCGCCCAGCGCCTTTTGCGCAAACTCGGCCCGCAGCGCCTTGAGTTTTTCGCGTGGGTCTTCCCGCGTGCCGGCTTTGTCCAGGGCCATCTCGGCGATGAAGCGGCTGGGTTTGGCGGCCACCAGCTCGCGGCCTTTTTTGCGGCGTTTGGTCCAGCTCACCGCCAGGCTGCGTTGGGCGCGGGTGATGCCGACGTACATCAGGCGCCGCTCTTCTTCCAGCCGGTCTTGCAAGTTGTCGCCTTCAAGTTTGAAGGGCAGGCTGCCTTCGTTCACACCCACCAGCATCACGTGGGGCCACTCCAGGCCTTTGGCGGCATGCAAGGTGCTCAGGGTGACCACGTCCTGGTCGGTTTCGCGCTCGGAAATAGTGGACAGCAAAGACACGGTCTGCGCGACCTCCAACAGTGATTTCACTTCTTTGATGTCATTGGCCCCGGACATGTCGTCAATCTGCCCGCCGCACCGGGCCGCCATCCATTCGCAAAAATCCAGCACGTTGGACCACCTTGCAGCGGCCAGTTTGTCGCTCTCTTCACCGTCCTGGAGGTGTTGTTCGTAGCCAATTTCTTTCAGCCAGTCGCGCAAAAAATCAGCGGCCGCAGCTGCCCCCAGGGTATGGCGCGCGCGAAACTCAAGCTCATTCACGTAGCGGCCAAATTCCTGCAAACTGCCCAGCGCTTTTTTGCCAACGACGCTGCTGAGTGACGGCGAAAACAGGGCCTCGAACAGGCTGACTTTGTATGCCGAGGCAAACCCGCCCAATTGCTGCAAGCTTTGGTGGCCGATACCACGCTTGGGCGTGGTCACCGCCCGCACAAAGGCCGGGTCGTCGTTGTTGTTGATCCAGAGACGGAACCAGGCGCATAAGTCTTTGATTTCAGCCCGATCAAAAAAGCTCGTGCCACCGGATACTTTGTAGGGAATTTGCGCTTTGCGAAGCGCCTTCTCAAACGGTTTGGCCATGTGGTTGGCGCGGTACAACACGGCAAAATCACGGAAGGCACGGTGCTGCGTCGCAGCCGCAGGTCCGGCTGTGCCACCGGCCCCCGCCAGCACCTGGGTGCCTGCGATCAAACCCTGAATCCGCGCCACGGTGCGTTCGGCTTCATGCTCTTCGTTGTCGGCATCGACCACCCGCACCGGTTCCCCCACACCCAGGTCGCTCCACAAATTTTTGGGAAAGAGCTTGGGGTTGGGCGCAATCACGTTGTTGGCGGCCTGCAAAATCGCGCTGGTGGAGCGGTAGTTTTGCTCCAGTTTGATGACCTTGAGGGTTGGGAAGTCAATGGGGAGTTTTTTCAAGTTGTCCAGCGTGGCGCCGCGCCAGCCGTAAATGCTTTGGTCGTCGTCGCCCACGGCCGTGAAGCGCGCAGTTTTTGGGTCACGGGCCGGGTTGTTGCCACCCACCAGCAGCTTGAGCAGTTCGTACTGGGTCGAATTCGTGTCCTGGTACTCGTCGACCAGCAAATGGCCCACATGTCCCTGCCATTTCTCGCGAGTTTGCTCACTAGTTTGTAGCAATTTGAGCGGCAGGCTGATCAGGTCGTCAAAGTCTACACTTTGGTAGGCGGTCAGGCGCTCCTCGTAACGCGCCATGATGCGGGCCATCTGGCGCTCGTCGTTGTCCTTGGCTTGCGCTTCTGCCTGGGTAGCGCTCAAGCCCATGTTTTTCCACAGACTGATGGTCCACTGCCAGGTGCGGGCGGTTTTGATGTCGGTGGTGCCACCTGCGTCTTTGAGGATGCCGGTCACGTCATCGCTGTCCAGGATGGAAAACGCGGCTTTCAAACCCAGCGCCTGCCCGTCAGCGCGCAGCATGCGTACCCCCAGCGCGTGGAAGGTGCAAATCACCACCTCTTTGGCCGCCTTGCCAATCAGCCCCTTGGCCCGTTCCCGCATCTCAGCCGCAGCTTTGTTGGTGAATGTGATGGCGTAAATGCGTTTGGCGTCCATGCCGCTTTGAATTAACCGCGCGATTTTGTGGGTGATCACGCGGGTTTTGCCGGAACCCGCCCCGGCCAGCACCAGGCAGGGCCCATGCATGAAGTTCACGGCCTCTTGCTGGGCAAGGTTCAGCCCGTGGGAAATGGTGGAAGACATGGAACGGGGAAAACCAAAACAGAAAGCCGCAGAGCGGGCAAAACTGGCCATTCCGGTGAAACAGCCTTGAGGCGCGAATGATACAGAGTCCGCCGAGCCAAACTTGAGCCAAACTTGAGCCAAACCGGCTCCCGATGTTGGATCGGTGGTGGTCAGGCTGCAGCCTGCGGCCGGTCGGCCAAAGGCCGGTCATGGGCCAATACAATTCCTGCATCCCGTGCCGCCGGAACTTTGCAAACCGCCCGGGGATCACAAGCTGGCGTCGGCTGAATCCACCGGGGAGTTGTCCGCGCTTCCCTAAAACCTGCTGGGCGAGCGTTTTTCTCACCCCCTGACCCCAATGCCTGTTGCCACCCGTTTTCTCAGCGCTTTTATTCATGCCGTTTGCCTGTGCTGCCTGGCTGGAATGGGCATGGCAGCCCAGGCGCAGGGCAGCCCCAAAGCCATTGTGACCACCGACCAGGTGCGGGCCGAGCTGATGGCGCATGCGCCCGATGGTGCCGATGCCGGCAAAACCGTTTGGGTTGGCCTGCAGCTCGCCCACAAGCCAGAGTGGCATACCTACTGGAAGAATTCTGGCGATTCCGGCCTGCCGACCAGCCTGCAATGGGTCTTGCCTGCGGGCGTCAGCGCGGGTGACATCGCCTGGCCTGCGCCAAAAAAAATAGCCATCGGCACCTTGGCCAACTATGGTTATGACGGCACCGTGTTGCTGCCGGTGCCATTGACCGTCACCTCGGGCTTCAAGCCATCCTTGCTCAGCGGCGACATCGAGGTCAAACTCAAAGCCGCCTGGCTGGTGTGCCGCAAGGAGTGCATTCCTGAAGAGGGTGAATTCTCGATCAAGATCCCCGTGAAGGGCTCCACCGCGCTCAATACGGCAGTTTTCAACGCAGCATTTGCAGCGCAACCCCGTGCCGTGCCAAACCCGATTGCCGGTGCGTCCCCCGCCAGCCGTGCCCTGCTGGCCGGCGCTGCCTTGCAGTTCGAGGTGCAGGCCCTGCCCGTCGAACTGCGCGGCAAGCAACTCGATTTCTTCCCCGAGACGCCCGAGGTGATCGAAACCGCCGCGCCCTGGACCCAAAGCTGGGACGGCACAGTCTGGAAGGCCAGCGTCCCCGTGTCGTCCCAGCGCAGCAACAGCCCCACGCTGATGCCGGTGGTGCTGGCAGCGGACGTGGACGGCCAGCGACAAAGTTACCGGGCAGAAGTCCAGGTGGTCGGCGAATGGCCCAAGCTGGCCGCCGCCCCCACGGTGTCGCTGGCCCTGGACGCGGCCTTGAAGGCCAATGCGTCCGGCTCAGGCAGCGCAGTCCCCCAATCACCCCCCATCACTTTGCTCGCCGCCATTCTGGGCGCTTTGTTGGGTGGCTTGATCCTGAACCTGATGCCCTGCGTGTTTCCGGTGCTGGCCATCAAAGTGATGAGTTTCGCAAGCCAAGCTGATGACCGACAAGCCCGTCGTGCCAGCGGGCTGGCGTACACAGCGGGGGTGATCGCCTCATTCGTCAGTTTGGGGGCGCTGCTGTTGGGCCTGCGCTCAGCGGGCGAGCAATTGGGCTGGGGCTTTCAGTTGCAGTCACCCGCGGTGGTGGCAAGCTTGGCGGCCTTGTTCACCCTGTTGGGGCTGAACCTGGCGGGTCTGTTCGAATTTGGCCAATTTTTGCCCTCCAGGCTGGCGTCGGCGCAGGCCAAAAACCCGATCGTGAATGCCTTTTTGTCAGGCGTGCTGGCCGTCACCATTGCCTCCCCGTGCACCGCACCGTTCATGGGCGCGTCGCTCGGGCTGGCGCTGGGCCTGCCCGCCTTGGAGGCATTGTTGATCTTCGCCGCCATTGGCGTGGGCATGGCCTTGCCCTACCTGGCGGCCAGCCTGGTGCCCGCCGCAGCCCGTGCCTTGCCACGTCCTGGCGCGTGGATGGACACCTTCCGCCGCCTGATGGCCTTTCCCATGTTTGTCACCGTGGTCTGGCTGGTCTGGGTGCTGGGCCAGCAAAGCGGCATTGACGGCGCGGGCGCTTTGCTGACGCTGCTCGTGGCCATGGCCATGGTGGTCTGGGCGTTCACGTTGCAGGGTCGCAGCCGGGTTGCCGTTGCTTTATTTTCGATAGCAAGCTTTGCATTATTGACGGGAACTCTAGGCCAAAATATCCTTCAAATCCAGGAATCCGGTTCGCTGGTGGCCCAAGGCGACCGATGGCAGGCCTGGGAGCCGGGTCGGGTGGACCAATTGCTCGCCCGGGGCCAGCCGGTGTTTGTAGACTTCACCGCCGCCTGGTGTGTCACCTGCCAGTACAACAAGAAAACGACGCTGTCCAACGCTGCGGTTCTAGCTGATCTGGAGGCCAAAAAAGTCACCCTGCTTCGCGCCGACTGGACCCGCCGTGACCCCGCCATCACCGCCGCGCTGCACCAGCTTGGACGCAATGGCGTGCCGGTGTATGTGGTCTACAAGGCGGGCAGCGTGCCGGTGGTTCTGTCCGAGATTTTGAGTGTGGACGAGATCCGCGCCGTGCTGGCGCAGCTCTAGTGCCGATATAGTCTCGAACTGGCCTAACCCTCACCCAACGAGATTGCTTTGACGCACACCATTCCCTACCAGGGCATCTGGCCCGCACTGCTGACCCCCCTCACACCCACGCTGGACATCGACATCCCGTCCTTTGCGCGGCATTCCAAGAGCCTGTTCGCTGCCGGTTGTACCGGCGTCACGCCCTTTGGCACCACGGGCGAAGGACCGTCATTCAGCGTGGCTGAACGCATTGCCGCTGTCGATGGCCTGATTGCTGGTGGTGTGCCTGCGGGCCGGATTCTGGTGTCCACCAGCGCGGCGGCCCTGCCGGATGCGGTCGAGCTGACGCGGCACGCCGTGCAGTCTGGCTGCTTTGGGGTGCTGCTGCTGCCGCCGTTTTTCCTCAAGGGTGTGCCAGACCAGGGCATCATCGATTGTTACGCCCAAGTCATCGACAAAATTGCCGATGAGCGATTGCGCGTGGTGCTTTATCACATCCCCCAGGTCACGGGCGTGCGGCTGAGCCACCACGTCATTGCAAGCCTGATGCAGCGTTACCCCAAAACCATCATCGGCATCAAGGACAGCAGCGGCGAGCGTTTGGGTTCGCTGGCCTTTGCCAAAGCCTTCATGCCGCCACTGCAGGTCTGGGTCGGCAACGAGCCGGATTTGCAGGTGATGGCGGCCCAGGGCAGCATTGGCGCAGTCAGCGGCGTGGCCAACGTCATGCCGCGTTTGTTGCAGCGGCTGGTGGCGCAATTTGACGGCGCCAACGCGGCACGGGACATGGCCCGTGTCAAGGCCTTCATTGGCATTCTGGGCGGTTACGGCATGACGGCAGCCTTCAAGGGCATCATGGCCATTCTGGAGAACGACGCCGGATGGCGGCGTGTGCGTGCGCCGCTGGTGGCGCTGTCGGACGCGGAGTTTGAACGCCTGCAAGTGGATATGAAAAGCTTCGCGCTGGACCGCGCTGCCGATTGACCGCTGCCCTGCCGTCCGCCGGATCTCAGACGCTGGCGATAATGCGGGCCATGAACCAAGCCCCGGACATCAACACCATCCTGGCCAGCGGTCGCACTGTGGCAGTGGTGGGTCTCTCGCCCAAACCGCAGCGCGACAGTTACGAGGTGGCTGAATACATGCAGCGCCACGGTTGGCGCATCATTCCCGTCAACCCGGCCGCGCAAGTCATCGAGATTTTGGGCGAGAAGGTTTATGCCACCCTGACCGAAGCGGCGAAACACGAGCAAATCGACCTGGTGGATGTGTTTCGCAAAAGCGAAGATGTGCCACCCGTCGCCGATGAAGCCATTGCCATCGGGGCCAAGGCATTGTGGCTACAGCTCGGCATTGAACACACTGCGTCGATCGACAAAGCCCGTACTGCGGGCCTGTTGGTGGTACAGAACAAATGCCTGCTGGTGGAGCACCGGCGGCAGCGTTGACAAGGTCGGACAGCGGTTCTAAAGGGCCTGCGACAATCAGCCGCATGAGCCCGACATCCCCATTTGCACCCCTGCAAAACGACACCTTCATCCGCGCCTGCCTGCGCCAGGCCACGCCCTATACCCCCGTCTGGTTGATGCGTCAGGCCGGGCGTTATCTGCCGGAATACCGCGCCACCCGCGCTTTGGCTGGCAGCTTCATGGGGCTGGCCACCAACACCGACTACGCGACTGAAGTCACCCTGCAGCCACTGGAACGTTATCCGCTGGATGCCGCCATTTTGTTCAGCGACATCCTCACCGTGCCGGACGCCATGGGGCTGGGCCTGTCTTTCGCGCTGGGAGAAGGCCCCAAGTTTGCCCACACTGTGAGGGACGAAGCGGCGGTCGCCAAACTGCAGGTGCCCGACATGAACAAGCTGCGTTATGTGTTTGACGCTGTCACCTCCATCCGCAAGGCCTTAAATGGCCGTGTGCCCCTGATCGGTTTCAGCGGCAGCCCCTGGACGCTGGCCTGTTACATGGTGGAGGGCGCGGGTTCCGACGACTACCGCCGGGTCAAAACCATGCTCTACCAGCGCCCGGACCTGATGCACAAAATGCTGCAGATCAACGCCGATACGGTGGCCGCCTACCTGAACTGCCAGATCGAGGCCGGTGCCCAAGCCGTGATGATTTTTGACAGCTGGGGCGGTGTGCTGGCCGACGGCGCGTTTCAGCAGTTCAGCCTGGCTTACACCGCACGGGTGCTGGCGCAGGTCAAAAAAGAGCACGCTGGCGTGCGCATTCCGCGCATCGTTTTCACCAAAGGCGGTGGCTTGTGGCTTGAGGCGATGGCTGGGTTGGACTGCGACGTGCTCGGCCTGGACTGGACGGTCAACCTGGGCAAAGCGCGCGCCTTGGTGGGCGAAAGCCGTTTGGGTGCGGATTCACTGGCAAACCCCAAAGCATTACAAGGCAATATCGACCCAAACGTCTTGTTTGCCAACCCTGGCCAAATCGAGGCCGAAGTGGCCCGCGTCCTGGACAGCTTTGGTACGCCGCACCAGGCCCCTGCGACCCACCCCCAGGCCACCGGTCCCACCCATATTTTCAACCTGGGCCATGGCATAAGTCAGTACACACCCCCCGAAAACGTGGCTGTTCTGGTGGACGCCGTTCATGCGCTTTCACGCCAGTCGCGCCTGCAGACTTGAGCCGGTCGCGCAAAAGCTTGTTTGCCATAGCATAAATTTTGCAAAACTTAAGGGCTGACAATTCAACTTATACACAAATTTTTTGCTCTGCTGCGCAAATGGTGACCCGGCTTTGTCGCCGTCGCTAGCAAACCCATAGCGTTTGTAAGTTGTTGATTAATAAAGATTTAAATCTTTGCTTTTTTTAAGGGCAATTTGGTGAAAGCCTTGATTTAAAAGGCTTTGGCGTTGGCGCAGGCCAGATATCAACAAAGTTATCCACAGAAAACCAGGTTAGCCTTTAAAATGGTTTTAAATCAAATACTTACGGCCGATATCTCTGCAAAACATCAACAATGCCGCCTAAGCACGTCGTTTTCAAGCTTTGTCCAATTGGCCGATGAACTTCCAATTGCCTGTTCTGGTGCAAATGCCCGCGTACAGCCCGCTGTCGGGGCCGTTGACGTATTTAAGTGAGCGGCCGCTTGCCCCGGGCACCCTGGTGCGTGTGCCCTTTGGCAAGCGCGAAGTTTTGGGCCTGGTGTGGTCTGCGCCACTTGAATCAGCGCCGACGCTGCATGCCGACAAACTAAGGCCAGTGGCGGCTGTGCTCGATGGCATTGCGCCGCTCAGTCTGGCCTGGCAACAATTGGTCGGTTTTGCTGCAATTTATTACCAGCGCGCCATTGGCGAGGTCGCCCTGGCCGCGCTGCCCCCACAATTGCGCGACCTGAGTTTGGCCCAGCTTGGGCGCCGGCTCAAACGTCGCCCTGCGCCCGTGGATGCCTTGGGTGACAAGGCCGCAGCGCCAGGCGAGGTCGAACTGACCGCTGAACAAGGCCGCGTGATCGCAGAATTTAGCGCCAGCACCGGGCCCTTTTTGCTGTTTGGGGCCACCGGCAGCGGCAAGACAGAGGTCTATTTGCAGTGCGTCGCGCAAACCCTGCAGGCAGATCCGAACGCCCAGGCCCTGGTGATGGTGCCCGAGATCAACCTCACCCCCCAGCTGGAGGCCCGCATCAAGGACAGGTTTGAGCGCGCCTTGGGTCCCGATGCCGTGGTGGCGATGCACAGCGGCATGACCCCGGCGCAGCGGCTTAAAAGCTGGTTGGCCGCGCACAAAGGCACGGCACGCATTGTTTTGGGCACCCGCATGGCGATTTTTGCCTCGCTGCCCCAGCTCAAACTGATTGTGGTTGATGAGGAGCACGACCCCAGCTACAAGTCCCAGGACGGTGCCCGTTACTCCGCGCGTGACCTGGCCGTTTGGCGCGGTCGCCAGGAAGATGCCAAAGTTCTGTTGGGCTCGGCTACACCGTCGTTGGAGAGTTGGCACCAAAGTCGGCCTGCGGCAGACGGTGGGCGTTACCTGCGCTTGCTGATGCCCAGCCGGGTGGGCGACGCGGCGGCCTTGCCCATCGTGCGGCGCGTGGACATGAACCACCAGCCCAAAAAAGCCGTCATCTCGGCGCCTCTTTTGCAGGCGATTCAGCTGCGGGTCGCCCGGGGCGAGCAAAGCATGGTGTTCCTGAACCGGCGCGGATATGCCCCGGTGTTGGCCTGCACCGCTTGCGATTGGAAGAGCCAGTGCCCGCATTGCAGCGCCTACCGGGTGTTCCACAAAATTGACCGCACCCTGCGCTGCCACCATTGCGGCCTGTCCGAGCGGGTGCCGCGCGCCTGCCCCGAATGTGGCAACGTGGACATCGCGGCGGTTGGCCGCGGCACGGAAAAGCTGGAGGAGCACCTGGCCGAGTTGCTGTCCGACGTGCGCCGCCCCGGCACCGAGTCCGCTGAATTCCCCTTGGGAAAACCGCTCAGAATCGCCCGCATTGACGCTGACAGCACGCGGCTTAAAGGTGAAATGGAGAAGCAACTGGCCCAGGTGCATGGCGGCGAGGTGGACGTGCTGGTGGGCACGCAGATGATCGCCAAGGGCCACGACTTTCGGCGCATTACCCTGGTGGCCGCCGTCAACCCAGACGGCGCCTTGTTCAGCAGTGATTTTCGGGCCGGGGAGCGCCTGTTTTGTCTGTTGATGCAAGCCTCAGGGCGGGCCGGGCGCGACGCTGCCAACAGCAATTTGAGCGAAATGTGGATTCAAAGCTTTTATCCAAGGCACCCGCTGTTTGAGGCATTGAAGCAGCACGACTTTGCGACCTTTGCCAACGACCAACTCAAAGAGCGTCAAAACGCCGCCATGCCACCCTTCAGCTACCAGGCCCTGGTGCGTTCAGAGGCGCGCGAACAGGC
>JANYCG010000181.1 GCA_025360385.1 Burkholderiales bacterium | reverse complement strand
CCCACAGGCGCAAGGTGCTGTCCCAGGAGCCAGAGGCGACGCGCGTGCCGTCGGGTGAAAAGGCGACGCTGCTGACCCCGCGTGAATGG
This sequence comes from Burkholderiales bacterium, assembly GCA_025360385.1. Taxonomy (GTDB): domain Bacteria; phylum Pseudomonadota; class Gammaproteobacteria; order Burkholderiales; family Burkholderiaceae_C; genus JANYCG01. The sequence continues at coordinate 4,825 of JANYCG010000181.1, read as the reverse complement.
CCGCTGAAGGTGGCCAGGCACTCGGCACTGGCGGCATCCCACAGGCGCAGGGTCTTGTCCCAGGAGCCCGAGGTGATGCGTGCACCGTCGGGTGAAAAGGCGACGCTGTTGACCCCGTCTAAATGGCCGATGAAGGTGGCCAGACACTCGGCACTGGCGGCATCCCACAGGCGCAGGGTGTTGTCATGGGAGCCCGAGGCGATGTGCCTGCCGTCGGGTGAAAACGCGACGCTGGCGATCCCGCTTGCGTGGCCGCTGAAGGTGGCCAGGCATTCGGCACTGGCGGCATCCCACAGGCGCAGAGTTCTGTCAGAGGAGCCCGAGGCGATGCGCGAGCCCTCGGGTGAAAAGGCGATGCTGCTGACCGGGCTTGAATGGCCGCTGAAGGTGGCCAGGCACTCGGTGCTGGTTGCATCCCACAGGCGCAAGTTGCCGTCATCAGACCCCGAGGCGATGTGCGTGCCATCGGGTGAAAAGGCGACGCTGGTGACCTCGTCTGAATGGCCGCTGAAGGTGGCCAGGCACTCGGCACTGGCGACATCCCACAGGTGCAAAGTGTTGTCAGAGGAGCCCGAGGCGATGCGCCTGCCATCGGGTGAAAAGGCGACGCTGGTGACCCGGTTTGAATGGCCAGCAAGCCAGGTCAGCTGGCGCCGCCCGTGATGGCCACGCGGCCAGTCTGCGGGCAGCACCAAGGCCGGCAATGAAACATCATCAGCCAGGGCCTGGGTGCCAATGCCAGTGCAGTCGACAAATTGCAGCCGGTGGTGTTTGCCAGTTGGTTGCCAGTGGCTGTTTTCCAAGGCGCAGTGCCGCCACACCGTGCCTTGCAGGCTCGTGTTGGGCCAGTGGGTTTGCCGGGCGCTGCAGTTTTGAAACGCTGCGCGGTCCAGGCGCGCGCCCGAGAAGTCACCCGCGTCCAGCCGCACATGGTCGAAGCGCGCGTCCCGCAGGTCGGCACCAGCCCAGTTGCAGGATTGCATGGGCAGCAGGGGCGTGTCGGCCAGACTGCCTTGCACACCGATTGTCCAGCCGCGCAATAGGGCGCCGGCCAGGTTGAAACCGGCCAGCAACGGGCGCGGTGCGTCAATACCGACACCACCGTGCAAGGCGTAGTTCAGCAGCAGCTCTGACACTTGTGGCCGGTATTGTTTGCGCCAGCCATTGAGAGTGGTTTGGAGCACTTGCCCACCGCCGCCGGGGCGCTGCAGCCTGGCCTGTTCAATTTGCAGCAGTTCAGCCATAAAGTGCAGGGTTTCAACACTGGGGATGGGCAGCGCCCATTCTTCTGGCTGGTTGGCGAGAACGGCATCGGCCAAATGGCGGGCCAGAAAAAACTCAGCCAAAGAGCTGTGCGCAAAGCGAAAGCCTTCGGCCTGGCCATCATCTTCGTCCTGGCGAACCACGAAGGTGGCGGTGCGCAGGTCTTCTTCGAGCTTGGTCTGGTTGTAGGCTGCGGGGCCATAACGTTCGGCCAAGTCTGGCTGGTTTGCCCGCCAGGCATGAAACCAGGTGTGCAGGTCCTGGTAGCCCATGCTGCGCACACCACTGCGCCACAGGTGGGCGGCCAGCGCAGGCATCAGGCGCAGTTTGTGTTCTGGCTCCAGGTGGTGTTTGCCTTGGTCGCGCTGCAACCATTTGCCGGCAACCAGGCCATACAGCGCTGCGCCGTTGACCTGCTCCCCGCGCTGCCGCATGGCTTCCAGTTCTGGAATGTGTTCACCCAAGAGCTTCAAGGTCATGGGGCGTTGGGCCAGTTCACCCAGGTTGTGGGTGTGGGCGATCAGGTGGTGAACGCGGTCCATGTCAGCGCCCGGCAACACGGTGCTCAGGTATTCACGGATTTGCTCTGGTGTCAGTGGCAGCAGTTCCAGCGCCTGGTACCACTGGGCATCGACCTTGCCGCGATGTTGGCTGGTGAACAGATTGCGCTGGTCAGCCAGGGTTTTGAAAAAATTGGTGCGGCAACTGACCAGCAGGCGAGGCCGGGCGCTTGGCACCGCAACATCCTGGGCATCTGTGACCAGATGGACCAGGGTGCTGACAAACTGCGGATGCTGCGCCTCGGTCAGGTGCACCAGGCATTCATCGAGGCCATCGAGGATCAGTAAAGCGCCCTGCGACAACAAGGCTTGAACGTCACCAAACTGGGGCAGCGGCTGGCCGGGTGGCGCGGTCCAGCCATGGGCCAACAGGTCTTCCAGCAAGGCCTGGCCGGAGGGCAGGGGAACCACCCCCTGGCGGTCTATATTTTTGAAGAGACTGAGTTCACGCAGGTCAAAGTACAGCGGCTCGCGCGCCCACGCGGCCGGTTGTGCCGCTTTGCGCAGCCGTCGAAGTTCCTGATAAAGGCGCTGGCAACTGATGGTTTTGCCCATGCCGTATTCGCCCAGCAAGGCAAACACGGGGGGTGCGGCTTCGTCTTGAAGCCAGGCCTGCAGTGACTGGTGGGCGGTTTGGGTTGATGTGGCCGGGAGGTCGGCAGCGCGCTCGGCCTGGGCGTTTGGCTTCAAAGTCTGCGACATGGATTGGGTGCGACCGTAGGTGTCAAGCAGGTGCAGCAGGTTAGCGACGTCGGCGGTACGTGCTTCGGCTTGCAAAGGGCGGGCTGTGTTGTCCGGCGATGGTTGGTCCGGCTTTGCGGGTTGCGGCCAGTGCTTGGCGAGTTGCTGCGCGCGTTGGGTCAGGTCTGCCCATTCCGGCCGGGCGGGTGCCAAGCGGGCAAAAATCGCCTGAAAGGCAACCTGGGCCGCGTGAAGCGCGGCAAAGCGTTGGATGTCCTGCTTGTTGTCTTCGGTGCCAGCGCCTTTGCTGCCATCGCCCCAATCGCTAACGCCCTTGATCAACAGCCAGTCCACCTTGCCTGCGCTGCAGGCGGTGGCAAGCCCTTGCCCTTCCATCTCGCCGCCAATGGCGTCGGAAAACCGCTGTGTGAGTGCATCCCGAAAGACCGGGTTATCCACCAGTTTTTCCCCGCACAACGTCAATCCTTTGTGCACTTGGATACCGTCAGCGGGAATGTCCATCGCGGCCTGGACCCATTGCTTAGGTGCAAAGTGTGGGTCGCCTCGCGGTGTTTGGCTGCCATCCGCATTGAGACGGGCCGATTCATAAGACAGAACCTGCGTCGCGATGAGCACGTCACCCAAGGTCTGATGACGCCTGTCCCCGAATGCGATGCCCAATGCAATGACCAGTGTGGGCTTGAGGTGGCCGATCGCCAAGGCGACGCGTTGCTGAGCGGCGAACATCGGAGCTGTGCCGGGCTCGCAGCGGCAGAGGATGACTGCGCGTTGCCCATTGCGGCCAAGCACGGCATACCGGGCACCGTCGCGTTCAAATCGCATCAGGGGTTCACCTGCGGGCGTGAACATTTGCAAGACGGCCCACTTTTCGTTGTCATTGACCACCAGGATCACGACGGGACGCTGTTCTTCGGTGGCGTTGCCCAGGAGCTCTGGCGGCAGCACCGGGTTGTCCAACAGCAGGCCAACACTCTCCAGATCATGGATGCGCGACCATGCCAGGGTGGAGGCCTGCCCGAGAAAGCCGACGCTGGAGGGCTTGCCCTTGGTCTTGCGGCTGACATCCAGCGTCAGGCGTTCACCGGGCGACATGGACGCGTTGACGATGGCTTCGTCTTGGGCCTCCTTCAAGCGCATGACCAGTTTGCGCAGAGAGGTTTCGGCATTGGCCAAGGGCGTGCCCTGGCCAAACAGGTGCGGCAAGACAAGGCTGGTTTCCAGCGTGTGAATGGGTGCGGGCAACAGACGGGCGACTTTTTGCAAGCGCATGAGGTCTGTGTCACTCAACAGGCGCCGATGTCCAAGTGACTGCAAGGCGGTTAAAGCGGCGCTGGAAGGCAGGTGGGCAGAGGTTAAAGTGCGGCGGCTCATGAGATGGTCTCCGGGGTTGGGACGAGCTGATCATAACGTAAGTAGGAATAATAAGAACAAAAATAGAACAATTAAATTGCCGTCGAATTGAAAGCTGCCAAAGTTGCAAGATTGGCGGAAAACGCTTCAAGATTTAGATTTTGGTTATATTGGCATAACCATGAAAGTTGTTTTTGACACCTCTGTTCTGGTGGCTACTGCACGCTCCCGTCGGGGTGCGAGTTTTGAGCTGGTTTCGAGGTTGCCCAGCCCGTTGTTCCAAATCGCAATTTCTGTGGCCCTGTATACGCAATGGCAGGCAGTGCTGACCCGGCCAGAACACTTGCCGCCAGGCTTGTTGGCCGATGACGCCTTGGGCTTTTGTCGTTACCTGCCGTCAATTGCCCATCAGCAGGATGCTCACTACTTCTGGCGCCCATTTTTGCGTGACGCAGATGACGACATGGTGATGGAATGTGCGGTAGCTTCTGGCAGTGCTTATCTCGTCACCCACAACTTGCGGGATTTTCGCAATGCCACGCAATTGGGCGTGCGGCCCGTGTCACCTGCAGATTTGCTGCAGATTTTGAAGAGTCTCCCATGAGCGCATTGACCGTAAGATTGCCAGATTCGGTGCACGAAAAAATCCGCGAACTGGCGCAACGCGACCCTATCTCTGTGAACCAGTTCATCGCCAGCGCGACGGCTGAAAAGATGGCGTCCATGATGACGCTCGCTTACCTTCAAAGTGAGGCGGCCAAAGGCCAGCGCAAAGATTTCGATCGATTTCTGAAGGCCGTGCCGGACCTGCCGGATGTTTCCGATGCAGGTATCTAGTGCTACATTTATACTAGCTAACTATTCATATTCCACGGGAACTTTAAGCTAAATTTTATGGAGAAGTCATGAAAAACCGACAATTGGGCCCCTTCACCGTCAGCGCCATTGGC
>JANYCG010000167.1 GCA_025360385.1 Burkholderiales bacterium | reverse complement strand
GGTCAGTGAAGAAAAAAACGAGTGGTACAAAAAGGCCTTGGCCGACAAAGGCATGAAGATCCTGCAACCCAGTGCCAAACTCACTGCCGACATGAAGCAGGTGGGCACCATCATGCTGGCCGACTGGCAAAAGAAGGCCGGTGCTGATGGTGAATCCATCGTGTCGGCCTACGCAAAATCGGCCAAGCCTGCCAGCGCCAAGAAATAGGCCATGCGCCGTTTCCTGGATCGCCTGTACCTCATCTCCGGTGGCATCGGTGCGGCCTTCATCGCATTGATTTGCGCATTGATGATCGCCCAAAGCGTGCTGCGCGAGTTCGGCGTGCGCACTGGTGCCGTCAATGATCTGGTAGCCTGGTTCTGCGCCGCCGCCTCGTTCTTTGCCATGGCCCATGCGTTCAAGCATGGCGACTTTGTACGCGTCACGCTGCTGCTGGAGCACCTGTCGGCAGGCCAGCGACGGGTACTCGAAATTGCCAGCCTCTGCATTGGCACGGTGAGCGTCGCGTACCTGGCCTTCTGGGCCAACAAATTCACCTATGACAGTTATGTGTTCAATGAAATGGCACAGGGCCTGCTCCCGATCCCGATCTGGATTCCGCAGCTCAGTTTCGCGCTGGGATCCATTTTGCTGCTCGTCGCCGTGCTTGACGAGCTCATCATTGTCCTGCGCGGCGGCAAGCCCAGCTATGTGGCGGCCGTTGAAGAACGGCATGCCAGGGGCGACTTTTCATCCGACGTTTGAATCCAGCGCAAACGCGACACGGCCCACGCCCACGCCCACTTTAACGTCAACGCCAACTCTCAAAAAAATATCAAATGGACATATTGCTCATTGGCGGCTTGCTGCTTTTCATCATGCTGCTGCTGCTCTCGGGCGGTGTCTGGATCGCGATGACACTGGCCATTTGCGGTTGGGTCGGCCAGGCGTTTTTCACCACCACGTCCCCTGGCAACAACCTGTTTTCCGCCTTCTGGGAAAGTAATGCCAGTTGGGAGCTGGCCGCCCTGCCGCTGTTCATCTGGATGGGCGAAATTTTGTTTCGCACCAAACTCAGTGAAGAAATGTTTGACGGCCTGCGCCCGTGGCTTAACAACGTGCCGGGGCGTCTGATGCACGTCACCATTCTGGGCTGCGGCATCTTCGGTTCGGTGTCGGGTTCTTCAGCGGCCACCTGCGCCACCATCAGCAAGGTGGCCCTGCCGGAGTTGCTCAAACGCGGCTACAGCGAAAAAATCGCTTTGGGTTCGCTGGCCACAGCCGGCACTCTGGGCATTCTGATTCCGCCGTCCATCACCATGGTGGTGTATGCCGTGGCGGCCGACGCGTCCATCATCCGAATTTTCTTGGCCGGCTTTTTGCCGGGCTTCCTCTTGATGGCCCTGTTCTCGGGCTACATCATCTGGTGGAGCCTGCGTCACCCCGAGCAGGTGCCGCCCGCTGACCCGCCCACCACCTTCATTGAAAAAATTCGCCTTTCTGGCAACCTGATTCCTTGCGGCGTGTTGATCATTTTTGTCTGCTGGGTGCTGATCGCGGGTTATGCCACGGCCACCGAATGTGCGGCCTATGGCGTGTTTGGCTCACTGGGTTTGGCGCTATGGAGCCGCTCGCTTACCTGGACCAATTTTTGCGAAGGCCTGATGGGCACCACGCGCACCAGTTGCATGATCATGTTCATTCTGGCCGGCGCATCCTTCTTGACCAAAACCATGGCTTTCACCGGCATCCCGCGTGAATTGGCCGAAGCCGTCAACGCCCTTCACCTGTCGCCCTTCGCCTTGATTGCGGTGCTCACGGTGGTCTACCTGATTCTGGGCACCGCACTGGACGGCATCAGCATGATCGTGCTGACCAGCGCCGTGGTGCTGCCCATGATCCAAAAAGCCGGTTTTGACCTGATCTGGTTTGGCATCTTCATCGTGTTGCTGGTCGAAATTGCCGAGGTGACGCCGCCGGTAGGCTTCAATCTGTTTGTATTGCAAAACATGACCGGCAAGGACAGCAACACCATCGCCCGGGCGGCCATCCCTTTCTTTGGCTGCCTGGTGGTGTGTATTGTGCTGATAACCGTCTTCCCGCAGATCGTGACCATCTTGCCGGACCTGGTGATGGGCAAGGAGAAGTAAGCATGGTCTCTGTCTTTGCCATTTGCATCGGCGCCAGTGTTGGCGCTTTGGCCCGCTGGTGGCTGGGCTTGTGGCTCAACCCGGCGGCCGCTGTTTCACTTGCGATTCCCCTGGGCACGCTCGCGGCCAACCTGATTGGCGGTTACCTGATCGGCGTGTGTGTGGCGGTGTTCCAGGCCATGCCGCAACTTGACCCGGTCTGGCGGCTGACTTTGGTGACGGGCTTTTTGGGCGCGCTGACAACCTTCTCGAGTTTCTCCGCAGAAGTCGTCGCCATGTTGCAGCAGTCGCGTTATGCCCTGGCGCTGGGAACCGCAGCCTTGCACTTGGCGGGTTCGCTGATTTTGACCCTGGCCGGCATCAAGTCTGCCAATTGGATACTACATATTTAGTAGCACACTATTTAGCATGCATAGGGATTTTTGGCACTTTTGCCTCTGATCCTATCAAAAGTTTCAGAGTTTGGCGAATTGGGCTGTCAATGCGGCAAGCGGGCCACCCGCCCTGCCGGGAACACCATGCTAAAGCGTGAGCCTCGGCCCGGCGCGCTTTCTATGCCCAACTGCGCCCCGTGCCGCTGTACCACGTGTTTGACGATGGCCAGCCCCAGGCCCGTGCCGCCGGTGTCGCGGGAGCGGCTATGGTCGACACGGTAAAAACGCTCCGTCAGGCGCGGCAGGTGCTCTGCGGCAATGCCCGGCCCGTTGTCTTGCACTGCAAATTCGCCCTGCCCCTCTGACAGGCGTTGCCATACCACGGCCACCACGCCCCCTGGCGGGGTGTAGCGAACGGCGTTGCAGGCCAGGTTGGTCATGGCACTCAAAAGCTCTGCTTGCGAGCCGGCAATTTGACAATTCGGCGCACAGTCGAACCGGATTTGAAGTGCCACGCCCCCCGGAGGTCTGAGGATGTCAGCCAGGGCGCGGGCTTCCACCTCCACGGCCTGCATCAGCCAGGACACATTGAACCAATCGGTCGCACTGACGGGCGGGCTGCCTTCCAGTTTTGACAGGGTCAGCAAATCACTGACCAGGGTTTGCATGCGTTCGGCCTGTTGCGCCATCAGTTCGAGGTAGCGGTTGCGCTGCGACTCTTCCAACGGCAGGGATTGCAGGGTTTCCACAAAGCCGGTCAACACCGTCAGCGGTGTGCGGATTTCATGCGAGACATTGGCGACAAAATCACGTCGCATCACGTCGGCCAACTCAATCGCGGTGATGTCGCGGGCCAGCAGCAAATGGTGCCCGTCGCTGTAGGGGTGAAGCTGAACTTCCAGCTTGACACCCTGCGCGTTGGAGCCGCTGTGGCCCTGCATGACGACAGCCGCCTGGTAATCACGCCCCTCCAGGTAGGCTGCAAACACCGGGTCACGCACCAGGTTGCCAATGTGTTGCAATAAGTCACGCGTCACATCCAGGCCAAACTGGGCGGCCGCCGTCTGGTTGAACCATTCAATGCGGCTCGCTGGGTCCAGCATGATGATGCCGTTGGGGGAGGCTTGCAGGGCCGCGAGAAAATCCTGCAAACGGTTGTCGCTGGCGGCAATTTGCTGGTCGCGCAGGCGCAATTGGCGCCGGATCCGGTCTGACAACTCACCCCAAATGCCCCCCGAGCCCGCAGACAAGTCAAGCTGTGAATTTTTCACCCGGTCCAGCAACTCGTGCCCCAGCGCCAAATCCCGGACCAGCCAGACAGCACCCGCCAGCAAGGCCCCCGCGAGGACGCCTGTCAGTGCGCCCGCCTGAGCCGGAATACTGGCATCCGCCAGCAGTTGAAGGGCAGCAAACCATGGGCTGGCAAACCAGCCTGCCACGCCGCCAGCCAGCAGAAAACTCAGGTAGGAGAGAAATCGCCAGACCATGTCGCGCCTGTTGTGCTGGCGGGTTTTGCCGTGGCACGGTAACCCGCACCGCGAACTGTCTCGATCATGGAAGCGGCCTCGCCCAGGGTCTCACGCAGACGTTTGATGTGCACGTCTACCGTGCGTTCTTCCAAGTACACATGATCGCCCCATACCCTGTCGAGCAATTGGGAACGGCTGTGTACGCGCTCCGGGTGGTTCATCAAAAACTGCAGCAATTTGAACTCGGTCGGCCCAAGTTTCAGCATCTGTTCGTTGAACGCCACCCGGTGCGTGGCAGAGTCGAGCAGCAAGTTGGCCAGTTGCACCGTCTGGTCGGCCTGCTCGGGCGCACGGCGGCGCAACACGGCGCGGATCCGGGCCAACATTTCTTTGGTTGAAAACGGTTTTGAAATGTAGTCGTCTGCCCCCGCATCCAGGCCCGCCACGCGGTCGGCCTCGTCACTGCGCGCAGTGAGCATGATGATGGGCACGGCCTTGGTGCGCGCTGCACCGCGCCAACGCCGGGCCAGCGACAAACCGCTCTCACCCGGCAGCATCCAGTCCAGCAAAATCACATCGGGCAACACCGCGTCAAGCGCACGTTGGGCGGCAGCGCCGTCCTGCGCCAGTGTCGGCGCAAAACCGTTGTGGCGCAGGTTGACGGCAATCAGCTCGGCGATGGCCGGCTCGTCTTCCACCACCAACACACCCGCCTGGCGTTTCATGGCCGCCTCATTTCACAACCGACTCGATCTGCGCCATGGACGTGTGCCGTACATCTTCACCCTTGACCACATAAATGATGAACTCGGCAATGTTCTTGGCGTGGTCACCAATGCGCTCGATGGCCTTGGCCAGAAACAGCAAGTCCAGGCTGGGGGAAATCATGCGCGGGTCTTCCATCATGTAGGTGATGAGTTTGCGCACAAAACCATTGAACTCGGCGTCGATCTGGTCGTCTTCCTTGAGAATGGCCACGGCCTGCGCCGTATCCAGCCGGGCAAAGGCATCCAGCGCCTTGTTCAGAAGGCCCGATGCCAGATCGGCCGCCACCCGCAGCTCCAGCGACGGCAACGCGCGCGCCGCGCCGCTGCTCACAATGGAGCGCACCATGCGGGCGATTTTTTCAGCCTCGTCACCCACACGCTCCAGGTTGGCGGTGGTTTTTGAGATGGCAATCAGCAGGCGCAAATCACGCGCCGTGGGTTGGCGCCTGGCGATGATGTTGGACAGGTCGCGGTCAATTTCAACCTCCATGGCGTTCACACGCTCTTCGGTCTCGGTGACTTGCTGCGCCAAGGCCACGTCGAACTGCGCCAAGGCATCAATGGCGCGGCGGATTTGCGACTCCACCAGCCCGCCCAACGCCATCACGCGGCTGGAGACGGCGCTGAGTTCGCCGTCAAACTGGGTGGATAAATGTTTTTCGGGCACAAATTTCTCCTGGCATGTTGGGGGGCGTCAATGTCAAAGTGGCGGCGAAATATCAGCCAAAACGCCCTGTGATGTAGTCTTCGGTTTCTTTGCGCGAGGGCTTGAAAAATATCTGTTCAGTCGCGCCGAACTCAATCAGGTCGCCCAGGTACATGTAGGCCGTGCAATCGCTGCAACGCGCCGCCTGCTGCATGTTGTGGGTCACGATCACGACGGTGTAGTCTTTCTTCAATTCGCCAATCAACTCTTCAATTTTGGCAGTCGAGATCGGGTCCAGCGCCGAGCAGGGTTCGTCCAGCAGCAAGACCTCGGGTTTGATGGCGATGCCGCGCGCAATGCACAAACGTTGCTGCTGCCCGCCCGACAGGCCCGCGCCGCTTTGCCTGAGCTTGTTCTTCACCTCGTCCCACAGCGCCGCTTTGCGCAGCGCCCACTCCACCCGGTCATCCATGTCCGAGGCATTCAGATTTTCAAACAGGCGCACGCCGAACGTGATGTTGTCGTAAATCGACATCGGAAACGGCGTGGGTTTCTGGAACACCATGCCGACCTTGGCACGCAGCAAGGCCACGTCTTGCTTGCTGGTGAGCAGGTTCTCGCCGTCCAGCATCACCTGACCCTGCGCACGCTGGTCCGGGTACAACTCGAACATGCGGTTGAAGACCCTCAACAGCGTCGACTTGCCGCAACCCGACGGGCCAATGAAGGCTGTCACTTTCTTCTCTGGAATCTCCAGGCTGATATTTTTGAGGGCATGGTATTTGCCGTAATAAAAATTCAAGTCTTTGACTGAAATTTTCGAAGCATCAACGTGCAGGGCATGGGTGGGCATAGTACGTATTTAAAGTTTGTTGCGCGTCAACACACGCGCCAGAATGTTCAAGCCCAAAACGGCGGCGGTGATCAGGAAAACCCCGGCCCAGGCCAGTTTTTGCCAGTTCTCATAAGGGCTCATGGCGAACTTGAAAATGGTGACCGGCAAACTCGCCATGGGCTGGTTCAGGGACGAAGTCCAGAACTGGTTGCTCAAGGCGGTGAACAACAGTGGCGCAGTCTCTCCCGCAATGCGGGCAATGGCCAGCATCACACCCGTCACCACACCGGCGCGGGCCGCCTTCAGGGTGATGCTCAAAATCACCTTCCATTTGGGTGCACCGAGCGCATAGGCGGCTTCGCGCAGTCCGCTGGGCACCAGTTGCAGCATGTTCTCGGTGGTGCGGATGACCACCGGAATCACAATCAAGGCCAGCGCCAGAACACCAGCCCAACCCGAAAAATGCTTGAAGCGCGACACCACCACGGCATAGACAAACAGGCCAATCACAATGCTGGGGGCCGACAACAGAATGTCATTGACGAAACGCGTGACGGTGGCCAGCCAGCCTTTGCTGTCGTATTCAGCCAGGTAAATGCCGGCCATCACGCCCACTGGCGTGCCCACAAAAGTGGCCAGCATCACCATCAGAAACGAGCCGTAAATGGCATTGGCCAGGCCACCTTCGTCGTTGGGCGGCGGCGTCATCTGGGTCAGGGTGGCAAACGTCAGGCCGCCCAGGCCCAAACGCACGGTTTCAAACAGAATCCAGAACAGCCAAAACAGGCCAAAGGCCATCGCCAGCAGCGACAAGGTCAGCGCGACGCGGTTGACAAACTTGCGTTCGTCGTAACGGGTTTGCCTGGTTTTTTCCAGCGCCCGCGCGTCCAGCAGGCGGTTGCCGGTGTTCATGACTTCAGCCCTTCTTGTTTGTTCAATTGCGCCAACAACATTTTTGACAAGGCCAGGATGACAAAGGTGATGAAAAACAAAACCAGGCCCAAGTACATCAACGCGCCTTGGTGCAGGCCCTCGCCGGCTTCGGCAAATTCATTGGCCAGCGCCGACGTGATGCTGTTGGCGGCCTGAAAAAGGCTCAGTGAATCAAGCCTGTTGAAATTGCCGATGACGAAGGTGACGGCCATGGTCTCGCCAATGGCCCGCCCCAGCCCCAGCATGATGCCGCCCACCACACCGGCCTTGGTGTAAGGCAGCACCACCTTGGACACGACCTCCCAGGTGGTGGCACCCAGCCCGTAAGCCGACTCTTTGAGCAGCGCAGGCGTCACCTCAAACACGTCGCGCATCACCGCTGCAATGAACGGAATCACCATGATCGCCAGAATGATGCCCGCTGACAAAATGCCGATGCCCACCGGCGGCCCAGAGAACAGTGCGCCCACATACGGCACGCCCTTGAACCAGGCCTGCAAGGGCTGCTGCACCCAGGTTGACAACACCGGGCTGAACACCAGCAAGCCCCACATGCCATACACGATGGACGGCACGGCCGCCAGCAGCTCGATGGCAGTGCCCAGCGGGCGCTTGAGCCAGGCCGGGGACATCTCGGTCAAGAACAAGGCAATGCCGAAGCTGACGGGCACCGCAATCAACAAGGCGATGAACGAGGTCATCAGCGTGCCGTAAATCATCACGAGGCCGCCGAATTCCCCCTTGACCGGGTCCCAGGTCGTGCTGGTCAAAAAACCAAACCCGTATTGGCTGATGGCAGGCCAGGCGCTGAGGGTGAGGGACGCCAAAATGGCCAGCAAAATCGCCAGCGTCAGCAAAGCCGCGCCCTTGGCAAGCCAGCCAAAAAGGCGGTCAACCACCGGCCCAGAACGGGCGGCTTTGAAGTGCGTGTGTTGGGTCATGAAAGCTTGGGGACTCTGGGCAGACCGGTCAAGCGCGTTGCCCGGCAGGCCACTCTGTGCAAGTGTAGAGGACACGTGTTGGCCACCTGGGTCGTGTTGTTCTGAAACTTTGTTCTGAAACTTCAATCGAAAACAGTGACGGGCTTATTTCAGGGCAACTGGCTTGCCAGCCGTGTCAGTGACCTGGCCCCAGACTTTTTGCACGGCGGCCATCACGTTGTCCGGCAGCGGCACATAGTCCAGATCCAGCGCGATTTGGTCGCCGTTCTTGTAGGCCCAGGAGAAGAATTTAAAGGTTTCCGTGGCATTGACCGGCTTGTCCTGCTTGAGGTTCATCAGGATGAAGGTGGCGGTGGAAATCGGCCAGGCATTTTTGCCCGGCTGGTCGGTGATCAACTGATAGAACGATTTGTTCCAGTCTGCCCCGGCAGCAGCGGCCTTGAAGGCCTCTTCATTGGGGGCCACAAAGACGCCATCGCGATTTTTTAACAAGGTGTAAGTCATCTTGTTTTGCTTGACGTAGGAGTATTCGACGTAACCAATCGAATTGGGCAGGCGGTTGACAAAAGCCGCCACACCTTCATTGCCTTTGCCACCCGCGCCAACCGGCCAGTTCACCGCAGTGCCTTCGCCGACTTTGCTTTTCCATTCAGCGTGCACGCGACTCAGGTAGTTGGTGAAATTGAAGGTGGTGCCAGAACCATCGGCCCGGCGCACTGGCGCGATGGCCGCATCCGGCAATGGCAGGCCAGGGTTCAGTGCCTTGATGGCTGCGTCGTTCCATTGGGTGATTTTGCCCAGAAAAATGTCGCCCAGCACCTGGCCATCGAGTTTCATTTGGCCGGGTGCAATGCCCTTGACGTTGATGACGGGCACGGTGCCGCCAATCACCGTCGGAAACTGGATTTGGCCTTTGCCCTTCAAAACATCATCGGTTTGCGGCATGTCGGAGGCCCCAAAATCGACGGTTTTGGAGTCAATTTGCTTGATGCCGGCACCGGAGCCAACGGATTGATAATTGACTTTGACACCGGTGGCCTTGTTGTATTCAGCCGCCCATTTTGAATAGACCGGCGCGGGAAAGGTGGCACCTGCGCCCGTGATCTCCTGGGCATTGGCCAGAGAGCATGCCGTGATGGCAAGTGCAATGGCAACTTGCATCGCAGCAGGTTTGAAGCTTGGATTCATGGAACGCCTTTCGAGTTAAACAGCAAGGGATAATCAGCAGATGGGAGGACTTTACGAAGCTTTTGTGACAGTGATGTGACACAGGATCGGCTGGCTGGCCGGTTAAAAATTTGTTATTCAGGTGTCATAGGCTTTCGGTACCAACCCTTGGGGAGCGCCAAACCCTTGTTTTTTTGAATGCTATATATTTTGAAGCTACCTACGCATATACAGCGGGAACTTTCGGCACTTTTTGTTGTGAACCATGCTTGACGGAACCCGCCTTGCCGCTGTTGATCTGGGATCCAACAGCTTTCGCCTGGAGATTGGGCGCATTGACCGCGGCCAGTACTTCCGCACCGACTACCTGAAAGAAACCGTGCGCCAAGGCAATGGCCTGGACGACAACCGGAACCTGTCTGCTGAAGCGATGCAGCGCGGCTTAGACTGCCTGGCGCGGTTCGGCGGCCACCTCGCTGGATTCAATCCGGCCCTGGTGAACGCCGTCGCAACCCAAACCTTGCGTGACGCACGCAACAGAAACCAATTTTTGGCGCTTGCCAACCAGGCACTGGGCTTCCCCGTTCGCGTGATTTCTGGCCGCGACGAGGCGCGCCTGACGTTCCAGGGGGTCGCCCATTTGCTTGCCTCGTCAGGCGAGCGCCGCCTGGTGGTTGACATTGGCGGGCGTTCCACCGAGTTTGTTTTGGGCCAGGGGTTTGAAGCCACGGCCCTGGACTCTTTCCAAGTGGGCAGCATTGTGTGGTCGCAGTTGTATTTCCCGCAAGGCCAGTTCACCCAGGCGGCCTTCGACGCGGCAGAACTCGCCGCACGGGCGATGCTGGACGTCGCAACCCTGAGCTATCGCAAGCCGTCGTGGGAGGCGGCCTATGGGTCAGCCGGCACCGTCGCGGCCGTGAGCGAGGTGCTGGCCGCCGCCGGATGGCCCTCGTCCCACGTGAGCCGCAATGGGCTGGACTGGTTGCTGCAGGCCCTGTTGCAGGCCAAAGATATCGACCATCTGGCGTTGCCAGGCATTCAGGCCGCGCGCCGTCCCGTCATTGGTGGCGGCTTGGCGATATTGCGGGCGGTGTTTGATGTGCTTGGGATCGACCAACTCCACCACGCCAGCGGCGGCCTGCGCCACGGCCTCATTTGTGAGCTGATGGACGCGGCGGGGGAAGAGGTCAATTTGTCGCCTGTGTCGGTGAACGGGACGCTGCTCTGAGCCTTTTGCAACAGGAAGCCGCAGCACCGGTGCCAGCCGGTTCAGCGCCAGTTTCGCCAGCATCGCGCCACAAAGCAGCGGGGGTCTTGTGCCGACGCAATGTTTGGGCGGCGGCATTGGTGCCAGGCTAGCGACGCGGCTTGACCCGGTTCGAACCGAATATGCTATATAATAAATAGCAAACTATTAAGTCCCTACGGGAACATACGGAACTTTTCACTCTCAAACTTTGAACCCGGCTTGTTTTTTGCCTTTGATGACCATGAGCGCCTTCACGATCTACCACAACCCCGACTGCGGCACCTCCCGCAAGGTGCTGGCGCATATCCGTGCGGCTGGCATTGAGCCGACCGTCATCGAGTACCTGAAAAACCCGCCGGGCCGCACCAAGCTCGTCGCGCTGATGGCCGCCATGGGCATCAGCGTGCGCGAGCTGCTGCGACGCAAGGGCGCGGCCTACGACGAGCTGAACGCGGCGTTGAACCTGGACCACCCGGCCCGGACCGATGCGGACTTGCTGGACGCCATGCTGGCGCACCCCATTTTGATGAACCGCCCGGTGGTGGTTGGCCCCCAGGGCACGCGCCTGTGCCGCCCGTCCGACACGGTGCTGCAAATGCTGGGCTAAATTCACCGAAAATGGGGCATGACCCCAAGCAAACCCCCGCCGTCCACGCCTGCTGTTCTCCCAGAGGAGCAAAGCCAGCTCAGACTTCTGCGCACCCATCGCCGCCTGCACCGGCAAAAGCAGCCCTTGCGGCCACTGGCTGCGCCAGAGACCCTTGCGCTGGTGCCACCAACCCAGGGCCAACGCCTCGCCGACGCCGTGGCCCGCACCATTGGCTCCTGGCGTTTCATCCTGATTCAAAGCACGGCCATCCTGGTCTGGATCACGGGCAACGTCCTTTCAGGCAGCAGCGCCTGGGACCCTTACCCTTTCATTTTGCTCAACCTGCTGCTGTCCTTTCAGGCCGCCTACACGGCGCCGGCCATCATGATGAGCCAGAACCGCCAATCCGAACTGGACCGGCGACATGCCGAAAACGACTATGAAATCAACGTCAAGGCCGAGCTTGAGATTGAGCTGTTGCATGAGAAAATCGACTTGATGAAAGAACGTGAACTGCTGGACCTGACCGAGGCGGTGCGCGAGCTGTCCAACAAGCTGGCAGCGCTATCGAGTCGCATGGGTTGATGACACAACTTTCACGCCTCCAATTTTCCCCTGCCCACCGCTCCCCAAGCCATTGACTCACATGACCACTGCCACGCTTTGCGAATTCGCCCTTGCCGAGACCTTCGACGACACAAGCTTATCGGCCAAAATGCCTGAGAGCGATGCCAGCTCTACGGCAGCGCCAACCCCAGAAACTTCCCTGCCAGAAACTGCCGCCGCGACGCCGCCCCAGCCGCAAAAACCTGCCGTACAGCCCTCGGTCCAAGCCGTTCTGGAAAAACTGTTTGAACTCTATCCCGCGCTGTTTGGCGCTCATTTTTTGCCGCTCAAACTCGGTGTTTTCCAGGATCTGCTGGCCAAACACCCCGCTGACTTCAGCCGCGACAGCCTCAAAGCCGCCTTGGGTCTGCACACCCGTTCGGCGCGTTACCTGCAAAGCGTGGCGGCTGGCAACTTGCGCCACGGCCTGGACGGCAAACCCGTCGAGGCGGTGGCACCCGAGCACGTTTTTCTGTCCATTGTCGAATTGTTTCGCCGCAAGCAAACCCGCTCGCGCGCTGATTTGGGTGGCGAGTTGTACACGCGTTTGCTGACTGCCATTGAGGCCTCTGGGCTAAACGCTGCGGACTATCTTGCCCGACTGCCTGCCAACCTGGCGCAGGGCAATGCGCCGCTGGAGGCGGCATTGGCTGAACATGGCCGCAGGCAGGCCAAGCGCGATGCGCTGGTCAGCGCTTTTGCGGCCAGCGGCAAGACACCCGGAGAGTTTGCCGACATGTATGGCCTGCTGGAGCGTGATGTCCGTGCCGCGTTGTCGGCGGCCGCAGTGGGCAAAGGCTGACGCCTTTGAACCGGCCTGCGTGGCGCTGCCATTGTTCAGTCCGGCGTCGCTCAGGTTCCATCCAAAAGCAGCATCAAATCCTTACAATGTTTTTTCCACACAACCGGAGAAATTGATATGGCAGCGTATTTGATCGGTGATATTGAAGTGCTGGACGCAGCCCTGTACGACGAGTACCGCAAAGGGGTTCCGGCCACCATCGCACAATATGGCGGCAAGTTTTTGGTGCGCGGTGGCGCAAGTGTCCAGCTCGAAGGCAACAATTTGCCCAAACGCACGGTGCTGCTGGAGTTTCCCAGCTTGGAACAGCTCAAGGCCTGGTACGACTCGCCGGAATACGCGCCGCTACTGGCCCTGCGGATCCGCGCCACCCGTTCGCACGTCTTCATGGCACAAGGTGTGTGAAATCCTTATTTTTTTTCCGATAAAACCCCTCGAAATCCCCACCAACAAAGCGCATAACGCTCTACTTTTTAATAAGCATGACCCAAGTTACCTTCATTGAATTCGACGGCACCGCCCACACTGTGCCTGCCACCAACGGCCTGTCGCTCATGCGCGCCGCCATCGACAACAACGTGCCCGGCATTGACGCCGACTGCGGCGGAAGTTGTGCCTGCGCCACCTGCCACGTGTACATCACGCCCGAATGGCAAAGCAAGCTGGGGGAGCAGTCAAAAATGGAAGAAGACATGCTCGACTTTGCGGCGGAAACCAAACCCAACTCACGGCTGGCCTGCCAGATTGAGGTATCGGACGCACTGGACGGCCTGGTCGTCACCATGCCCAACGGGCAACATTGAAGGAACATCGCCATGTCCGAGCTGATCACCGCCACCGAGGCCAACACGCAGATATTCATGCCCAAGCGCGACTTCGGCCGCGCCGAGGCGTTTTCCCTTCCGATCGACGAGATTGACGTCAGCAACCCCTATTGGTTTCAAAACGACACGATTGAACATTTCTTCGAGCGCCTGCGCCGCGACGACCCGGTGCATTACACCCGTAACGAGCGCTACGGCGGGTTTTGGTCCGTCACCAAATACAAGGACATCATGCAGGTGGACACCAGCCACGGCGTTTATTCGAGCGACTGGTCGCAAGGCGGCATCGCCATTTTTGACGCCCCCATGGGCGAGCGCCTCCAGATGTTCATCGCCATGGACCAGCCCAAACACGACGAGCAGCGCAAAACCGTCAGCCCCATTGTGGCGCCGGGCAACTTGGCCAACATGGAAGCCTCCATCCGCGAACGCACCTGCAAAGTTCTGGACTCGCTGCCGCGCAATCAAGAGTTCAACTGGGTCGAGAAAGTCTCCGTCGAACTGACCACGATGATGCTGGCCACGTTGTTTGATTTCCCGTTTGAGGACCGCAAACTTTTGACCTGGTGGTCTGACGTGGCGACCTCGGTGCCAGAGCTGGACAAAATTGTTGAGTCACAGGAAGCGCGGATGCAGGAGCTGGGCAAGATGCTGGCCTACTTCACAAAATTGTGGAACGAACGCGTCAACGCACCGCCCAAAACGGATCTGATTTCAATGCTGGCGCACAACCCCGCCACGCGCGACATGGGCCCGCGGGAGTTCATGGGCAACCTCATACTGCTGATCGTCGGCGGCAACGACACCACCCGCAACTCCATGTCTGGCGGCCTGCTGGCCATGAGCCGCTACCCTGAAGAGTGGGCCAAACTGCGGGCCAATCCCAAACTGGTGGACAGCATGGTGCCCGAGATCATCCGCTGGCAAACCCCACTGCCCATGATGCGCCGCACCGCGCTGGCGGACGCCGAACTGGGTGGCAAGCAGATCAAAAAAGGCGACAAGGTCATCATGTGGTACTTGTCCGGCAACCGCGATGAAGAGGCGATTGACCGCCCCAATGACTTCATCATTGACCGGGCCCGTCCGCGCCAGCATTTGTCGTTCGGGTTTGGCATCCACCGCTGCGTGGGCAACCGCCTGGCGGAGATGCAAATCAAGATTTTGTGGGAAGAGATTTTGAAGCGTTTCGAGACCATCGAAGTGCTGGGTGAACCCAAGCGCACCTTGTCCACTTTTGTGCGTGGCATCACACACTTGCCGGTGCGCATTCCGGGTTAAGCATTCAGGTCATGCCCTGGGTTGGCGCGGTGTGCGTCAACCCACTCCTTGTGCCTGCTTAATTTTTATATTGACGCTTTCATGATGAAGCGTTCTCGTTAAAGCGGCACCACCAGCTTCAGACCCAAGGTCCAGTTGCGCCCTGGCGCAGGTTCAAAAAACTGCGATGCGGCCTGGTTGACGATGACCGAGCCGACGTAACGCTCGTCGGTCAGGTTGTCGACCCGCGCAAACACGGTCAGGCTGCCGGCACCCACCATCCAGCCCTTGCTTACTTTGGCATTCAGCGTGGCGTAGCCATCGGCCGAGGCGGTGTTGCCGTCATTGGCGAACAGGCGTCCCGCCTGGGTGAATTCCAGCCCGGCCTGCAAGCCTTGCGGCGCCGCGCGTTTGCGCGTCAGGCTCGCGGCTTGCTCAGTCCACACCAGTTCAGAGAATAAAAATGTTTGCGGAATGCCAGGAAGCTTGTTGCCGGCCGCCACAAGGGTGGTGCCGCTGGTGAACGCCTGCGAATAACTCGCATCGATTTGCGACGCCGAGACCGTGCCGCGCCAGTTGGGCGAAAACAAGCTGCTGCCTGAGAGCTCCCAACCGCTGCGCCGCGTGCCCGGCGCGTTCTTGAACGATGAATTGCCGCCACTGCTGAGCAAGGTGACAATTTCATCGCTCGTGTCAATCTGGTAGACAGTGAAGTCCAGCCGCGATTGCGAACTTGCCTGCCACTTGGCACCCAGCTCAAGGTGCTGGCTTTGCGAGGCATTCAAGGCCGTATTGAATGCTGGCGTCAAGGGTGCCACGCTGCCGGTGTAGGCCACTTCCGCCAGGGTGGGGCTCTCAAAACCTTTGCCGTAGTTGGCATACAGGTTCAAGCTGTCGCTGGCATGCCAGGTGATGCCCAGCACGGGGCTGGTAGCCTGGTAACTTTTGGAGCCGGAACCGTCGCCATCGGTCAAAAAGTTGTCATCGCTGCCCAAACGCACAGTGCTGGACCGCAGGCCAGCGATCAGGGATATTTTTTCAGACACTAAGAAAGTGCCTTGGGCAAACAAGTCGCTGTTTTCAGCCTGGTTGTCTTCATTGCGCAGCAGCGTGGCAGTTTTCTGCCCACCCGCCGCGCCACCGGCCTGCCGGGTTTCGCGGGAGCGGTCAAACTCATAACCGGCGGCCCATTTCACGGGTGTTCCGGCCAGCTTGGATTCGGCGTTGTATTGCAAGCCGATGCCGTAATACGCACGGTTCAATCCCACCCAGGCACCGTTGAGCGTCGGCGCGACTGGAATCGTGTTGCCGCCAACCTGGAACTGGGTGTTGTCGCGGGTGCCGTAATAGGCCCGGGCAGTCACCGAACTGTCGGCATCGATCATGTGCAGCAGCGAGCCGCCGAACTGGTTTTGCAGCACAATTTTGCGCACGCTACGGGCAATGGCGTTGGTGCCCGCCTGGCTTGGAATGGCGGCCAGCTGCGCCGCCGTCAGACCCAGCGGGTCTTGCGCAAGCGGCATGTCGAACTGGTTGAACACCAAGTTGACACGGGTTTTCTCGCTCGGGCCAAAGCTCAATTTGCCGTTGAACTGTTTGCGCTCGGTGCGGCTGTTGTCGCGGAAACCATCGGTGCTGAAGGCGCTGTAATCGGCCACCAGCCCCACGCCGCCTTTGCCGTCTTTGTCGGCCCCCAATGTGCCGGCATATTGCCAGTCTGAGCGGCGCAGGCCATAAGACCCGGTGAAGTATTGGGCATCAAACTCAGGCTCGGGCGGTGCATCCCGCGTGAAGGCCTGAACCACGCCGCCCGATGAATTGCCGTACAACAAAGCCAAAGGGCCACGCAACACCTCGATGCGGTCCGTGGATGTCAGGCTGATCGACGAGCCCTGGCCTTGTCCGTCGGGCGTGGTGGCCGGGATGCCGTCCACCAACAGGCGAATGCCGCGAATGCCAAATGCCGAGCGCGCGCCAAAGCCGCGGATCGACAACTGCAAGTCCTGCGCGTAATTTTGCCGGTTCAAGATGGTCAGCCCCGGCACGCGGTTCAGCGACTCGGACAGGTTCACCTGCGGCCCGGCGTTTTCTATCGTGTCGCGGTCAATCAACTGAACGGCGGCCGGCGCATCAAAGCTTTTTTGCGCAGCCCGTGACGCCGACACCACGACATCCTGGAGGGTTTGCGCGCTGACCGCGCAAGTGGCCAGGCCCGCCACGGCCAGCGCGATCGCGGTCTTGATTTGCCTGTCCGCCAAGGCCTTGGGAGCGACTTGGGTCACGATATTTTTCATGGGGGCGTGTCTTACTCAAATGATTTTTCGCATTCAAACACACGGCCCCGCCGATAAATTTGAGGCGAGGGTTTTCACCTGTGACATATTGAGAATATCGTCTCGACAGCGAAAAATAGGCCCGCTCGCAAGCCAGTGCGCAAATGACGCTGACCGGTGCGAAAATCTCCCCAGTGCAATGGCAGGTGCCCTGACAAACCGGACTGCCGTGAGGATTGTTTTCACAATTGCATTCACACGTCCCTTCACACATCCCTTCACAAGTCCTTTTACATTATTGCAAGCTGCACATCATGATCGTCGAACGCATCTGGACCGCCAACGCCTACCGTAATTTCAACTACCTGATTGCTTGCCCCGAGACCGGAGAAGCTTTGGCGATCGACCCGCTGGACTCTGAAAAAACCCTGAACACAGCCCGTGTCAAAGGCTGGCAGATCACGCAAATTCTCAACACGCATGAACACCACGACCACACCGGCGGCAATGCGGCGGTCGTGGCAGCCACCGGGGCCAAGGTCATTGCGCACCACAAGGCAGGCGGCAAAATTGCGGGCATGGATCGTGGCGTGATGGCGGGCGACGTGATCAGGGTTGGCAAAACCGTCGAACTCGAATGCCTGGACACGCCCGGCCACACGTTGTGCCACATCTGCCTGTTCGCCCACACCGAGCAGCCCGCGCTGTTCTCCGGTGACACCTTGTTCAATGCCGGGGCCGGCAATGTCCACAACGGCGGCGACGTACACGCCATGTACGCCACGTTTTCTGAGCAATTGGCCAAACTGCCCGACAACACGCGGGTCTACCCCGGCCATGACTACATTGAAAACAATTTGAAGTTCACCCTGGCGCGCGAGCCAGACAATGTGGCGGCGGCAGCGCTGTTGCCATCAGTAACAGGGCACGATGCCGCTAGCGCGGTCGTGACGACGCTGGCGCAGGAGAAACTGTTCAACACGTTCTTTCGGCTGGACAACGCCCTGATCATCGACCAGCTTCGCGAAAAATTTTCCGACTTGCCGAAGCAACCGGACGCGAAAACGGTGTTCATGAAACTGCGGGAGTTGCGCAACAGCTGGTAGCCTTGCCCTGCGCCTGCGGACTTTGACGCACGGCCTGGCCCGAATGGCGCAAGGGTTCGGCCCATTCACTTGAAAATTATCGAATGCTTCAAATAAAATAGCAAACTATGCCCTATTCACGGGAACATATCGGCTATTTCTCCTCAACTCTCGGCCAAAAAGTGCTGCATGACGACTGGAACGCCTTCGAGTTGGAAGGCCCGCACCCTGGCTTCAAGCTCTTGGTCGGCCAATGTCAAACGAGAGCGCTGGTGCAGGTAGTCGGCCCATGAGGTGACCATGAAGCGTTCGACAAACCGGTTGGCGTTGGCCAGGTCGCTGTAGACGCGCCACAGGGTCGCGCCGTCGCGGCGGCGCACAGCGCGCAATTCACTGATGGCATCCAGAAACGCCTTGGCATCGTGCTCTTCAATGCGGTAAATGGTTTCGACCGCGATGGGGCCTTTTTCGGGCGAGGGTTCATGGGTGATGAACAACTCTTGCCAGGCGTTGGCTTGCGTCACCTCCTGCGCCTCACCCATGCGCAAGGGAAACGGCTTTGCCAACAGCAAGCCTGCCAACATCGCCAACGCAGCCAAACCCAGGGCCGACGGCAAACTTGCCAGATCTGCCAGGGCACCCCAAAAGGCCGAGCCGATGGCAAAAGACCCCAGAGCGCTGACCGTGTGCATGGCCACCGCGCGGGCCCGCACCCAGGGCGGCACGCTGGTCTGCGTGGCGGTATTGAAGGTGGACATGGCCGCCATCCAGGATGCGCCCGCGACGACCAATGCCGCGTAAACCGGCGGGTCCCAGCTTGAATACGCGGCCACCAGCATCATCAGCGCATAGGCCACACAGGCCGTTTTGACGACCCGCTCCAAACCAAACCGGCTGCGCAAGCGGCCTATGAAAAAACCGATGCCCACCGCGCCGCCGCCCAGGCACCCCATCAAAAGGCCAAAGCCCGCCGCCTCCAATTCAAGCTGCTGTTTGCCAATGGCCGGCAACAACGCCCATAAGGCGCAACCCGCTGCACTGAACGCCACCGTGCGCACCAGTTGGGCCAGCACCGTTTGAGAATGCCGCGCAAAACGCAGCGCACTGACCATGCCACCCCACAGGCGCTCGGGCGGCAGGCGGCTCGGCGGGTGGGCCATGGGCGGGTTGCGCCGCATCGCCAGCGCCATGGTGACCGTGCTGGCCACGGCCAGGGCGAAATTCCAGGCACCGCCAAATAGCGTGAACACCAGGCCGGCCAGGGCTGGCCCCAAGGCGCGTGCGGCGTTGTACGCAATAGAGACGATGTTGATGGCAGGGGGCAACTCTTCACGCGGCACGGAATCAATGATGGTGGAGTTCCAGGCGGGCGACATCAAGGCGGTGCAGCTGCCGCTGACGAAGATCATGAACAACAACACACCTGGGCCGCCCACCTTGGTCAGCATTAACACGGTGAGCAAAATGCCGTTGACGGTTTGCACAATCAGGGCCGCCAGAATCAATTTGCGCCGGTCTGTGATGTCGGCCCACACGCCCGCTGGCAGCGAGAGGATGAACATCGGCAGAAACACTGCCGTTTGCACCAGCGCCACCAAAAACGCCGAGCCGGAGATTTGCACCATCATCCAGCTGGCGGCCATGGTTTGCATGGCGTTGCCGATGAAATAAACACCGCCACTGGCCCACAACGCCCGAAACTGTTTATGCCGAAGCGTGTGCCAGATCGACGCGGACGAAGCGGCTGGCGTCGGGGAAGCGGGCTTGGACTCGCTCATTCAAGCAACTTTTGCAAAAACACGGCCTGGCCCATGGCCGGGTCAAGCTGGTAATTTAAAAACCCGATCTCCCGGTACAGCTGGATGGCGCTTGCATTGCCTTGCAACACCTCCAGCGTCAGCTTGCACGCACCACGGCTTAGCGCAATCCGCTCGGCCAGGCCCATCATTTGACGGGCAATGCCACGCCGCCTGAATTTGGGATGCACCGCCAGGTCATGCACATTGACGAGGGGTTTACACGCAAACGTGGAAAACCCCTCCATGCAATTGACCAAGCCGGCCGCCTCCCCTTGCACAAACGCCAGAACACTGAAGGCCTGCGGGCGCCGGGCCAGTTCAGGGGCCAAATTGTCCAACGCAAACTGGCTCAAAGCGTGGCCGCCGCCCATCACGTCCTGCGCATACAGGTTCAGCAGGTGCGACAACGCCCGCGCGTGGCTTGCATCGGCGTAGTTGGCCTGGCAGACCCGCAGGCCGCTTTGAAGCGTGTCAACCGACGTTATGGTCATGCTCATTGAGGTCAAGGCCGTGATTCAGGCCAGGCAGTCCGCAAGGCGCTGGGCACAACGCTGCGCCTGGGCAAGGTCCTGCGTTTCGACCATCACCCGAACCAGCGGCTCGGTGCCGCTGGCGCGGATCAGGACACGGCCCGTCTCGCCAAGTTCTGCTTCAACCGCTTTGGTGGCGTCGGCCAGGGCGCTGTTGATGCGCCAGTCTTGCCCGGGTTGAACCCGCACGTTGATCAGCACTTGCGGGAACAGTGTCACGCCGTGCAGCAATTGCGCCAGGCTTTGTCGGCTGCGGATACAGGCCTGCAAAACCTGCAAGGCCGAGACAATGCCGTCGCCCGTGGTGTGTTTGTCCAGCGCCAGCAGGTGGCCAGAACCTTCACCCCCCAGCAGCCAGCCACGGGCTTCAAGTTCTTCGAGCACATAACGGTCACCCACTTTTGCCCGCACCAACTCAACGTTCTCGGCCTTGAGCGCCAGTTCAACGGCCATGTTGGTCATCAGGGTGCCAACCACACCCTGCACCGCTTCGCTGGCGCGCTTGGAGCGGATTTGCCCGCCGCGCAGGAGCCGCTCCTTAACCATCAGGTAAAGAATTTCGTCGCCATTGAACAGGCGCCCGCAGGCGTCCACCAGCTGTAGGCGGTCGGCATCGCCATCCATCGCGATGCCATAGTCGGCATGGTGGGCTTTGACGGCCGCCACCAGCGCTTCAGGATGCGTGGCACCGACGTCCAGGTTGATGTTCAAGCCGTCGGGCGCACAGCCAATGGCAATCACCTCCGCCCCCAGTTCATGAAACACCTTGGGTGCCACCTGGTAGGCCGCGCCGTGCGCGCCATCGACCACAATTTTGAGGCCTTTGAGCGTCAAGTCATTGGCAAACGTGCTTTTGCAAAACTCGATGTAGCGCCCTGCTGCATCGTCAAGCCGGCGCGTTTTGCCCAAAGCCGCAGATTCAGCCCAGGTGGGCGGCTCCTGCATCGCCGCTTCGACGTCGATCTCCCAGGCATCGGGCAATTTGGTGCCCTGGGCGCTGAAAAATTTGATGCCATTGTCTTCAAAGGGGTTGTGGCTGGCACTGATCACCACGCCCAGGGACGCGCGCTGGGCCCGCGTGAGATAGGCCACGGCCGGCGTCGGGATTGGCCCCAGCAACACCACATCGACACCCGCCGAATTGAAGCCGGACTCCAGCGCACTCTCCAGCATATAGCCTGATATCCGGGTGTCTTTGCCAATCAGGACGGTAGGCCGAGCCTCAGTCCGCTTGAGCACGCGCCCGACCGCATGGGCCAGGCGCAGCACAAAATCAGGTGTGATCGGCATGACGCCGACTTTGCCGCGAATTCCATCGGTGCCGAAAAACGTTCTGGACATTGGCTTGGGTTTCCTTCTTTGGTGTGTGGCTGGCAAAAACGCTATTTTCTGCCAGCTTGTTGGCAGGTTTTGAGCACTCTCAAGGCCTGGACGGTCTCACGCACATCATGCACCCGCACAATGCTGGCGCCGCGTTCGACCGCAAGCACGGCGGCGGCCACGCTGGGCACCATGCGGTCGCGCACGTCCAGCGTCGCCACGGTGGCCAGCGAGGTGCTGACGGCAACGGCCAATGACGATTTTCTGGACCAGCCCACCATGAGCGGCAGGCCTGCCTCCAGCAGTTCAGCCTGCCTTGCCAGCAATTCAAAATTCTGCAGCACGGTTTTGCCGAATCCAATGCCCGGGTCCAGCACGATGCGAGACAAATCGACCCCTTGTCCCCTTGCTTGCTCAATAGCTTGCTTCCAAAATAATAGTATCTGTGGCACAACATCACCCTGCATGGTCTGCAGCTGCATGGTCTGGGGGTCCCGGTGCATGTGCATCAGGCAGATGCCGCAGTTGGGGTGGGCGCCGACCACGCCCAGAGCCGCAAGCGCTGGCGCAAGGTCCTGGTTGGCGTCGCCTCTGCCCAACTGCTGCGGTGTAACCCGGCTGTCTTGCAACAGCGGTGCATTCGCGTGCAGGGCCCGAATGTCATTGATGATGTCAGCGCCTAAATCCAGCACCGCCTGCATGACTGCGGGTTTGTAGGTGTCCACCGAAATCGGAACGCCCAACTTGACCGCCTCGGCCACCAGGGGAACGACACGGTCCAGCTCAGCTTGCAAGGGCAATGGCTGGGCACCGGGCCGCGACGACTCGCCGCCAATGTCCAGAATGTCCGCGCCGGCTTTGAGAAGGTTCTCGCAATGGCGCAGCGCCGCCACGGTGGAGTCATGGTGGCCACCGTCCGAAAACGAATCCGGCGTGACGTTGACAATGCCCATCACCTTGGGGCTGGCAAGGTCAATTGAAAAGCGAGAGGTTTGCCAGTTCATGGACAGGAAAAGTGGCTAATCATGACCTAAAAAGCCGAATGTCCTTATGAGAGCTACATAGTTTGCTCTATTTTTTGAAGAATGAAGGCCTGGCCAAATAGACTGCCAGCCCCGGCAAATGCGGCAGTGGGGCCGCCGCAGCCACCATTTAGGCCGTCGTCGGGGCGGTGTCTGGCGCAACCACCGGCGTTCCACCCGCCGGGCCGCCGCCCGCCGCTGGCGGCGTAGCCGGTGGCACACGGGGCGTCCAGTCTTTGGGCGCACGCGGTTCTTTGCCGGCCATGATGTCGTCGATCTGGTCGCTGTCAATGGTTTCCCATTCAAGCAGCGCTTTGGCCATGGCATGCATTTTGTCTTTGTTGCCTTCGATCAGCTTGCGCGCCTGGGCGTATTGCTGGTCGATGATGCGCCGCACCTCAGCATCCACCTTCTGCATGGTTTGCTCGCTCATGGTCGTGGTCTTGGTGACGGAGCGGCCCAAAAACACTTCGCCTTCGTTTTCAGCATAGACCATAGGACCCAATGCGTCGGTCATGCCATAACGGGTGACCATGTCGCGGGCAATTTGGGTGGCGCGCTCAAAGTCATTGCTGGCACCCGTGGTCATCTGGCCCATGAACACCTCTTCGGCGATGCGACCACCAAACAACATGCTGATTTGGCTCAGCATGAACTCGCTGTCGTAGCTGTAGCGGTCTTGCGCCGGCAGGCTCATGGTGACACCCAGGGCGCGGCCGCGCGGGATGACTGTGACTTTGTGCACCGGGTCACACTTGGGCAGGAGCTTGCCGATCAGGGCGTGTCCAGACTCATGGTAGGCCGTGTTTTTGCGCTCGGTTTCGGGCATGACCATGCTCTTGCGTTCAGGGCCCATCAAGATTTTGTCTTTGGCTTTCTCGAAGTCCTGCATCTCCACCACGCGGGCACTGCGCCGGGCGGCCATCAAGGCGGCTTCATTGCAGAGGTTGGCCAGGTCGGCCCCAGACATGCCGGGCGTACCACGTGCGATGACGCCCGCATTCACATCCTGTCCCAGGGGAACTTTGCGCATGTGCACGCCCAGAATCTGCTCACGGCCCCGAATATCAGGCAGCGTGACATAAACCTGGCGGTCAAAACGGCCAGGGCGCAACAAGGCGGAATCAAGAATGTCCGGGCGGTTGGTGGCGGCAACCACAATCACGCCCACATTGGTCTCAAAACCGTCCATCTCGACCAGCATCTGGTTCAATGTTTGCTCACGCTCGTCGTTGCCCCCGCCCAAGCCAGCGCCACGCTGACGGCCAACGGCGTCGATCTCGTCGATGAAGATGATGCAAGGCGCATTCTTTTTGGCGTTGTCGAACATGTCGCGCACACGGGCTGCGCCGACGCCGACAAACATCTCGACAAAATCAGAGCCGGAAATGCTGAAGAAGGGCACTTTCGCTTCGCCGGCAATGCCTTTGGCGAGCAGTGTTTTGCCAGTGCCTGGAGGCCCGACCAGCAGCAGGCCGCGCGGAATGCGTCCGCCAAGTTTCTGGAATTTGGCCGGGTCTTTCAGGAAATCGACAACTTCTTTGACTTCTTCTTTGGCCTCGTCACAGCCGGCCACGTCTGCAAAGGTCACCTGGTTGGTGTTTTCGTCCAGCATTCGGGCCTTGCTTTTACCAAAGCTGAAGGCCCCGCCCTTGCCGCCGCCCTGCATCTGGCGCATGAAATACACCCACACGCCAATCAACAACAACATGGGGCCCCAGCTGATCAACAGCGTCATCAGCAGGGAGCTTTCTTCACGGGCTTTGACGTCAAATTTGACGCCGTTGGCAATCAAGTCGCCCACCAAGCCACGATCCAGGTAGGTGGCGGTGACGCGGACTTTGCGGTCGTCATTGGTGACGGCGACGATTTCGGTGCCGCCGGGGCTTTCTTGAATGATGGCGCTTTTGATGCGTTTGCCACGCACTTCTTCAAGAAAATCGGAGTAGGCAACATACCCGGCGCCAGCAGCGCCGCGCGTGTCGAATTGTTTAAACACGGTGAAAAGCACGAGGGCAATCACCATCCAGACGGCAATTTTGGAAAACCACTGATTATTCAAACGAGACTCCAGTGCGAACGCATAGAAAAAAATAAGGCCTTGGCTAACTCTGGCTACTTGCGCCCCATTTTAGGTGTTTCAAGGCTTGCGGCCAAGCAAGACACACTATTTCACGGGTTTTTGCAGTCTCAGGACAATGCCTGTCACCCGATGGGTGCTTTCAGACCCATGCCAATCAAAAAAGTCTCTGTGGACTTGTCCCGGGAGGCCTTGGGTTTGACGGGTTTGACCACCTGGAAATTTTGTTTGAACATTTTGACCAGGTCGTTGTAGCCGGTTCCGTGAAACACCTTGGCCACCACGGTGCCCTGGGGTTTCATGTGGGCCCGTGCAAAGTCAATCGCCAGTTCAATCAGGTGCTGCACCCTGGCAGCGTCAGCCGAATGAATGCCAGACAAATTGGGGGCCATGTCAGACACCACCACATCGGCAAGCCGTCCGGCCATTTCGGCACTGAGACGCTCCAACACCTCGGATTCGCGGATATCGCCCAGCAAGAAGACCACGCCATCTACCGGATCCATGGGCAAAATGTCGAGCGCAATGATGCTGCCATGCAAATCCCCAAGGGCTGTGCTGCCCGCCGCCGGGGGTTTGCTGACCATCTTGCGCCGCAAATACTGGCTCCATGCGCCAGGCGTGGAGCCCAGGTCCACCACCAACTGGCCAGGCTTGACCAGTTTGAAGTTTTCGTCAATTTCCTTGAGTTTGTAGGCGGCGCGCGCACGATAGCCCTCACGCTTGGCAAGTTTGACAAACGGGTCGTTGACGTGGTCATTGATCCAGGCCCGGTTGACTTTGCTGCCATTGGCCTTGGCCTGGGTCTTGACCTGGGGTTTAGTTTGAGCATTTGCCATCAACACCGATAATAGCGGCATGCCCCTTATCCAACTTGACCCCAAACAACGAAAAGACCAACGTGCGCAAGCGCACCACCTCGACCCAGTCGTGATGATTGGCGGCGACGGATTGACTGACGCCGTCAAAAAAGAGATCCATCTGGCACTGAACGCCCATGGCTTGATCAAGGTAAGGGTGTTCTCGGACGACCGTGCCGCCCGTGAAGCAATGTTTGCGACACTGGCCGACGAACTCAACGCTGCCCCCATTCAGCACATTGGCAAATTGCTGGTGTTGTGGCGACCCCTGCCCGCCAAAGAAGCGGGCGAACCTGACGAAGGCCGCAAGCCTGGCCCGCGCGACATCAAAGTGCTGAA
Organism: Burkholderiales bacterium; assembly: GCA_025360385.1. Classification (GTDB taxonomy): domain Bacteria; phylum Pseudomonadota; class Gammaproteobacteria; order Burkholderiales; family Burkholderiaceae_C; genus JANYCG01. The sequence goes on along the minus strand of JANYCG010000167.1, from coordinate 29,323 downwards.
ATACAGCAAACGAGGCGGCCAGCGTCCCGAGGTCAAAACTTTGAGGGTGCTGGGCAACCAGCGCTTGACCGCGGGCGGTGAAGTGAAACGCGCCAAACCCAAGCAGGTCAGCATCAAGAAACGCAGCCAGGGCTGAAGTAAACAGGGCGTCAACCGTGGCCGTGGTGGCTGGCCTGATGGTATGAAAGCAGTTTCCAGAATGTCATGCCAGCACACAGCCATTGCACAAGGTACATCACGCTGCCCACGCTGTGCCACAACTTCAAGTTCTCCCGGGCGACGATTTTTGGCGCCACTGCAAACTCGGACAACAGCGCCAGCAACATGCCGCCTACTATATAAATAATAGCTGAATAGGCATACTCGTCAAGGACATCCAGCTCTTTTCGTGTTGAAATCAACAACAGCAGCAGTGCGCAGGCCACCGACACCCAAGTCTGTGCCGTGAACAGTTTCGCGGCCAGGTGGCCGGCCATGGCAGGCGTCGGCAGGTGCGCAAAAAGCAGGGGCACCACCAGGCAAGCCAGCGTGGCCAAGCTGCCCCACCAAAGGGCGCCAATCCAAACTGAAAGCCGCCTCATGCCGAGTGGGGTTTAAACGTAACGCACCGAAATGATTTCAAAATGCTTGAGGCCGCCCGGTGCCTGCACCTCAACAGAATCACCCTCTTCTTTGCCAATCAGCGCCCGGGCGATGGGAGAGCCGATGTTGACCAAGCCCAGCTTGAGGTCGGCCTCGTCTTCACCCACAATTTGGTAGGTCACGCGTTTCGATGTGTCTTCGTCTTCGAGCTCAACGGTGGAGCCAAACACCACTTTGCCTTCAGCGTCCAAGCTGGCCGGGTCAATGATCTGGCAGGCCGACAACTTGCCTTCGACTTCTTGAATTCGGCCCTCGATAAAGCCCTGACGGTCTTTGGCCACCTCGTATTCCGCGTTTTCGCTCAAGTCGCCTTGGGCTCGCGCCTCTGCGATGGCGTTGATGACCCAGGGGCGGTCGACTGTTTTCAGTTTGTGCAGTTCAGCCTTGAGTTTTTCTGAGCCGCGTTTTGTGATGGGAATGGTGGCCATGGGAGTCGGAAATTGAAGTCAAAAATAGCAAGGACAGAGCAACGCGGATGCGTTGGTCTGTCCCCAGGGTGAGACGGATTATGCCAAGAGTTTTGGGGTGGCGGCCAGACCCCGGCTTTCAGGCAGCCGCTTGCGTTTGTGAAATGCGCTCATGCATTTCCTGCACAGAAATCACGCCCAGCCGATCGAGGTAACGCATGCCTTCTGCGGCCGCTTCTGCGGCGGCGATGGTGGTGAAGGTGGTGACCCGCGCCAGCAGCGCCGAGGTGCGGATGTGGCGTGAATCACTGATGGCGTTTCGCCTTTGCTCGACCGTGTTGACGACCAGGTCGATTTCCTTGTTTTTGATCATGTCCACAATGTTCGGGCGGCCTTCCGTGAACTTGTTGACCACCGCGCATGGAATGCCCGCCGCATGGATGGCCGCAGCCGTGCCACGGGTGGCCACCAGATCAAAACCCATGGCGGCCAGCTCACGCGCAACCGCCACGGCACGCGGCTTGTCGGTCTGCTTGACCGAAATGAAAGCCCTGCCCGATTGCGGAATTTTGGTGCCCGCGCCAATTTGCGATTTGACGAAGGCTTGGCCAAAGGTGTAACCCACACCCATCACCTCGCCGGTGGACTTCATCTCCGGCCCGAGGATGCTGTCCACGCCAGGAAATTTGACGAAGGGGAACACCGCCTCTTTCACGCTGAAATAAGGCGGGTTGACTTCATGCCGGATGCCTTGTGATGCCAGTGTTTGTCCGGCCATGCAACGTGCCGCCACCTTGGCCAGCTGGATGCCGGTGGCCTTGCTGACAAAGGGCACGGTGCGGGACGCCCGCGGGTTCACCTCCAGCACGAAGATCACGTCTTTCCTGGTCCCACTTTCATCGACATTCTGAATGGCAAACTGCACGTTCATGAGGCCCACCACATTCAGCGCAGCGGCCATGGCACGGGTCTGGCGTTTGATCTCCTGGACCGTTGCCGCACCCAGGCTATAGGGAGGCAAGGAGCAGGCCGAGTCCCCGCTGTGCACGCCCGCCTGTTCGATGTGCTCCATGACGCCGCCAATGAAGGTTTGGCCCTCAGAGTCGCGAATGCAATCCACATCGCATTCAATCGCATCGTTCAAAAAACGGTCCAGCAGCACCGGTGAGTCGTGCGACACCTTGACGGCTTCGCGCATGTAACGCTCCAGGTCGCGCTGTTCGTGCACGATCTCCATGGCACGGCCGCCCAGCACATAACTCGGACGCACCACCAGCGGGTAGCCCAGCGCAGCCGCTTTTTCCAGTGCCTCAGGTTCGGCTCGCGCAGTGGCGTTGGGCGGCTGGCGCAGGCTGAGCTCATGCAACAGTTTTTGAAACCGCTCCCGGTCTTCGGCGGCGTCGATCATGTCGGGGCTGGTGCCGATGATGGGCACGCCGTTGGCTTCGAGGTCGAGCGCGAGCTTCAAGGGGGTTTGCCCGCCGTATTGCACGATCACGCCCAATGGCTTCTCTTTGTCGACGATTTCAAGCACGTCTTCAAGCGTGAGAGGTTCAAAGTACAGGCGATCCGAGGTGTCGTAATCGGTTGACACGGTCTCGGGGTTGCAGTTGACCATGATGGTCTCGTAGCCGTCTTCCCGCAAGGCCAGCGCCGCGTGTACGCAGCAATAGTCAAACTCGATGCCCTGGCCAATGCGGTTGGGGCCGCCGCCGAGCACCATGATTTTTTTATTGGCCGTGGGCATGGCTTCACATTCACTGCCAGCGGCCTCATAGGTCGAGTACATGTAGGCCGTGTTAGTCGCAAATTCGGCTGCACAGGTGTCCACGCGTTTGTAAACAGGTCGAACACCGAGCGCGCGGCGTTTGTCCCGAATGGCGGCATCAGAGGTCTTCAACTGCCTTGCCAGGCGGCGATCTGAAAACCCTTTTTTCTTCAGTGCCCTCAACGTGCCGGCATCGAGGTCATCGAGCGATTGGGTTTCAAGCTCGAGTTCGATCTTGACGATTTCCTCGATCTGCACCAAAAACCAGCGGTCAATTTTGGTCAGCGCAAACACCTCGTCCACACTCATGCCCTGCGCAAACGCGTCGCCCACGTACCAGATGCGCTCCGGGCCTGGGGCGCCCAATTCTTTCTCCAGCACCTCGCGGTCCTGCGTTTTTTCGTTCATTCCGTCAACGCCGACTTCAAGGCCTCGCAGGGCTTTCTGGAGGGACTCCTGGAAGGTGCGGCCCATGGCCATCACTTCGCCGACTGATTTCATTTGGGTCGTCAAACGAGAATCGGCAGCAGGGAATTTTTCAAACGCAAAACGCGGTATTTTGGTGACCACGTAGTCGATGCTGGGCTCGAAACTGGCTGGCGTGGCGCCACCCGTGATTTCGTTACGCAGTTCGTCCAGGGTGTAACCACAGGCCAGCTTGGCGGCGATTTTGGCAATCGGGAAACCGGTGGCCTTGGAGGCCAGCGCCGACGAACGCGACACACGCGGATTCATCTCGATCACGACCATGCGGCCGTCATCCGGATTGATGGCAAACTGCACATTGCTGCCGCCGGTGTCCACACCAATTTCACGCAGGACGGCCAACGACGCGTTGCGCAGAATTTGGTACTCCTTGTCGGTCAAGGTCTGCGCGGGTGCCACCGTGATGGAGTCGCCGGTGTGGACGCCCATGGGGTCCAGGTTTTCAATCGAGCAGATGATGATGCAGTTGTCCGCTTTGTCGCGCACCACTTCCATCTCGTATTCTTTCCAGCCCAGCAGCGACTCTTCAATCAGCAATTCATGGGTGGGTGATGCCTCCAGGCCGCGTTTGCAGATGGTCTCAAACTCTTCCGGGTTGTAGGCGATGCCGCCGCCCGTGCCGCCCAACGTGAAACTCGGGCGAATGACCGTGGGAAACCCCAAGATTTTTTGCACGCCCCAGGCGTCGTCCATGCTGTGCGCAATGCCCGAACGGGCCGATCCCAGGCCGATTTTGGTCATGGCGTCTTTGAACTTCAATCGGTCCTCCGCCTTGTCGATGGCTTCGGGCGTGGCTCCGATCAGCTCGATCGGCTTGTGGGTGGCTGCGCCTTTGTATTTGTCCAGCACGCCGTTGTGCCACAGATCCAGCGCGCAATTCAGCGCCGTCTGGCCGCCCATGGTGGGCAAAATCGCGTCCGGGCGTTCTTTGGCGATGATTTTCTCAACCGTCTGCCACGTGATCGGCTCGATATAAGTCACGTCGGCCGTGTCCGGGTCGGTCATGATCGTCGCCGGGTTGCTGTTGATCAAGATGACCTTGTAGCCCTCTTCACGCAGCGCCTTGCACGCCTGAACGCCAGAGTAATCGAACTCGCAGGCCTGGCCGATGATGATGGGGCCGGCCCCGATAATGAGGATGGATTTGAGGTCAGTGCGTTTTGGCATTATTGTTTTTCCCCGGCTTTTTCCATCCAACCGATGAAGCGGTCAAACAGATAACTGATGTCGTGAGGGCCAGGCGAGGCTTCAGGGTGGCCTTGAAAACAAAACGCAGGTTTGTCGGTCCGCATCAGGCCTTGCAAGGTGCCATCGAAAAGGCTGACATGGGTTGCCCTCATGTTCGCAGGCAGCGTCGCAGCATCCACCGCGAAGCCGTGGTTCTGGCTGGTGATGCTGACGCGGCCAGAATCAAGGTCTTTGACCGGGTGGTTGGCACCATGGTGGCCAAACTTCATTTTGAATGTTTTCGCCCCGCTGGCCAGTGCCATGATCTGGTGGCCAAGGCAAATGCCGAAGGTTGGCACGCCCGACTCGATGAGCTCGCGGGCAGCCGCAATGGCGTAGTCGCACGGGCCGGGGTCGCCTGGGCCGTTGGACAGAAAAACGCCGTCAGGTTGGTACTTCAACACGTCTGCGGCCGAAGTTTGCGCCGGCACGACCGTCACCTTGCAGCCGCGTTGCGCCAGCATGCGCAGAATGTTGAACTTCACACCGAAATCAAACGCGACGACGTGGAATTTGGGTGCCATTTGCGAGCCAAAACCGGGCTGGCCGTTCAAGCCGGCGTTGGACAATTGCCACTCGCTCTGCGTCCATTCGTAGGGTGCCGCAGCACTGACAACCCGGGCCAGGTCAAGCCCCGACATATTGGGCGCCGTTTTGGCGGCTGCAACGGCCTTGTCGATATCTGTCGGCCTTAAATCGACGCCGGCAGGCAGCGCCAGAATGCAGCCGTTTTGGGCACCCTGGCTGCGCAATTGGCGCGTGAGCTGGCGTGTGTCGATATTGGCAATGGCGACCGTGTTTTCTTGCGCCAGGTAATCGCCAAGCGGCATGGTTTGCCGAAAATTGGACGCCAGCAGGGGCAAATCGCGGATGACCAAACCGGCGGCATGAACTCGGCTGGCTTCAATATCCTGGCGGTTCACGCCATAGTTGCCAATGTGCGGGTAGGTGAGCGTGACGATCTGCTGGCAATAACTGGGGTCGGTCAAAATTTCCTGATACCCCGTCATGGCGGTATTGAAAACGACTTCGCCCACCGTGGAGCCCGAAGCTCCGATTGAATTGCCCGTGTAGACCGTGCCGTCTGCAAGCGCCAGAATGGCGTGCGGGAGGTTTCCCTTGAGAGACAAAAGCACTGGGTTCTCCGAGTTGAATACGGTTCGCCCAAGCGTGACAGCTGAGTTTTGCTTTGCTTTTTGGTTTGGGTCTTAACGTGAACGAACAAACTATCGCGCTTAGGGGCCGTATTGCGCCCCAAAAAAGCATGAAAGTTGGCTGAATCTGCGCTGAAACTGGCTTGGGCAGGCCTGGGTTTTGAAAAGCCTCTGATTATAGCGGTTGGACTGCGCTTGCATGAAGGCAAATGGCCGCCGCCGCCGCGACATTCAGCGACTCTTCTCCGCCTGGCTGGCCAATGCGCACGGACAAGGCGGCCATAGCCAGCAACTCGCTGCAAACCCCCTGCCCTTCATGGCCCATGACCCAGGTGCAAGGATGCGGCAGACGCTGGTTTTGCAGCAGATCGCCAACATGGGAGCTGGTGACAAGCAGTGGAAGCCCGATCTGCGCCAAATCAGCAACATCAAGGCCTTCGCACAAGTGCAAGCCAAAGTGGGCTCCCATGCCGGCCCGCAGCACTTTGGGCGACCACAACGCAGCCGTGCCTTTGAGCGCCAGCACTTGCAAGGCACCAAACGCCGCCGCGCTTCGCAAGATGGAGCCCACATTGCCGGCGTCCTGAACCCGGTCTAGCACAACCGTCTGCGCCTTCGGCAAAACCGCTGGCTGCTTGGGCAACTCCATCACGAAAGCCAGGGTGGAGGGTGACTCCAGAGAACTGATGCCGGCAAAAAGTGCGTCTTTCATAACTATTGTTTTAATAGCTAACTGTTCCCATTCCACAGGGACAAGAGGCACATTTGACTCGCACACAATGGCAAAGGCAGGTTTTTGACCCCGCGCCAGAACAGCCCGGCACAAATGGTCGCCCTCGATCCAGACCCGGCCCTGCTTACGGTAAGCCGCGCTGTCCTGGGTGAGACGGCGCAAGTCTTTGAGCCAGGGGTTGTCGCGCGAGCTGATATAGACCCGATCGGGCGTCGTGAGCGCCATTGGCGGTCGGGCGTCGTGGATCACATCCTGGGCATGGGCATGCGTCTTCATGCCACATCCAGAAATTTGACGATGCCTGCCAAATCGCTCACGGGCCGAAAGGTTTTGCGATGTTCCGGACAGGCACCGAATTGCCGCAAGGCTGCCAGGTGCTGGGCGGTGCCATACCCCTTGTGTGCCGCAAATCCATACTGTGGATATTTTTGATCCAGCTGGGCGCACCAGCGGTCACGGTGGACTTTCGCCAAAATGGACGCGGCAGAAATAGCGGGCACCAGGGAGTCCCCCCGCACGATGGCTTCAGCCAGAACGTCCAGCACCGGCAGGCGGTTGCCATCCACCAGAACCTTATGGGGCTTAAGGCGCAAACCCAGCACCGCGCGGCGCATTGCCAGCAGCGTCGCTTGCAAGATGTTGATCTGGTCAATTTCTTCAACGCTGGCCTCTGCAATCGAACAGCACAAGGCCTTGGCGCGGATTTCATCAAACAGGTTTTCGCGCCGCGCAGCCGTCAGCTTTTTGGAATCGTCCAGGCCCTTGATCGGGTTGTCGGCGTCCAGAATCACGGCGGCCGCGACCACCGGGCCAGCCAAGGGCCCACGGCCGGCCTCATCCACCCCGGCCATCAAACCGGGGCCATCCCAAGTCAGGGTGATCTGTTCAGTTTTGAAGGATTTTTTCAATCGCATCCGTTGCAATCTTTGCGGTGTCACGCGTCAGGTCAGCATGCAAGGCTGTAAATTTGTCCTGCAAGGCCATCATTCTGGCAGGCGAGGCCAGCCAGTCCAGCACGGCAGCGGACAAGGCCTCGGGTGTCGCCTCGTCCTGTAAAAATTCGGGCACTACAAATTCACGGCACAAAATATTGGGCAAACCCACCCAGGCCTGCAGTTTTTTGCGGCGCATGATTTGCCACGAAACCCAGTTCATGTTGTAGGCAATCACCATCGGGCGTTTGAACAGAGCGGCTTCCAGGGTCGCTGTGCCACTGGCGATCAAGGTGACGTCACAGGCGGCCAATGCGGCATGTGACTGCCCGGCAAGAATTTGCACGTCACCAGACACCCCCGCTTGCCGCGCCGCCTTTTCAACCTGGGCGGCCAAGGCTGGAATTGACGGAACTATGAATTTAATAGCATTGTTTGCATGTTTCATGAGGACTACAGCCTCAAAGAACCTCGGTGCGAGGTATTGAATTTCAGATTGACGGCTTCCTGGCATGACGGCAACCACCGTGTCGCTGGCCTGCAAACCAAGCTGGTTGCGCGCCGCTTGTTTGTCCGCCTGCATGGGAATCACGCTGGCCAGCGGATGCCCTACATACGTGGCGGCGATGCCGTGGCGGTTCAACAGGTCCACCTCAAACGGGAAAATGCAAAGAACGTGATCAACGCTTGCACGTATTTTCTCAATCCGCTGTGGCCGCCAGGCCCAGATGGACGGGCAGATGAAATGAACCGTCTTGATGCCGCTGGATTTGAGGCCATGCTCAAGCGCTAGGTTGAAGTCTGGCGCATCAACAGCGATGAACACATCAGGTGGATCGCGCAGCAGACGGGTTTTAAGCTGCTCACGAATGCCGACGATTTCGCGGTAGTGCCGCAGCACCTCCACATAGCCACGCACCGCCAACTTTTCACTGGGCCACCAGGCCTCAAAACCGCGCGCCGCCATGTGGGGTCCGCCGATGCCGACCGATTGCATCTGGGGCCAACGTTGCGCCATGCCTGCCAACAGCAGCGACGCCAACAAATCGCCGGAAGCCTCGCCCGCAACCATGGCCGCCTGCTTGGGTGTTTTCCCCGCGAATGCCCCCGCTCCCGTCATGGAAGCCTACCGAACAATGCCGCGCTGGGGCGAGCAGGCAGCTAAAAATTCGAGCATCATTTGCACATCCGGTGCACTGTCGGGCGACCGCTGTGACAGCGCTTCGATTCGCCCACGCGCCTGCTCCAGCGTGAGGTCATCTCGGTACAAAGCCTTGTGCATGGCCTTGACAGCTGCAATGCGCTCGGACGAAAACCCCCGGCGGCGCAGCCCTTCAAAATTCATGGAGCGCGCCCCTGCGGGCTGGCCCTGGCACATGACAAAGGGCGGCAAATCGGCAAACAGTAAGGAGCACATGGCCGTCATGCTGTGCGCCCCCAGCCGGACAAATTGATGAATGACTGTAAAACCGCCAAGAATCACCCAGTCATCCACGTGAACATGACCCGCCAGTTGTGAATTATTGGCAAAGATGGTGTGGTTGCCCACCTCGCAGTCATGCGCAAGGTGAACATAGGCCATGAGCCAATTGTCATTGCCGACACGGGTCACCCCTGCGTCGCCCGGGGAACCAATATTGAAGGTGCAAAACTCACGGATGGTATTGCCGTCGCCAATCACCAGCTCACACGGCTCACCGGCATATTTTTTATCCTGCGGAATCGCCCCCAGAGAATTGAACTGGAAAATCTGGTTGTTTTGCCCGATGGTAGTGTGGCCTTCAATCACGCAATGCGGGCCAATTGTGGTGCCCGCGCCCACACGGACATGCGGACCAATCACCGTGTAGGGCCCAACACTGACCGAGCTGTCCAATTGGGCACCTGGGTCGACGATTGCAGTGGCGTGAACCTTGGTCAAAATGCAGGCCCCGACCGGCTCACGCGATCGTGCGCATGGTGCACATCAGCTCAGCCTCACAGGCCACATTGCCATCGACTCTGGCGACGCCTTTGAATTTAAAAATGCCGGATTTCATGCGGTCCAGGCTGACGTCCATGATGAGCTGGTCACCCGGCTCAACGGGCCGCTTGAACCGGGCGCCGTCAATGCCGGCAAAATAGTAGACCGTCTTGTCGTCCGGCACAAGGCCCAAGGTGTCAAAGGCCAACAAAGCTGCTGCCTGGGCCATGGCTTCAAGCATCAACACACCCGGCATCACCGGCCGATGCGGGAAATGGCCGGTAAAAAAAGGCTCATTCATGGTGACGTTTTTCAGGGCCTTGATGCGCTTGCCTTTTTCCAGTTCGAGCACCCGATCCACCAGCAAGAAAGGATAACGATGCGGAAGCTGCTTGAGGATTTGGTGGATGTCCATCATGGTATTTCTGGTGTTTTGTGCTTGTTTTCAAGCAGGCGGATTCTGTCGCGCAGATTGTGCGCCTGCTTGACCGTCGCCGCATTTTTTTCCCAGCTGGCATTGTCGTCGATGGGAAATATGCCGGTGTAAAGGCCTGGCTTCAAAATAGACCTAGTGACCACGGTGGCCGCTGAAATATTGACATGGTCCGCGATGTGCAGATGCCCCAGCACCACCGCCCCGCCACCTACCGTGCAATGGGCACCAATGACGGCGCTGCCTGCAACGCCCACACAAGCGGCCATTGCCGTGTGTGCCCCGACGCGCACGTTGTGCCCAATCTGGATCAAATTGTCGAGCTTGACGCCGTCTTCAATGACAGTATCTTGCAAGGCACCGCGGTCAATGCAGGTATTCGCGCCGATTTCGACGTCGTTGCCAATCGAGACGGCTCCGAGCTGTTCGATTTTTTCCCAGTGCCCGTCATTCGGGGCGAAACCAAATCCGTCGGCACCAATGACCACTCCGGGGTACAGAACGCACCGCTCACCAACTCGGCAATTTTCACCGACGGTCACCCGAGACTTGAGTACGGAAAAGGCACCAATTCGAGCGCCTGATTCGATCACACAAAAAGGCCCGACACTGGCCTGGGGGTCAACAAATGCATCGTCGGCGACGACGGCAGACGGGTGGACGCCAGGCACAATCGGCATGGCATGGTGCAATTTCCATAGCTGGGTCAGGCGGGCAAAATAAAGGTAAGGCTGGGCGGCCACGATACACGCGCCCCGCTGCGAGGCTGCGCTTTGCATGTCGGGCGCAACAATCACACAACCGGCTTTGGATTTCTGGAGCAGGGAACGGTATTTGGCGTGGCTCAAAAAACTCAAGTCGCAGACGCCAGCACTTTCAAGGGAGGCCAAGGCCCGCACTTGCATTTTCAGATCGCCATTGACCAGCTCGCCGCCGAGCGCTTCAAGGATGGTGCCCAATTGCAGAGACACCTTTTTGAGTCCCGTGATGGCTTTGTAGCGGGCGCTGGCAGCCTACCGGGCAGCGGTTGTATTCAGCGCCTTGATCACCTTGTCGGTGATATCGTGCTTGGGATTGACGTAAACCGCTTCCTGAAGAACCAGATCGTACTTTTCCGCTTCGGCGACCGTCTTGACAACTTTGTTGGCGCGCTCAAGCACTTGCTGGAGTTCCTCATTTTTACGTGACGTCAAATCTTCCTGAAACTCCCTGCGTTTGCGCTGGAAATCACGGTCCATTTCGACCAGTTGTTTTTGCCGGCTCGCACGTTGGCTGTCGGACAAAGTGGGGGCTTCACGCTCCAGTTTGTCAGCCGAAGTTTTTAAGGCAACACCAAGCTCCTGAACCTCTTTTTCACGCTTTGCGAACTCTTGTTCCAATTTGGCTTGAGCGGCCTTTGCCGTATTGGCCTCTTTGAAAATGCGGTCAGTGTTGACGAATCCAATCCGAAAATCCTGGGCATAGGCGTTCGATGCCAGCAACACCATCCCAAGCGTCAAGCCAAACAACGCGCAACGTGAAAATTTATTCATCAAAAGGACGTCCCAATTTGAAATTGCATTGTCTGGATTCTATCGCTGTCAAAGCTACGCAGGGGTTTTGTCAACGCCAGGCGCAATGGCCCAACCGGGGATATCCAGCTGATGCCAATCCCTGTAGAAACGCGCATATCCGCAAAGTTGATCGATTCATCAGCACCATAGACGTTACCAATGTCGACAAAGGTATACAAACGCAAGGTGCGATCATTGCCAGCCCCCGGGAAGGGCATTAGCAATTCAGTGTTGAGGTTAAATTTTTTCGTCCCACCCAGGCTGATGCCCGTTGCGGCATCCCTCGGGCCCAGACTTGCCTGTTCAAACCCGCGAACAGAACCAAGCCCGCCGCCATAGAAATTTTTGAACAGTGGGAACGGCCGGTCACCGACTGTGGTGCCAACTCCTATATCCATGTTCAAAGCGCCCGTGAACTGTTTGGTGAATGGGTAGTACTGTTGAAATTGGTAAGTTGACCGGAAATACTGGGCTTCACCACTTGCACTCATCTCACCCGTCACCCGCTGAAAAATGCCGCTGGTAGGAGCCAAGGCGCTGTCCCGACGATCCCGCGCCCAGCCGACGGTCATGGGAACCCCGCTGCTCACATAACCAAACTGGTTGGCATAGGTCATGTATGCGTTTGGCAAATTGGTTCCCGGAACAATTTCGATTCGTTCCAGCCCTAAACCAAAATAGACTGTATCGACCTCTGTAAATGGCACGCCAAACCGCATGCTGCCGCCCGATGTAATGAGCTGGTAGTAGCTTTGATCCTGGTAAGGACTTGAGGTGCGGTAATACAGGTCGAAGGTGCGCGAAACGCCATCCGCCGTGAAGTAAGGGTCTGTCGTGCTCAAGACAATGGTTCGGTTGATACGGCTCGTGTTGACTTGTATCCCCAAAGAGTTGCCCGAGCCAAAAGCGTTGTCTTGCTTGATTCCGAAAGAAACGCCAAAACCGTCACCACTCGACAGATTGGCGCCCAAACTTAAACTGCCTGTGGGCTTTTCCAGCACCGACAAGACCAAATCGACCTGATCTGGCGTGCCGGGGACTTCACGGGTTTCGATGTTGACTTCTTTGAAATAACCCAGCCGATCCACCCGATCCCTTGACAGTTTGATCCTGGCGGCGTCGTACCAGGACGCTTCAAACTGGCGGAATTCACGTCGAATCACCTCATCACGGGTTCTGCTGTTTCCCCCGACAACGACCTGCCGAACTGAAACCCGCCGCAATGGGTCAGCCTGCAATACCAGATTGACCCGGCCATTGACGCGGTCAATCTCTGGTCGCGCCTCGACACGGGCAAATGCGTAGCCAAAATTTCCAAAATAGTCCGTGAAGGATTTCGTGGTCTGGGTGACGAGGTTGGCGTTATACGCCTCCCCCGGCTGGACGGTGACCAGCGACTTGAATTCATCCTCCTTGCCCAAATAATTGCCTTCGAGGCGCACGCCAGACACGACAAACCGATCGCCTTCAGCAATATTGATCGTGATGCCAATCTCCTTCTTGGAGGGAGAAATGGCGACTTGTATTGAATCAACTCTGAATTCAAGGTAGCCGCGGGTCAAATAATATGAGCGAAGGGACTCAATATCAGCATTGAGCTTGGCTCTGGCATACCGATCCGATTTGGTGTACCAGCTTAGCCATCCGCCGGTGTCCAAATCAAACAAGTTGCGAAGCGTCGACTCGGAAAAAGCTTTGGCCCCGATGATCCGGATGTCAGTGATGCGCGCTGGTTCCCCTTCGATCATGGTGAACACAAGGTTGACACGGTTTCGCTCGATTGGGGTGACCGTGGTCTCGACCTCAGCGCCGTAGAGGCTTCGGCTGATGTACTGGCGTTTCAACTCTTGCTCAGCCCGATCTACCAGCCCTTTGTCAAACGGTCGTCCATCACTCAGTCCCACCTCCCGCAAAGCCTTCTTGAGAACATCTTTGTCGAACTCCTTCGCACCTACAAACTCCACGTCGGCAATGGTGGGGCGCTCTTCAATGATCACCACCAAGACGTCGCCTGCGACTTCGAGCCTGACATCCTTGAACAGTCCCAACGCGAACAGCGCCCGGATGGACGCAGTACCCAAATCGTCGTTATAGGTATCACCTACCCGCATTGGCAGCGACGCAAAAATAGTCCCGGCTTCCACCCGCTGCAACCCCTCCACACGAATGTCTTTGAGCTGGAAAGGCGTCACTGCCCAGCTCACGCAAGCCAGCATTGAAAGTGCAAAAAAAGCAATAAACCCGCGCGCCAGGAAAAAACTAAATTTCATTTTTTGGATAGTGGAAACTCTGACCGAATGGGTCAAAACAGAAAATTAACCGCAACGCCCTAGCCCACAATTCGAGTCAGGTCGTTGAACAGGGCAATAGACATCATCATCATCAAGAGGCCAAGACCCCCGCGTTGCAGTCGATCGGCCCAGACCTCAGAGACACTCTTGCCGGTCACGGCTTCCCAAAGATAATACATCAGGTGCCCACCGTCCAGGACAGGCAGTGGCAACAGGTTCAAAACGCCCAAACTCACACTGATCAGCGCAAGAAAAATCAAATATTGCGTCAAGCCAAGACTGGCAGATTTGCCCGCATAGTCTGCGATGGTGATGGGTCCGCTCAGATTCTTCAGAGACACCTCTCCAATCAGCATTTTTCCCATCATTTTGACGGTCAGCCACGACACCTCCCAGGTTCGAACCGACGCCAGTTCGAGCCCGCGCCAAAAGCCATAACGCACAGTGGACATCTCTGACGGCGCACCCACATAGGCACCAATTTTTCCAACCCACTTAGTCCCCTCTAGCTGGGGCTCCGGCGTGACGTCTATCTCCAGCAAAATTTTATTGCGTTCAATTTTCCACCGCGCCCCGTTGGCGCGCGCGTTATCGGCAGAATGACGTATGACTTCGCGCAGTTGTTGTCCGTCAAGGATTTTCTGGGCACCCACCGCCAACACCAGATCACCCTCCATCAAACCCGAGCGTTGCGCCGCACCGCCCGCGATGACTTGGCCAATCAGTGGTTTAGTCAGAGGACCCGTCAGGCCAATGATTTGAAAAAGCTGCCCTTCAAGGTCGACGTCGCCGATGTCAGCCAGTTTCAAACGAATTTCTCGCTGAACGCCTGCTGGCCGGTCACTCACCATCAAGTTGACGTCTCGCCGATCCAATGCGCCGCGCGCAAGAAACCAGCGCAGCTCTTCAAAAGATGCCACCTCGGATTGCGCAGTCGAATCAAAGGCGGCCGAATGGACATATTCACCGCCCATGAGGCCGGCTTTCTGGGCAATGGAGGCAGGCACGGGCGCGGCCAAGATAGCCTTGGGTTGATCTACACCAATCCAGTTCACCATGGCATAGAGTGCCAATGCCAACACAAGATTGGCGGAAGGGCCAGCCGCCACAATTGCCGCACGGGACAACAACGGCTGGGTATTGAAGGCGAAGGCCATATCCTCGGGGGCAACGGGCGCCTCCCGCTGGTCCAACATTTTGATGTACCCACCCAGTGGGAGCAAACCAAGCGAAAATTCAGTCTCAGAGCCTTTGGGTTTCCAGGTCAATAGCGTTTTTCCGAAACCCACGGAAAACCGCAATACCCTGACGCCACAAGCCCTGGCCATTCTGTAGTGGCCATATTCATGAACGGCGACCAGCAGGCCCAAAGCAAGCACAAACGCAAGCACGGTTAGCATGTTGTTGCTCTCTGCCTATTTGCGGCCAATGCGGGCGGTCACACCAACCGCCATTGACCTGGACTGCGCATCGAGCGCCAGCAAATCTTGCAGGGACTTCGGCTCGGACGCGTGAATGGATTCAAGCGTTTGTGTATTGACATGGTGAATTTGGTCAAACCGGATTTGCTGCGTCAAAAAGGCTTCCACGGCGATTTCGTTGGCAGCGTTCAAAATCGCAGCCGATCCTGCGGGTGCCTTCAAGACAGACCAAGCCAGCTTAAGCCCCGGAAATCGCAGAGAGTGGTCGCCAGAGTCGACGGACTCAAAGCTCAAGTCTGCAAGGCTTGAAAAATCAAGTGCTTTGGCACCACTGGACATGCGGTTCGGCCAGGCCAAACCATAGGCAATTGGCACCCTCATATCCGGCGTGCCAAGTTGCGCCACCACCGAATTGTCTTTGTATTGAACCATCGAATGGATGACGCTTTGAGGATGGATCACCACCTCTAGCCGCTCAGGCTCAACGCCAAACAGCAAACTCGCTTCAATCACTTCCAGCGCTTTGTTCATCATGGTCGCCGAATCCACTGATATTTTGCGGCCCATGACCCAATTGGGATGCGCGCAGGCCTCCTGCGGTGTGACGTCGCCGAGGGTGAGGGGGTCCCGCGTGCGAAAAGGCCCACCGGATGCTGTCAGGATAATTTTGTCGATCCGAAGCTGCCACGTGGAAGCGTCTTCTGGCAAGGACTGAAAAATAGCTGAGTGCTCGCTGTCAATTGGCAATAGGCGGGCACCGCCCTGGGCCACGGCGTCCAGAAACACATGGCCGCCCAATACCAGCGCCTCCTTGTTTGCAAGCAATAACTGTTTGCCCGCGCGAGCTGCAGCAAGGCAGGCTGCTAATCCCGCAGCGCCAACGATCGCGGCCATCACCACGTCAACCTGCTCATGGGAGGCCACAGACTCTATAGCG
Organism: Burkholderiales bacterium; assembly: GCA_025360385.1. GTDB lineage: Bacteria > Pseudomonadota > Gammaproteobacteria > Burkholderiales > Burkholderiaceae_C > JANYCG01. The sequence goes on along the minus strand of JANYCG010000167.1, from coordinate 13,376 downwards.
GCCGCTCCCCACATGACACGAGTGGAAAGTCCGAGCGCCTTGCATTTGTCTTGCAACAGAACTCCCGGCCCTTCCTGTGCCATCACAGCAAAGGCGGGCTCAAATTTTATGCATTGGCTCACCATCAAATCGACTTGAGTGGATGCCGTGAGCGCAAACACAGAAAAACATCCGGGATGGCGAGAAATGACGTCCAGCGTACTGGTTCCCACTGAGCCAGTCGACCCCAAAATCGACACGTATTTGACAGCTTGAAGCATGGTCAAAATTTGACGGAGGCGAGCATCAATGCAAGCGGCAGCGTTGGCAACAGCGCGTCGAGGCGGTCGAGCACACCACCATGCCCCGGAAGCAAACCACTGCTGTCTTTGGCACCGGCAGCCCGCTTGACCAGGGACTCGACCAAATCGCCGACAACACTCATTCCCGTCAGAAACAGCACGGCCACAACCATAGGCCAAATGTTTTTGGCGCCAATCTGGCTATAAAAACTTGGCACGCTGGCGTCCAATAGTCCATCCGCCCAACGCCAGACCAAGGCCAGGGCCATGACGCCCGCCATGCCGCCCCACACACCTTCCCAACTTTTGCCCGGGCTGATGGACGGTGCCAGTTTCGTTTTTGCAACACGACCGCCAAATGCCCGACCGGCAAAATAGGCAAATATGTCGGCCGCCCAAACCAGCAAAAGAATCGACATCAAAAAATTGATGCCAACCACCCGCGCCTGCGCAACCGCAAGCCAAGCTGCCCACAGCACCGCCACGCCGAAGATGAGGCGGACAGACCGTGGAATTTGAGTCCAAAAAATCGGCCCCCCCCGTAACATCACAGCCCCCGCCAACACCCATCCCCCACCCACCAACCCCCATAGTTCGGGCCAGAGGAATGGCTGATTCAACAGGCCAAAATACCACGACAGCGCACAGGCGAACGCACAAAAAAACCCGCAAGCCAGGCTGACGCCATTTTCAAAGCCATTCAAACGCGCCCACTCCCACCCACCTGCCGCGATCAAGACCAAGGCTACCGCGCAAAACGGTGTGGCAGTTCGGTAAAAAAGGGCTGGCAGCAAAATCAGCAACAGCAGGACTGCCGTGACGACACGTTGTTTTAACATGGGCTTAACTCAGGCTACCAGCGGTTCGTGCGCTGCAACTGCAGAAATTTGCGCCGACGTTTTACCAAACCTTCGTTCCCGCCGAACGAATTCTGCGATCGCGATATCCAGGGCCTTTTCGTCAAATTCCGGCCAAAGTTTGTCGCTGAAATAAAGCTCGCTGTAGGCCGCTTGCCAAAGCAAAAAATTGCTGAGCCGCAACTCATCACCGGTTCGAATCAGCAGGTCGGGGTCTGGCACATGCGCCAACGCCATCGCCGACGACAGGTTTTCTTCATTGATAGGAACACCCCGGGCGGCCAGCTTGCCAGCCGCTTGGGCCATGTCCCAACGCCCGCCATAGTTAAAACACACGTTCAGAATCAATTTTGAATTGCCTGCCGTCGCCGCCTCGGCTTTTTCCAGGCCCTCCCTTACAACTTCAGACAAGCTGGTTCGCTCACCTACAAAGCGCAACGAAACGCCATCCGCCTGAAGTTTCGGCACCTCTCGTGAAATAGCCACGGCCATTAAATCCATCAGGCTCGAAACCTCTTCAGCTGGACGGTTCCAGTTTTCTGAAGAAAACGCAAAAACCGTCAGCACGCGCACGCCCCGCTGGGCACAAGCCCTCACACATCGCCGCAGCGAATCGACCCCCTTCTTATGACCGGCGATGCGCGGCAGGAATCTTTTTGAGGCCCATCGACCATTGCCGTCCATCACGATTGCGATGTGGTGGGGCACTTGGGCAGCGGGCGTCATACAGCCATCAAGTCCTGCTCTTTGGCCGCGACCAACTGGTCAATGGCAACGATATGCCGATCTGTCAATTTTTGAATATCCACTTCCGAGCGCTTTTGCTCATCCTCCGACGCAAGTTTGTCCTTGACCTGCTTTTTTGCGGCCTCGTTGGCGTCGCGACGCAAGTTGCGCACAGCAATTTTTGCGTTCTCGCCTTCGCCTCTCACCACCTTGGTCAGCTCACGACGGCGTTCTTCCGTCATCGCAGGCATCGGAACCCGGATCAAATCGCCCATCGAAGCGGGATTGAGACCCAGATCGCTGTCCCGAATGGCTTTTTCGATCTTGGCGCCCATGCCCTTTTCCCAAGGTTGGATGCCAATTGTGCGGGCATCAATCAGCGACACATTGGCCACCTGGCTGATCGGTAAAAGCGCACCGTAATAGTCAACCTGAACCGTGTCCAGCAGCGCCGGATTGGCCCGACCGGTACGAATCTTCGTCAGGTTATTTTTCAGGGCGCCGATCGACAGGTCCATCTTGCCCTCGACCGCGCCTCTGATTTCGTCCATTGTCATCTGTCGCTCCTATCCTTCATGCCCAGTTTTAAAACGCCCATCGCAGTCGAATACGCAGGCCTGCGACAGCAGCGTGACAACATCCCATTGTCATTGAATTATCAGGCGAAGCAGCCGTCAGGCGTAAACCAATGTCCCCTCATCTTCACCCAATACCACCCGCCTCAAGGCGCCATGCTTGAAGATTGAAAACACCTTGATCGGCAATTTCTGATCCCGGCACAGGGAAAATGCGGCTGCATCCATGATTCCCAGATTTTTTGAAATGGCTTCATCAAAAGACAATGAGGTGTACTTGGTGGCCAGTGGGTCTTTTTTCGGGTCTCCGGTATAGACCCCATCCACCTTGGTCGCCTTCAAGACGATTTGAGCTCCGATTTCTGCGCCACGCAGCGCCGCTGCGGTGTCGGTGGTGAAAAATGGATTGCCTGTGCCCGCCGCAAAGATGACGACTTTTCCCTCTTCAAGGTATTGCAGGGCCTTGGGCCGCACATAGGGTTCAACCACCTGCTCGATTGCAATGGCGGACATGACCCGCGCGGTCAGGCCGGCCTTGTTCATGGTGTCGCCCAGAGCCAGTGCGTTCATCACGGTTGCAAGCATGCCCATGTAATCGGCCGTGGCACGGTCCATGCCAACCGACCCTCCCGCAACACCCCGAAATATGTTGCCGCCGCCAATCACCACGGCAACTTCAACGCCGAGCCGCGTGATTTCGGCAATCTCATCGACCATTCTGACAATGGTGTCCCGGTTGATGCCGAATTGGTCATCCCCCATCAGCGCCTCACCAGACAACTTGAGCAGAATGCGCTTGTAAGCTGGAGCAGCGTGCATGTTGATTTCCTCTTGCGTCAAATTTTCTTTTGCCAAATGGATGGCGGAATGACAATGATTTACTTTAGGCCGCTTGCTGAGCAGCAGCAACCTGCGCGGCCACTTCTGCCGCAAAGTCATCCACTTTTTTCTCGATGCCTTCACCCACCACAAACAGCGTGAAAGACTTGACCGAGGTGTTGGCGGCCTTGAGCATTTGTTCAACAGTTTGCTTGTCATTTTTCACAAATGACTGGTTGAACAGCGACACTTCCTTGAGAAATTTTTGCACCCCGCCGTCTATGCGTTTGGCCACAATTTCAGCGGACTGGACTGGCTTGCCGGCGGCCGTTGCAACAGCCGCGTCTTCTGCAGCCTTTGCGGCTGCAACCGACCGCTCGCGGGCAACCAGTTCTGCCGGAACCTCATTGCTGGACAGCGCCACCGGCTTCATTGCAGCGACGTGCATGGCAACGTCTTTCGCGGCAATTTCATCGCCTTCGAACTCGACGACAACGCCGATGCGGGTGCCGTGAAGGTAAGAGGCCAATTGTTGGCCTGAGGCAAAACTCCTGAAACGGCGGAAACTCATGTTCTCGCCTATTTTGCCAATCAGGCCTTTGCGCACGTCTTCAAGCGTGGGGCCAAATCCGTCTTGTGCATACGGCAGTGCACCCAGGGCAGGTAGGTCTGCGGGCTGGTGTTTTGCGATCAGTTGAGCGGCCGCATTGGCGAGGTCCAGGAAGCTGTCATTTTTGGTGACGAAATCAGTTTCGCAATTGACTTCGAGCAGCGCCCCGACATTGCCGTCCATGAAACTCGTCACCACGCCTTCAGCGGTGATTCTGCTGGCCGCTTTGCCTGCTTTGCTGCCCAGCTTGACCCGCAAAATCTCTTCGGCGCGGGCCATGTCGCCCTCAGCCTCGGTCAGGGCGCGTTTGCATTCCATCATCGGCGCATCGGTCTTGCCACGCAGTTCAGCGACCATGCTAGCGGTAATTGCAGCCATCTTGATTCTCCCAATCTATTCAAAAAACGTCACACATTCAAACCGGTTACCCGCAAACTAAAAAAAAGGGGCAATCAGCCCCTTTTCCAGTGAGGGGAAAATATCAGGCAGCGGCTTCGCTGACTTCAACAAACTCGTCGCCAGCCTCGTGGGCCACAACCGCCTTGACCACGTCATCAACGGCGTTGGCGCGGCCTTCCAGAATGGCGTCGGCAATACCGCGCGCGTACAGCGTCACGGCCTTGGAGGAGTCATCATTGCCCGGAATCACGTAATCAATGCCTTCTGGGGAATGGTTGGAATCCACCACGCCGATGAGCGGAATACCCAGCTTCTTGGCTTCGGCGATGGCGATCTTGTGGTAACCCACGTCAATTACAAAAATCGCATCCGGCAAGGCAGCCATGTCCTGAATGCCACCAATGTCTTTTTCCAGCTTGGCAATTTCACGGGCAAACATGAGCTGCTCTTTCTTGCTCATGGCGTCCAGCCCGGCCTCTTGCTGGATTTTCATTTCTTTCAGGCGCTTGATCGAGGTCTTGACCGTTTTAAAGTTGGTCAACATGCCGCCAAGCCAGCGCTGATCGACAAAAGGCACGCCGGCGCGGCGGGCTTCTTGGGCCACGGTTTCACGGGCCTGGCGTTTAGTTCCGACCATCAGCACTGTGCCGCGACGGGCGGTGAGCTGCTTCACAAATTTGGAAGCTACCTGGAACATCGGCAGCGATTTTTCCAGGTTGATGATGTGGATTTTGTTCCGATGGCCGAAAATATACGGGGCCATCTTGGGGTTCCAGAAGCGGGTTTGGTGGCCAAAATGGACACCGGCTTCCAGCATTTCGCGCATGGTAACTGACATGTGATACTCCAAAAGGTTGAGTCTAAAATCCAGTCCGCTATCGACGGTGCGCCTTGAACCAAAATAGGAATTTTGATTCAGTTCAGAGCGCCGCCAACACCTTGATGAGACTGGTTTGCGGTTGGTATATTCTGCTGGCAGCTTTAGGGCGTTTTTTTTGGAGCGTTTGAGCAGGGCGGACTAACATCCGGTTTAGCTCCCGGTCTAGCTCCCGGTCTAGCTCCCGGTTTAGCACCCGTGTAAACACCCTTTTCATTCACCAATTCAGATAGCCAGCAAAACCCAAAGAGTGTACCACAGAACCATTTTCAAATGACCAATACGCCCTTGATTTTGAACCCGGCGCAGCGGCGCCGCCCTGATCTGACGGAGACCCGTAACCGCCTGCGTCTTGGCCAATCCAGCGCGCGCGCGCAAATGCAGGAATCAATTCAAATCGCCCAGTCGCCAAGCTGCCGGCACGTATTTCTCAAAACCGACTTTGAGCATGCGTTGGCATGCGCCGCCAGGCCTGGCATCGAAGCGCTACCGCTGGCGGGTCTTGCAATATCCAGCAAAGACCTGTTTGACCTGCAAGGCCAAACCACTGCGGCGGGATCCGTCGTGCTCGCCCAGGCCGCGCCCGCGCTCCACGATGGCCCGGCGATTGCCCGGCTCAAGGCGGCCGGCGCCATCGTGATGGCCCGCACCAACATGGTGGAATTTGCGTTTTCCGGGGTGGGCGTGAACCCGCACTTCGGCACACCCGTCAACGCGGCAGATCAAACCCTTGCACGCATTCCTGGCGGGTCGTCGTCTGGTGCGGCTGTTTCAGTCGCCACCGGCGCCGCATTTATCGGCCTTGGGTCAGACACTGGTGGATCCATCCGCATTCCAGCGGCTCTGAACGGCATCGTCGGTTTCAAGAGCACCGCCCGCCTGGTGCCCACCGATGGCGCGTTGCCGTTGTCCACCTCCATGGACACCGTCTGCGCCCTGACGCGCTCGGTGCGTGATGCCATGCTGGCGCATGAAATCCTGTCTGGGCAACGGGTCATACGCAGCCCGTCCCCCCTGCGCGCGTATCGCTTGGCGGTGGCCAGGCCTTTGATGCAAGACGGGCTGGACAGCGGCGTTGCAAGGGCCTGGCAACACAGCCTGGACGTCCTGCGCCAGTCAGGCGCGTCCATTGCGGACATCAGCTTGCCAGAACTCGACGACTTGCCTGCCATCAACGCGATTGGCGGCTTTTCCCCCATTGAGAGCCATGCGTGGCACTTCAAACTGCTGCAAACCCACGCGGACCAATACGACCCGCGCGTGTTGGCGCGAATTCAATTGGGCGCCAAGGCAAGTGCCCGCGACTACATCGAGCTGCTGGCAGCGCGGCGCAACTGGATCGTCAAAATGGAGGCAGCGCTACAAGATTTTGATGCGGTTTTGTCACCAACCGTACCCATCGTCGCCCCGCCGATTGCCGATGTCGCCCCCGGCCCAGAACGTGACAGCGTGTTTTTCAAAATCAACGCCCAACTGCTGCGCAACACCAGCGTCGTCAACATGCTGGATGGCTGCGCCTTGTCGATTCCCTGCCACGCCCCTGGCGATCTACCGGTGGGGTTGATGGTTTGGTCGGTGGCGATGCAGGACCATGCCGTACTCAACATTGCGCAGCAAATTGAAAATCAGCTTTCCATATACTTCAAAAATAATAGCTAACTATGCCCATTCCATAGGGACATTTGGCGATTTTAGATTTTATAAACGTGAGATTTCATGAAAATATCGGTCATCGGCGCGGGCATCATCGGCGTCACGACGGCATACGAATTGGCCGTGGACGGCCACGAGGTCACGGTCTTCGAGCGGCGCAGCGCTGCGGCCGAAGAAACCAGTTTTGCCAATGCCGGTGTGATCGCACCGGGCTATGTCACGCCGTGGGCCGCGCCCGGCATGCCACGCAAAGTACTGCGGCAAATGTTGGGCCGTCACAGCGCCGTCAAGCTCGGGCTGAGTTTGTCGATGGCAGACCTGCACTGGATCTGGCGCTGGCTGCGGGCCTGTCAGCCCGAAGCCTACCTTGCCCACCGCGCACACTTGCAGCGCCTCGCGTTTTACAGCCGCGAGCGCCTGCACCAGGTCACGGCAGATTTGAAACTCGAATACGACCGCAGCGACGGCTACCTGGTGCTGTTTCGCTCTGAATACGAGCGAAAAATGGCACAGGCGGGTTTGCAGTTGCTGCGTGACAGCGGCAGCGTTTTCAGCGAGCTGACTGAAACCCAGGCACGTGCACTGGAGCCCGCGTTGAACCCGGACACGCCGTTTGCCGGCGCCTTGAGCCTGCCCCAGGACGAAGTCGGCAATTGCCGCCAGTTTGCCTTGTTGCTCAAGAACGAATGCCAGCGCCTTGGGGTGAAGTTTTCCTTTGGAACCCTGGTTGCGCCGCTCGAACCAAGCGCTGCTGCCAGCTTGAGGGTTGAAGGGCAGGCAGCCATCCAAGCCTTTGACGCAGTGGTTGTTTGCGCCGGCCTGGCATCACTTGATTTATTGCGCCCCACGGGCATTCAGGTGCCGATGACGGCGGTCTGCGGCTACTCCTTGAGCGCCCCGATTCGTGAACCCCTCAACGCGCCGCGCAGCGCCGTCATGGACGAGCGTTTCAAAGTGGCCATCAGCCGTTTGGGCAACCGGGTTCGGGTGGCCGGCAGCGCTGAAATTGGCGGCACACTCGCGCAGCACCGCGCTTCGTCAGTCCAGACCTTGTACAAGGTCTTGCATGACTGGTTTCCAGGTGCGGCCACCCAATCCAGCGCAGTGCAAATCTGGAAAGGCGCACGGCCCATGCTCAGCCATCGCCCGCCCCTCATTGGCCAAAGCGCTGTGCCAGGCCTCTGGCTCAACCTGGGCCACGGCTCCAGCGGCTGGGCCCTGAGTTGTGGCTCAGCGCGGGCGTTGGCGGACCTGATGGGCCAAAAGAAACCAGGCATCGATCTGACGGGTTTTGACGCCCACGCGCCCCGATAGAAGCCCTCATGGCCATTCAACTGATCCTCACAAACCAACGGTGCGAACCACCCGATCGTGTCGCGCCGACCGCCCGGCTTTGGCACCCGCTGTTCAACACAGAGGCCACGCGCCTGCAGGAGCGCCAGTGGGCGCAGGCCTTGCCGCCACACACCTTGATGCAACGTGCGGGTTTGGCCGTGGCCCGTCTTGCGCTTGCCCTGTGTCCCCATGCCCAATCAGTCTGGATCGCCTGCGGGGCGGGCAACAACGGTGGCGATGGCTTGGAGGCCGCCATTTACCTCAAGCAATGGGGCAAAAACCCTGTCGTCACCTGGCTTGGCGACACCCGCACAGCGCCGCCGGACGCCCTCTTGTCCTGCCATCGCGCCAGGGCCGCCGGCGTCACGTTCGCCAGTGATCCGCCCCTTGTGTTTGACGTGTGCATAGACGCCTTGCTGGGGCTGGGCCAGGGGGTTGGCCCAATGCCCAACCCGATTGCATTGACGCCGACATCTTCGACGTTGACTGTGTGGCCCGCCACCCGCCCCATCCACGGTCAAATGGCGGTGTGGATTGGCCGGATGAATACCAGCCCTGGATTCGTGTTGGCGGTGGACGTGCCCACTGGTCTTAACGCAGACACCGGCCAAAAGGGCTTGCACTGCGCCAGAGCCTGCGCCACCCTCAGCTTGCTGACCCTCAAACCCGGCCTGTTCACGGCCCATGGGCGGGACGCATGCGGCGATATCTGGCTGGACACGCTCGACTCAAACGCGGAACCAATTCAGGCGGAAATTCGTGCGCCCGTTCTGGCGCCAAGTGACACCGCCAATTGGCCCGAGGCAAATTTGCCTGCGCCCAGCGCATGGCTCGCAGGAACGCCCGCCCTGACGCGCCGCGCCCATGCCTCGCACAAAGGAAGCTTCGGGGACGTCGCGGTGATTGGCGGCGCAACCGGCATGACGGGCGCGGCCCTGCTGGCGGCCAGCGGCGCGCTGCACTTCGGCGCCGGCCGGGTGTTCGTCGCCTTGCTGGACGACAGCGCGATGGCGTTCGACCCAGCCCACCCGGAACTGATGCTCAGGCCCATTGCCGCGCTTGAGCTGGCCGGCAAAACCCTGGTCTGCGGTTGTGGCGGTGGCACCGTCGTCTGGCACCACCTTCATCGGGTACTGAGCGCTAAAGTCCCCGTGGTGATTGACGCTGACGCTATTAATTCAATTGCAACTGACAGCCAGCTCCAAGCTTTGTTGCGCGCCCGTGCAAGCCGCCATTGGCCGACGATCCTCACGCCACACCCCCTTGAAGCGGCGCGCCTGCTGGATGTGAGCACGCAAGTGGTCCAGCAAAACCGGCTTGCCGCTGCCCAGGAATTGGCGAATCGCTTCAATTGTGTCGTCGCGCTCAAGGGTTCCGGCACCGTGATTGCGGCGTCCGGCCACATTGCCACCATCAACCCAACTGGCAATGCGGCGCTGGCCACGGCCGGCACGGGCGACGTGCTGGCGGGCATGATCGGCGCCCGGCTGTCCAACCACTGGGCCCCGTTGCAGAACGCTGCGCCAACTGCCCAAGCTGCCCAGCAGGCGGCGCTCAGCGCGGCGCGTGAAGCCGTTTACTGGCACGGGTTCAGTGCAGACGCCTGGCAGTTTGCCGAGAGGCAAAATCCGCAAAATAGGCAAACACTCAGTGCCAGCCGTTTGATCGAGTTACTATAAGTAATATAGCTAACTATGCATATCCCACGGGAACTTACGCCTTGTTTTACCCTTGACGGCTTAGTTGCGGCGGGTTTGCCGTCGAATGAGCCTAGCCGCGCCCGGCAAACGGCATGTTGGTGGCCATGACCGTGTGGAACATCACGTTGGCCGACAGCGGCAAGTTGGCCATGTACAAAACCGACTGCCCAACAATGTTCACGTCCATCAGGGGCTCGATGGCAATTTCGCCATTCGCTTGAATCACGCCTTTGGCCATGCGCGCGGCCATCTCGGTGGCGGCATTGCCAATGTCGATCTGGCCGACTGCAATACCGTACTTGCGCCCGTCCAGCGAGGCGGTCTTGGTCAAGCCCTGCACGCCGTGTTTGGTGGAGGTGTAGGCAATCGAATTGGGCCGTGGTGTATGGGCCGAAATGCTGCCGTTGTTGATGATGCGCCCACCTTGCGGGCTTTGCGCCTTCATCACCCGAAACGAATTCTGGATGCACAAAAACACCCCGGTCAGGTTGATGTCCACCACGTTCCTCCATTGCTCAAAGGTCAAATCCTCCAGCGGAATTCCGGGGGCGTTGACGCCGGCGTTGTTGAACACCACATCAACCCGGCCAAACTTGGCCACTGTGGCGTCGAACAGGGCTCTGACAGAATCAGGATTGGCCACGTCGGTCGGCACGGCCAGGGCACGGTCATTCGCGCCGCTCAGCGCGATAACCTCAGCCAGCGGCTCAGGGCGGCGCCCTGCCAGCGCCACGCAATAACCATCCTTGAGCAGCGCCAGCGCAGCCGCTTTGCCAACGCCCGTGCCGGCGCCTGTCACGATGGCGATTTTTGAATTTTGTGTCATGTCAATAGGTCTCCAAAAATGAAAGAGTGTCGCTGAATGTCACCGATGCACCTGGGCCACGCTGCTTTACGGCCCAAGGCGCTAGGGGTGCAGTGGGAGCGCGCATGAAAGTTAGGGAAGCGCTGAACAAGTCCTGGCGGATGTGCGGTAGCCGGATCGGGATGGGATGCAAGGCGGATTTCGCAGTCAATAGCCCCGCTATTGGCAAGAAATTCAACGCAGCAGACCGCCCGAGCCCGGCTGATCGCACGCCGTAGGGGACTTGTTCAGCGCTTCCTCAGGTTCGCCGACGGGATTTGTGGCCTTTGTCCTTGTTTTTCCCTGGTGCCTTCACCGACGGGCCAGCAGATTTTGACGCCCGCGCCAATGGCTCGGACATTTTTCGTCCGGCGCGTTGGACTGATGCATTAAAGGGCGCACCCTCTGGCGCACTCCGTCCGCCGCCCCTGCCATCCCCCCTGCCCGTCCCTGTGCCGCGATCAGGCGCATCGCGCCCGCCGCCTTTGTCCTTCATCGCGCGATTGAGCAGTTCTTCACCCTCGCGCACCAGCCGAAAGTCGATTTTCCGGCCATCCAGATCGACCCGACTGACTTGCACCCGCACCCGCGTGCCAATGGCATAGCGGGCGCCCGTGCGTTCGCCGCGCAGCTCCTGACGCGCCTCGTCAAAGCGGAAATATTCGCCACCCAATTCAGTGATGTGCACCAGGCCCTCGACGTACATCGCGTCCAGCGTGACAAAGATGCCAAAGCTGGTGGCCGAGGTGACGACCCCGCCGTATTCTTCACCCAGGTGCTCACGCATGTATTTGCATTTGAGCCAGGCCTCAACGTCACGGCTGGCCTCGTCGGCACGCCGCTCATTGGCGCTGCAATGCAGCCCGGCCGCTTGCCAGGCCAGGTTATCGGCGCTGATTTTCTTGGGCTTCTGGCCGGGTTGCGCGACCCGCGAGGCCAGGCCCTTGTCAAGCCGGCGCTGCAATTTGGCGTGCGCCTCGCCGGGCGTGGGCAATACCGGCAACTGGTATTTGCTCTTGGCCAGAATCGCCTTGATCACGCGGTGCACCAACAAGTCAGGGTAACGCCGGATCGGGCTGGTGAAGTGGGTGTAAGCGTCAAACGCCAGGCCAAAGTGGCCGGCATTCAAGGGTGAATAAATCGCCTGCGACATGGAGCGCAGCAGCATGGAATGGATTTGCGCCGCATCGGGTCGGTCTTTGGTCGCCGCCGCAATGGCCTGGAATTCACCGGGCTTGGGGTCGTCGCTGATGCTCAGGCCCACACCGGTGGCCTTGAGGTAGGCCTTCAAGGCCTCCTGCTTCTCCGGCGTCGGGCCTTCGTGCACGCGGTACAGGCCGGGGTGTTTGCTTTGCAGGATGAAATCTGCACTGCAGACGTTGGCGGCCAGCATGGCCTCTTCGATCAGCTTGTGGGCGTCGTTGCGGATACGCGGGACAATTTTTTCGATGCGACCGCTTTCGTCGCAAATGATCTGGGTTTCGACGGTTTCAAAATCGACCGCGCCGCGCTGGTTGCGTGACTTCAGCAGCGCCCGGTACACGTCGTGCAGGTTCAGCAAATCCGGCACGCGGTCTTGGCGTTTGGCCGCTTCGGCGCCTTTGGTGTTGGCCAGGATCGCAGCCACCTCGGTATAGGTGAACCGCGCGTGGCTGAACATCACGGCCGGGTAGAACTGGTAGGCCGATACTTCGCCCTCGACGGTGACGAACATGTCGCACACCATGCACAGCCGCTCGACCTGAGGGTTCAGAGAGCACAGACCATTGGACAGTTTCTCGGGCAACATGGGGATCACCCGGCGCGGAAAATACACGCTGGTGGCGCGGTCATAGGCGTCCACGTCAATCGCGGAACCGGTGTCCACGTAGTGGCTCACGTCGGCGATGGCAACCAACAGCCGCCAGCCTTTCACGGCCGTTTTGCCACGCCCCTGGGTGGCGGGTTCGCAATACACCGCATCATCGAAATCCCGCGCGTCTTCACCGTCGATGGTGACCAGAGGGATGTCGGTCAAGTCAACGCGGTGTTTTTTGTCTGCGGGCAGCACTTTGTCGGGCAGGGTACGCGCCAACGCGATGCAGGCGTCGGAAAACTCATGCGGCACGCTGTATTTACGCACGGCGATTTCGATCTCCATGCCGGGGTCGTCGATCTCGCCCAGCACCTCCTTGACACGGCCTACCGGCTGGCCGAACAAGGCGGGCGGCTCGATCAGCTCGACCACCACCACCTGGCCCGGTTTGGCGGTGCCCGTGCCACCCTTGGGGATCAGGACGTCCTGGCCATAACGCTTGTCCTCGGGGGCCACCAGCCAGACGCCGCTTTCTTGCAAGAGGCGCCCAATGATGGGCTGGGGCGGGCGCTCGATGATTTCTACCACACGCCCTTCCGGGCGGCCCTTGCGGTCGCTGCGCACAATGCGCGCCTTGACGCGGTCCTTGTGCAACACGGCGCGCATTTCATTGGGCGGCAAATAAATGTCCGGCCCGCCGTCATCCCGCGAGACAAATCCGTGGCCATCGCGATGGCCCTGGATGCTTCCTTCAACTTCGTCCAGCAATCCGCTGGTTTGGCTATTATTTTTGATACAATCTCTTTCTTTCCTGAGATGCCCAGGTGGCGGAATTGGTAGACGCACTAGTTTCAGGTACTAGCGAGTAACTTCGTGGGGGTTCGAGTCCCTTCCTGGGCACCAAA
>JANYCG010000106.1 GCA_025360385.1 Burkholderiales bacterium | reverse complement strand
GTCCTGCGCGGGCACGTCGCCTGCCAGATCCACCACGCCGCGCGGCAGCGATACTGCTGCCAGAAAGGCAAAGCGGCGCGAATAGGCCTCGTTTTGCGCAAAGTCCAGCAGCCGCACACCCGGGGTTTGCAGCAGCATTTGCACCATGGGGGACTCCGGCGCCGAGGCAAACACCAGCGCGTCCAGCTCGTCATTCAAGAACGCGACGGTGGCAGGCGTCTGCTCCATTTTTGAGAGTGTGATCGCACCTGCTTCCATGCGGTTGACTTCAAAAATTTTCTCCATCAAGTCCGGCACGCCGCTGCCCGGCGTGCCCACGTTCACGCGCAGGCCAGCCAGCTGGGGCAGGGCTGTGAGCACGCCTTTGGGTGCGCTTTTGTCATGGGTTTTGTCAATCGTTTTGCCGCTGCCTTTGTCATCGCTTTTGACGTGGCGTTTGAGCACCGAATCGGTCTTGTAAAACAGCCAAAGCGGCTCTAGAAACAAGCTGCCCAGGGATTCAATGCCACTGTCCGCGGTGTTGATGTCGCCGCCCTGCGCTTGCCCGTCGGTACCCAGCGGGGTGCCTGAACTGCCGCCTTGCACAAAGCCCAAATCGGCCCGGCCATCCCGCAGCATCTGCAAGTTTTGAGACGAGCCTTCACTTGGCAGCAACACCACCTCGATACCGCTTTGTTTCAGATTGGCCGCATAACGTTTGCCAAATTCAGCGTAAGCACTTTGCGCCGGGCCAGTTGCCAAGCTCACTTTTTTAGGCGGGATAGGGTTCATCGACCAATAGGCCAGCGACAGCATAACGACTGCCAGCAGGACAAAGGGCCCGGCCGAATTGACCAGTTCGCGCAACGACACCAGGGAGTATTGGATGACGCGGGGCATGGTCAATGGCGGGTTTTCAAAGCGGGAAAAGATTCTTCAGGCGGGTGGTGTTCGATCGCCATCAGGCGGTCTTGCGCATATCTGACGCGCTGGGCCAACGATTGTTGTTGTCGCTGACGCAGGCCGCCGCCCGCACCGCCCGCACAATGGCCCGCGCTGTCACTTCGGCGGCCAGGGTGGCCAGCACCATCATGCCCAAGGTCTTGCCACTGGCCCCGGTACCCAGCGCAAACATGGTGTCGCCGTCGCTCAAGGTGTGCACCGGGTTGATGGCGCGAGCCAGGCCGTCGTGGCTGACTTGCGCTATGCGGTGCGCCTGGGCTTTGGTCAACACGGCGTCCGTGGCGACCACGCCAATGGTGGTGTTGGTGCCCGCCAACAAAGGTTTTGGCACGTCGCCGCGTAACAGGGCCTGGCGGATGTTGAGCAGGGCCAGGCCATCGTCGGTGCGCGCCCCGGCGATCACCGCGCCGGTGTCGGGGTCCACCACGTCGCCCAGCGCATTGCAGGCCACGATGGCCCCTACGGTGACGCCGTCCAGCGTGATGGACGCGGTGCCAATGCCGCCCTTCATGGCCCGGTGGATACCAAACAGCTTGCCGACCAGGGCACCCGCGCCTGCGCCCACATTGCCCTCTTGTGGCACTGCGCGGCTGGCCGCTGCGCAGGCCGTGTAGCCCGCTCGGGCGTCGGGCCGGATGCGTGCGTCGCCCACCGGCAAATCAAACAACACGGCCGCCGGGACAATGGGAACCAGGCCGTAATTGACGTTCAGGCCCATGCCGTTTTCTTCGAGCCACTGCATCACACCGCTGGCGGCGTCCAGCCCCCAGGCGCTGCCACCGGCCAGCAACACGGCGTGCACCCTGTCCACCAGGTTGCTGGGGTGCAGCAGGTCGGTCTCGCGCGTGCCCGGGGCGGCGCCGCGCACATCGACGCCGCCTACGGCTCCCAAACCATCCGGCCCCCGGGCGATGATGACGGTGCAGCCGGTGGGGCGGCGCGTGTCGGTGAACTGCCCGACCTCGATGCCCTGCACCAGGGTGATGGCCCCTTGGGTGTTGGCAAGCGTGGGTGATGTGTTCATGGCCTGAAGATGATGCATGGCGGCTGGTTTGTCGCGATTTTACTGATTTTGAGCGGCAATATAGCCATATGTCCCTGTCATTGCTGAATAGTTAGCTATCAAAACAGCAGGTTTGGTCGCGGCACAAATCCTCGCTCACAGATGCGCCTTGCCACCGATAGCGCCTGCGGTCAAGCGCCAGGGTCGACAGTCCCACCGCCACGCGCCCCTGGCTCAAACCCCGGCGGAAAGCCAGCGCTTGTCTGGCCCGGGCGAGGCCATCACCACCAGAACGGCGTTCAGGCCAGCCTGGGGTCAGCGACAATCTGGCTCGCATGACGAAACTTGAATCCGCGCTACCCCAAACCCTGCCCGCCTGGCTGGCCTACTGCGAGCAACAACACCCCAAAACCATTGACATGGGGCTGGCGCGGGTAAGCCAGGTGGCGGCCCGGATGGGGCTCAAATTCAACTGCCCGGTCATCACAGTGGCGGGCACCAATGGCAAGGGTTCCACCTGCGCCATGCTGGAGTCGATACTGGGGCAGGCCGGCTACAAGACCGGGGTGTACACCTCACCCCATCTGGTCCGGTTTGAAGAGCGGCTGCGGCTGCGTGGCGACGTCGTGAATGCTTCTGAATTGGTAGCGGCCTTCGCAAGACTGGCAGGGACTTTAGCCACGATTGAGCCTGAAATCAGCCTCACCTACTTCGAGCTGACCACGCTGGCGATCCTGGACGTGATGGCCCGCTCGGATTTAGATGTGGTGATTCTGGAGGTCGGACTGGGCGGCCGGCTGGACGCCGTCAACATCATCGACGCAGACTGCGCCATCATCACCAGTATTGACCTGGACCACACCGAACTTCTGGGCCACACGCGCGAAGCGATTGGTTTTGAGAAAGCCGGCATCATGCGCGCCGGCCGGCCCGTGGTGGTGAGCGACCCGATGCCGCCGCAAAGCGTCATCGACCATGCCCAACAGACGGGCGCCGTGCTGTGGCGCTTTGGCGTGGACTTCAATTTGCAGGGCGACAAGCAGCAGTGGGGCTGGGCGGCCGGTGCGGCCCAGGGCGGCCGCCGTTACAGCGGCCTGGCCTATCCGGCGCTGCGTGGTGCCAACCAGTTGATCAACGCGGCGGGCGTGCTGGCGGCGCTGACGGCCCTGCGCGGCAGCTTGCCCGTGACGGCCCAGGCGGTGCGTAATGGCCTGGCTTTTGTCGAGTTGCCGGGGCGGTTTCAGGTGATGGCAGGGCAACCCAGTCTGGTGCTGGACGTGGCGCACAACCCGCATGCGGTGGCGGCACTGGCGGCCAACCTGGATGCCATGGGTTTCTTCCCCACCACCCATGCGGTGTTTGGTGCCATGGCTGACAAAGATTTGGCCAGCATGTTTGTCAAAATGAACCCGCTGGTGGAGCGCTGGTACTTCACTGATTTGCCGACCGCCAGGGCCGAATCGGCCGCCAATTTGCAGGCCTGCTGGCAGGCGCAAAACAAGCGCAAAGAGGCCCGTACCGCGACCTTCTTAGACCCGTGTGCGGCCCTGCGGGCGGCGCAGGCGGCGGCAGACCCCGCTGATAGAATTGTGGTGTTCGGATCGTTCTACACAGTCGGCGCCATTTTGCAAAGCGGCTTGCGTGCAAACTAGTATCCCGAATCAGAGATTGCAAAACAAAATGAACGTGGTGATTTCGCGCTCAGACCAAGGCTAAATGCCCACGAACCCATCACACTGTCACGCAAGCGAACCCTCTCCAACGCCTCCTAATCAACGAGTCAGACCCATGGCATTTTTCAAGTTTCGCAAGGGCAATGACGAGGCTGCGCCTGCTGCGGCACAGCCACAGAGCATTGCGGCCATGCGCAAACGCGCCATGCACCGCCTGGTGGGCGCCACTGCCCTGGTGCTGGCCGCAGTGATTGGTTTCCCGCTGGTGTTTGACAGCCAGCCCAGGCCGATCCCGGTGGATATTCCAATTGAAATCCCGGACAAAAACAAGATCAAACCCTTGGCCATGCCGGCTAACCCTGCCGCAACCGCCACACCCGAGCCGGTCAAACCGCCCGCAGAAGAGATTCTTGAATCAAAAGTGGCTGAAGTTCCCGTCAATAAAGCACAGTCTGCTACTAAAAAGATAACTATTGAAGAACCCGAGGTCAAGGCCACTGCCAAGCCTGACGCCAAAGCTGAAGCCAAACCCGAGCCCAAGCCAGAACCCAAAGCCGAGGTTAAACCGGCCCCCGGAGTGGACGCCAAAGTCGTGGCCAAGGCGGACCCCAAACCAGACGCCAAACCTGAGCCCAAAGCGGACGAAAGTGCCAAAGTCCAAGCCCTGTTGGAAGGCAAATCAGCTGCCGCCGGCCCTGTCGGTGCAGGCGAATCGCGGTTTGTCGTTCAGGTTGGCGCGTTCGCCGATGTCAGCCGGGCCAAAGAGGCCCGCAGCAAGGTCGAAAAAGCGGGCTTGAAAACCTACACCCAGGTGGTGGAGACCAAAGACGGCCAACGCACACGGGTTCGGGTGGGGCCCTTCGCAGACCGGGCCGAGGCGGACAAGGCGGCGCAAAAAATCAAGTCACTGGATCTGGCGGCGACGGTTTTGACGCTGTGATGTCGCCCTGCCTTTGCTGCAAAGTCGCAATCTGGCCATGTTCCCGGTTTTGCCACCTGATTGACACGGCTCGATGAAAGCGCAAAGTCCGTTTGCTGTGAGCCGGTCGAAACCCTTAGCCTATTTGACCCTTCGACAAGCTCAGAACAGGCCCGGCAGCGGACAAGCCAAGCTCAGGGCGAACCGTTCATACGTCACCGGGCCGGAGCAATAACTTTGCCAAACCAGATTGCTGTTCTGGACTGGGTGTTTGTCGGCATTCTGGCCGCCTCCTTGCTGTTGGGTGCGTGGCGCGGCCTGGTGTACGAAGTGATGTCGCTGGTCAATTGGGTGGCGGCTTTCATTCTGGCCCAGATGTTCGCAATGCAAGTGGCGCAGGTTTTGCCGATGTCGGGCGCGGGCGAGCCGGTGCGGTATGCGGCCGGATTTGCGCTGACGTTTGTTGCAGCGCTGTTTGCGGGTGGCATGCTGGCGTCGCTGGTTAAAAAACTGATTGCGGCAGTCGGCCTGGCACCGGTCGATCGGGTGATGGGTGCGGTTTTTGGCCTGGTGCGTGGCCTGGTGTTATTGCTGGCCATCACCGTGGTCATCGCCATCACGCCGCTGAAGTCGGCGCTCTGGTGGCAGCAGTCCATGGGCGCGGGCATCATGGGTGTGGTGCTCAAGGGCCTTAAGCCCGTGTTGCCGCTCGAATACGAAAAGTATCTGGCGGCGCAGGGCGAGCGCGTCGATGGCCAGAATTTGAAGGATGGAATTTGATGATTGGACGTGTATGTGCGGAATAGTGGGCGTTGTCAGCAACGCACCTGTCAACCAGCTGATTTACGACGCGCTGTTGCTGTTGCAGCACCGCGGCCAGGACGCGGCGGGAATCGTCACGCAGCAGGAGCGCAAGTTCTTCATGCACAAGGCCAAGGGCCTGGTCAAAGACGTGTTTCGCACCCGCAACATGCGCGCTTTGCCGGGCAATTGTGGCCTGGGCCAGGTGCGTTACCCCACGGCCGGCAACGCCTACAGTGAAGAGGAGGCACAGCCGTTTTACGTCAACGCGCCGTTTGGCATCGTGCTGGTGCACAACGGCAATCTGACGAATGCCAAGGCGCTGAAACACGAACTCTTTAGCACCGACCACCGCCACATCAACACCGAGAGCGATTCAGAAGTCCTGCTCAATGTACTGGCCCACGAGATCGAAAAAACCACACGTGGCCTGCCGCTGCAACCCGCCGACCTGTTCGCCGCCGTGGCGAACGTGCACAAACGCATCAAAGGCTCGTATGCGGTGATTGCGCTGATTGCCGGCCATGGCGTGCTGGCCTTCCGCGACCCGTTTGGCATCCGGCCTTTGTGCATGGGCCGCAGCAGCGATGCATCGGGCGCCCGTGTGCTGGCCAGCGAGTCCGTGGCGCTGGAGGGCACGTCCCACGTGTTTGAGCGCAACATCGAACCGGGCGAGGCGGTATTCATCGACCTGGCCGGTCAAGTTCACGCGCAGCAATGCGCCGAGTCACCTGTGCACAACCCCTGCATTTTTGAATTTGTCTACCTGGCGAGGCCTGATTCGGTGATGGATGGCATCTCGGTCTACCAGGCGCGGCTCAACCTGGGCGAGGCGCTGGCCAAACGCGTCATTTCCACCGTGCCGCCCAACGAGATTGATGTGGTCATCCCGATCCCGGAATCCAGCCGCCCCAGCGCCGCGCAACTGGCGCAGTTGCTGGGCCTGCCCTACCGCGAGGGGTTCGTGAAAAACCGCTACGTCGGGCGCACTTTCATCATGCCGGGGCAGGGCGTGCGCAAAAAATCGGTGCGGCAAAAACTCAATGCCATCTCCAGCGAGTTCAAGGGCCGCAACGTGTTGTTGGTGGACGACTCCATCGTGCGCGGCACCACCAGCCAGGAGATCGTGCAGATGGCGCGCGACGCTGGTGCGCGCAAGGTTTATCTGGCCAGCGCCGCACCGCCGGTGCGTTTCCCCAATGTGTATGGCATCGACATGCCCACCGCCACCGAGCTGGTGGCCAACAAGCGCAGTGTGGAAGAAATCCGCCGGATCATCGGTTGCGACGCGCTGATTTACCAAGACGTGGAGGGCATGAAAAACGCCATTGGCAAGTTGCGCCCGACCATTAAAAACTTCGATGCCTCGTGTTTTGACGGCGTCTACGTGACCGGTGACATCACCTCGGACGACATTGCACGCCTCAATGAAAACCGTGTCACGGCCGATGAAAGCGACGACGACACATCGCGCCTGGCGCTGCCGAACCATGCTGAATAAGTGCTTGCCATGACCTCTGAAACCCGCACGCCGTCCGGCACAAAAACGCGAACCCGTTTTGCGCCTTCACCCACGGGCTTCATCCACCTGGGCAACATCCGCTCGGCCTTGTACCCCTGGGCCTTTGCTCGCGCCACCGGAGGCGACTTTATTTTGCGCATCGAAGACACCGACGAAGACCGCTCCACCCAGGCGGCCGTCGACGTGATTCTTGAAAGCATGGCCTGGCTCGGCCTGGATTACGACGAGGGGCCGTTTTACCAAATGCAGCGCATTGAGCGGTACAAAACCGTGCTGGCCGACTTGCTGGCCGCGGGCCACGTGTACCCGTGTTACATGGGCATGGCCGAGCTGGACGCGTTGCGCGAGCGCCAGTCCGTCGCCAAAGAAAAACCCCGTTACGACGGCACTTGGCGGCCAGAACCCGGCAAGCTGCTGCCCGCCGTGCCTGAGGGTGTTCACCCGGTGTTGCGTTTCAAAAACCCGCAGGTGGGTTCTGTGGTGTGGGACGACAAAGTCAAAGGCCGCATCGAGATCCGCAATGACGAGCTGGATGACCTGGTCATTGCCCGCCCTGCGCCGCTGGGGCAAGTGGGCACGCCGACCTACAACTTCTGTGTGGTCGTCGATGACATCGACATGGGCATCACGCACGTCATCCGTGGTGACGACCATGTGAACAACACACCGCGCCAGATCAACATTTTCAAGGCGCTGGGGCTAGAGCCGCCGGTCTACGCCCATTTACCGACCGTTCTCAATGCGCAAGGCGAGAAGATGAGCAAGCGCAATGGGGCCAAGCCGGTGACGCAGTTTGCGCTGGAAGGTTATCTGCCCGAAGCCGTGGTCAACTATCTGGCGCGCCTGGGCTGGAGCCATGGTGACGACGAGATTTTCAGCCGTGTGCAATTTTTGCAGTGGTTCAACCTTGACCATCTGGGCAAAAGCGCCGCGCAGTTTGATGAGGCCAAGCTGCGCTGGGTGAATGCCCAGCACCTGAAGGCGATGGCCGACGATGCGCTGGCGTCCCTGGTGGCAGCGCAACTCGCGCGGCTGGGCATCCCACCTGACGACCGCTTGCCACCCATTTGCGCCCTGTTCAAAGACCGGTGCGACACCACGGTGGCGCTTGCCGCCTGGGCCGCTGCGTTTTATGCCGATGTGACCGTCAAGCCGCAAGACCTGAGCCAGCATGTCACCGCAGACATCAAACCCGCACTGGCCTTGCTGGCTGAAAAACTGGGCGTTTGCCAATGGGACAAGGCCGGCGTGGCGACGGTGATCAAGGAAGTGCTCGCGGCCACCGGCTTGAAGATGCGTCAACTGGCCATGCCGGTGCGGGTTTTGGTGATGGGCACGGCGCAAACACCGTCGCTGGATGCGGTGCTTGAACTGATGGGGCGCGAAAAAGTCCTGCAAAGGCTTCGGGCGGCTTGAAAATTGGTTATAATTTAAGGCTCAGAAGATGACGGTGTTTTGATTCAAAACGCTATCAGGTTCAGGTTTGGGGGTATAGCTCAGCTGGGAGAGCGCTTGCATGGCATGCAAGAGGTCAGCAGTTCGATCCTGCTTACCTCCACCAAAATTTCTGAGGTTGTTTGAAGCGTGTTAGTCCAAGGTTTTGACCCCATCGTCTAGAGGCCTAGGACACTACCCTTTCACGGTAGGTACCGGGGTTCGAATCCCCGTGGGGTCGCCAGTTTTGTAGGCCAGTTGTGCGTAGGTCAGGTTTGCTCAGACCAGTTTTGTGCAGATCAGGTTTGGCAGTGATCAGCCTTGCTACAAAAGTGGTGTCGAGAGCGTTTGCATTGATGAGGCCAGCAATGGTTTCAGCTATCAGGAGTGGTAGTTCAGTTGGTTAGAATACCGGCCTGTCACGCCGGGGGTCGCGGGTTCGAGTCCCGTCCACTCCGCCAG
>JANYCG010000084.1 GCA_025360385.1 Burkholderiales bacterium | reverse complement strand
GCCTGCACCACGCGGCGGTTGAAGGTCTGCCGCAGGCTGTTGGTGGTGATGAACCCAAAGCGCCGTGCCGCACCCTCGCCGACGATGCGGGCCGCCTGGTGCCACCAGTACATCACAAAGTCTGCACTCTGGGGCACGTTGGGCCAGGTCTTGCGCAGGGCTTCCGCGTAGCCATCTCCCAAGGCGGCACGCATGCTGGCCGCGCCGATAAATGGCGGGTTGCCCACGATGAAATCGGCCTGTGGCCACACAGCCTTGCGCGGCTTGAGGTATTTCCACTGCGGTACTTGCGCGTCTTCGTCGGGCACCAGCAGGCCAGTGACCGGGTGCGGCTTTTTGGTGATGCCGTCCCAGCGCGTCAGCAGCACGCCGTCAGCGCCATAGGCGGGCTCCAGGTCGTCCCAGGCCAGCACGGCGTCGCGGGTTTCAATGTTGCCGTAGTCGTGCACCACGGGCTCGGCCACGGCCTTGTTGCCCCGGGTGCGGATGTGCCACTGCAGGTAGCCTATCCAAAGCACCAGCTCGGCCAGGGCGGCGGCGCGTTCGTTAAGCTCGATGCCGCGCAGCTGCTGCAGCGTGACGGTTTCGCCCTCCAGCGCCAGGCTGTCTTGCGTCTGGCCAAAGGCTTCGAGCTGGTTGAGCACTTCGCCTTCCAGCCGCTTCAAATGCTCCAGCGTGACATACAGAAAATTGCCGCTGCCGCAGGCTGGGTCCAGCACGCGGGTGGTGCAGAGCTGGTGGTGGAAGCGGCGCACCTCGGCGCGGGCCTCGGCCATTTTGTTCTCAAAGGCCTTGCCACTGAGTCCGGCCGCTTCATGCGCCAGCACCACGGCGGCGGCCTGGGCGTTGGCCCAGTCGGCGCGCAAGGGCTCTACCACGGTGGGCAGCACCAGGCGCTCCACGTAGGCGCGCGGCGTGTAGTGGGCGCCCAGCGCGTGGCGCTCGCTGGCGCTCAGGGCGCGCTCCAGCAGGGTCCCGAAGATGGCGGGCTCCACCTCGCGCCAGTTGGCTTTGGCAGCGCCGGCCAGCAAGCCGATCTGCTCTGAAGTTAGTAGCAAGCTATACCCGTCCGACGAGGGATTTTTGAACAATTTGCCATTGAACTTGAGCACCTGGGTGGCCAGCGCGGCAGAAAACCCGCCGTGGTCCATGTCGGCCCACAGGGCGCGCAGCATCTGCTGTAGCGCGGTGGGTTGTTGGCGGAACTTGTCTAGGAGCGCCAGAAAGCTGCCCTTGGGCAGCAGTTCCACGTCTTCGGCAAACATGGAAAACAGGGCGCGGGTCAGAAAGGTGGCGACATGGTCGGCACGGTGGCCCGATTGCTCCAGTGACTTGGCCAACACCGCCAACTGGGCCGACACCTCGCGCGTGACGCGGGCGCTGGCGTTGGCGGGGTTCAGGCTGGCCGGGTCCGTCCAGACCCGGCGCAGGCGTTCGCGCAGCGTGGCGTCGGCCAGGTCCGCCAGGCGGATGCGGTGATTGCGCGGGTCCGGGAAGGGCGTGTAGGTGGCGCCGCTCCGGCTGAATTCGGCGTACAGCTCGATCACGTTGCCGACATCGACCACCAGCAAAAAGGGCGGGCGGCCTTCGGCGGCGGGCAGGGCGCGGGCGTAGCCCTCGGCCTGCGCGCGGGCGCGCAGCAGGGCGTCGTCAAAGCCTTTGGTGTGGGCGCCCGCCTTGAGCTTTTTGGCCTCCAGCACGAAGTGGCCTTGGCGGTAGCAGTCGATGCGCCGGTCAGCCTGGGAGCCGTCGCCCAGGTTTTCCTTGAGCGGCCGCTCGAACATGTAGGACTGGTCGGGCGTGGCGTGGGGCGGCTCCACGGCAAGCAGCTTGCACAGCTCGATGACAAAGCTCTGCGCCGTGGCCAGCTCGCTGGCGGTGACGCCTTGCCAGCGCCCGATAAAAGCGGCTGCCGCGTCGTCGTTCACGTCAACAGCGCCCGTCATGCCAGCGCCACGGCGGGGCGCAGACCGAGTTTTTTGGCCTTGGCGGCAAAGGCTTTGTCAAAGGTCATGAATTGTTGGTGGGAAGCGCTCAGGGCCAAATGCAGGGCATCGGCAAAGTCCATGCCTGATTGGTAGCCGTGCAGCGCTTCCCGGACGGCGATGTCATGCTCGGGCTTGAAGTTGGGGATTTCCAGCAAGGTGGTCAGGCCGTGAACAATGTGCGCGGCGCTGAAACCCCTGGATTGCAGCACCCAAACCAGTTCCAGCAGCACCGTGGCAGGCGCGGTGAACAACTGGCCGGTTTTGAACAGCGCATTCACACGGCTTTGCTGCTCTGGAGCGTCGTCCAGCACCAGACGCAGCAGCAGGTTGGTGTCGATGGCGATCATTTGACGCGGCTTTTTTGCGCCTTGCGGGTGGCCTTGGGCTTGGTCATGGTGGCCATATCTTCGGCCAGCAGCCGCGCCTTGGTGATTTTTTCGGCTTCTTCATCGGTCATGGGCGTGTGGGGGAACCTGGCCAGGCAGCCCGCCACGTCGTCAATGGTGGTCGTTTTGGCACGGTTCAAGGGCCGCAGCCGGATTTCGCCCTGCACGTAGTTCACGGCAAATTCGTCGCCCGCCATGAGGTGTGCCAGTGCGCGCACCTGGCGCGGAATGACGAGCTGGCCTTTGCTGGAGAGTGTGGCGGTGTCCATGG
The DNA here is from genome assembly GCA_025360385.1 of Burkholderiales bacterium. Lineage (GTDB taxonomy): Bacteria > Pseudomonadota > Gammaproteobacteria > Burkholderiales > Burkholderiaceae_C > JANYCG01. Next base: position 32,654 of record JANYCG010000084.1, on the reverse strand, counting down.
GGTGGCTCCAAAATGTAAGACGGATGGTAAGCCAAATGGGGCTGTTGCACAAGCGCTGGTTTGCCCGCAGTCTGGATCACCTTACCCGCCAAAATCACAAGTGCCCGTGGCGGTGGTGCAAGTCGGGCAGGTGCGGGTGGTTGTGGCGCAAAGGCTCGTGCCGGTGCGGGTGCGCGTGGGGCTCCGGGCCGTCGTCCGCGTCGTGGGCATGCTGGTGGTGGGCGTCGTGCGCGTGGCGGTGCGTGTGCTGCATCGGCTCATGCACATGCGCGTGCTCGTGCCGCTCGGACAGCGCCAGCCAGGTCGCCCCCAGCGCCAGTGCGCAGGCTGCGGCCAGCGTGAGGGTGACGGGTTCGTTCAGAAGCAGGACTGACAGGCCCGCTCCGAAGAAGGGCGCGGCGCCGAAATGCGCTGCGGTGCGGGCGCTGCCCAGGTGGCGCAGCGCCAGGATGTAGAGCAGCAGGCTGGCACCATAGGCCAGGCTGCCCAGGCCCAGGGCCAGCGCCGCATGCGGCAGGCTCGGCCGGGTTTCGCCAGCGAGCCAGGCCAGGCCCAGGTTGACAGCGCCAGCCACCAGGCCCTTGACCATCGCGATGGCGGCCGGGTTGCCCCCCGAGATGGGCCGCGTGAGGTTGTTGTCCAGCCCCCACAGGGCGCAGGCGCCGACGATGGCCGCGGCGTGCCACGAAAACCCGGTCACCGTGCCAGGCTGCCAGGCCATCAAAGCGGCAGCGGCGAGCATCAGGCCCGAGCCGATCCAAATACGGCTGTCCACATGTTCACGGAACAAGGCCGCCGCCAGCAGCACCGTCAGCAGCCCTTCGCTGGACAGCAGCAGCGAGGCTTGTGCCCCGCCCGTGCCCGTCAGGCCCCACAGCAACATCACCGGCGCTGCCACGCCGCCGCAGGCGATGGCGCCAAGCAGCCAGGGCCAGTCCTTGCGCGCCAGCGGCGGCTCTTGCAAGACACGCGTCTTCAGGCAACGCAACATCGCAGAGTAAGCCATCAACCCCATGCCGCTGCCCAGATAGAGCAGTGCCGCCAGCGTGAACGGGCCCATGGTTGCGAGCAGCAGCTTGGAGAGCGGGGCGCTCGCGCCAAACAGCGCCGCTGCGAGCAGGGCCAGCCAGGCGTAGCGCTGGAACATAAAAAGACGCACACTTTCCATGCTATAAATTTAGTAACAAACTATTCAATATGGACAGGGTTTAATTGCCAAAAACCACAAGACTCTCATCAGCAAGCCTGGCGTCCGGCGCGGGCGCGGAAGCTTCATTTTCCCACTCTCTTTTCCGCGCCGGTGACCACCAGTGCACCTTGCTGCTGCTCGACGCTGAACAAGATTTTGTCGCCCACAGTCAGTTTGTCGATCAGGGCCGTGTCCCTGACCTGGAACACCATGGTCATGCCGGGCATGTCCAGGTTTTTGATGGGGCCGTGTTTCAGCGTGATCTTTTTGGCGTCCCTGTCGATCTTGCGCACCTCGCCTTCGGTCATGTCTGTTGGGATGGATTGGGCAAAGGCGGCAAGGGACAAAGCGGCCAGCAGCAGCGCAAAGAGGGTTTTTTTCATGATGCGTCCTTGAAATGAATGAAGCTTATTGGGTCGTCACGCTGATCTTGCCCAGCATGCCGGCCTGGTAGTGCCCGGCGATCAGGCAGGCGAAATCGAATTCGCCAGCCTTGTTGAAATGCCAGATGATCTCGCCGGCCTTGCCCGGGCCGACATGTGCCATGTAGGGTTCGTCGTGTTCCATGCCCGGGAATTTGACCATCAGCGCGGCATGTTCGTCCAGCTCCTTTCTGGTGCCGATGACCAGCTCGTGCATGACTTTGCCATTGTTCTTCAGCACAAACTTGACTGTCTCGCCCTGCTTGACTTCGATCTTGTCGGGCGTGAAGCGCATGGTGTCGCCCATCTTGATTTCGATGGTGCGTTTGATGGCCTTTGCATCGCCGCCAATACCCCAGGCCTTCTGCTCCATCTTCGTGGCGACGGGCTTTTTGGTATGGGCTTCATCACCGTGAGCGAATGCGGCGGAAGTTACTGTCAATGCTGAGCTAAAAGCTATTAATAATGTAGCAAAATTGTTGTTCATGGTCTTTCTTTCTCGGGTTAATGGCCGGTGTGACCGGATGGTTTGCGAACGGTGGCGGCGGGTGGGGTGGTGCTCGTGCCGTCCGCTTCCGCCTGAAAGCGCGCGGGCTCGGGCAGGCTGCCTGTCCATTCAAAGGCCTGGGTGCCCGGCGGCTGTTTGAAATTGCCGGGGTCTTTGTAATCTCCCGGCTTCTGGTCCTTGCGCACCTTGAGCAGGCTGAACATGCCACCCATTTCCAGGGGGCCGTAAGGGCCGGTGCCAGTCATCATGGGGGCGGTGTTGTCGGGAATGGGCATTTCCATTGCGCCCATGTCGGCCATGCCACGCTCACCCATGGCCATGTAGTCGGGCACCAGCTTGAGCATCTTGTCGACCAGGCCCCGGTGGTCCACGCCGATCATCGTGGGCACGTTGTGGCCCATGGCGTTCATGGTGTGGTGGCTCTTGTGGCAGTGGAAGGCCCAGTCGCCCTCTTCGTCGGCCAAAAACTCCAGCTGGCGCATCTGGCCCACAGCCACGTCGGTGGTCACCTCGGGCCAGCGTGCGGATTTGGGCACCGGGCCGCCGTCGGTGCCAGTCACCATGAACTCGTGCCCGTGCAGGTGGATGGGGTGATTGGTCATGGTCAGGTTGCCGATGCGGATGCGCACCTTGTCGCCTTGGCGCACATTCAGGGTGTCGATGCCGGGGAACACGCGACTGTTCCAGCTCCACAGGTTGAAGTCCAGCATGGTCATGATCCTGGGCGTCATGCTGCCGGGGTCGATGTCGTACGCATTGAGCAGGAAGCAGAAGTCGCGCTGCACCTCGTCGATCAGCGGGTGCTTGGCTTTCGGATGGGTGATCCACAGGCCCATCATGCCCATGGCCATTTGCGTCATCTCGTCGGCATGCGGGTGGTACATGAAGGTGCCGGGCCGCCTAGCGACGAATTCATAAACATAGGTCTTGCCCACCGGGATCTGCGGTTGGTTCAGGCCGCCCACGCCGTCCATGCCGTTGGGCAGGCGCTGGCCGTGCCAGTGCAGGGTGGTGTGCTCGGGCAGTTTGTTGGTGACGAAGATGCGGACACGGTCACCTTCCACCACCTCGATGGTCGGGCCCGGGCTTTGGCCGTTGTAGCCCCACATGTTGACCTTGAAGCCAGGCGTCATCTCGCGCACCACCGGTTCAGCCACCAGGTGGAACTCCTTCACGCCCTGGTTCAGGCGCCAGGGCAAGGTCCAGCCGTTGAGTGTGACCACCGGGTTGTAGGGCCTGCCGGTGTGGGGCACGAGCGGCGGCATGGTGTCGGGCTTGGCCTGCGTCACGGGCTCCGGCAAGGCGGCCATGGCCACTTTGCTGACGGAGGCGGCGGCAACGGCTGTCATGGCCGCACCGGAAAAAAAAGCTCTGCGATCCATGTCAGTGTCCTTTGCTTTCAGCGCCAGCCAGGGTGGCGCTGGGTTTCGTCGCGCCCATGCCGCCGGGGGAAGCGCCCGTCAGTGCGCTTTGCATGTCGGTGTCGGCCAGCCAGAAGTCGCGCAGCGCGTCGATGCTGCCGTTCACGGCCAGCACATGGGCGCGCGTGTCGGCCAGCAGCTCAAACACGCTGGACAACATGCCGCTGTAACGCAGCACCATTTCGTCGTTGATGAACTTGCGCAGTGGCACCACCTCGTCGCGGTAGTGCCGGGCTACGTCGTAGGCGGTGCGATAGCCGTGGTAGGCCTCGCGCGCTTCGCTGCGCGCGTTCACGGCCGCCTCACGTACCCGGGCCGCAGACTGCATGTACAGCGCCTCTGCCCGTGCATTGCGTGCCTGGCCCCAGTCGAAGACGGGGATGGGCAGTCCGATCTCCAGGCCGCGTTTCGCTTCCTGGGTGCCCGCCGCATTGTCGAACTTGGTGTTGTGCCGGATGCCGATCTCCAGCGCGTTGACGAAACCGGTGGCGCGGGTTAGGCCCAGGCTCTGCGCCACGTACTCGGCCTCGGCCTGGGCCGTGCGCACGTCCATGCGCTGGCGCAGGGCCTGCGCTTCGGCGTTGTCTATTTCCTGAACTGCCGGGGGCAGCTCAGGCAAGCGCTCAGGCAGCGTGAACCTGGTTTGCGCCCCCCACAAACCCATCAGGCGCGTGAGTTGTTCGCGGCTGGCAAAGGCGTTTTGCTCGGCCCGCGCCAGTTGCGCCGTGGCGTCGGCCAGCAGGCTTTGCTCGCGGGCCTGGTTCAGCCGACTCCAGTTGCCCACCCGGGCCAGGCGCCGAGCCAGCTCGGCGCCGGCCTCGGCAGCTTCCTTCACGTCGCGCAGGTAGCCAGCCGTCTGCTGCGCGGCCACGGCGTTGACCCAGGCCTTGCGTGTGCTGGCCGCAAGCTTGACCACGTCTTGCGCGGCCTGCCTCTGCGCCAGCGCCGCCTGCTGGTTGGCCAACTGCGCCCGCCAGGGCAGGGTCAGCAGGCCGATCACGTCAAAGCTTAAAACACGTTCAATCTCCAGCTTGTCGCCTTCGGTCAAGCGCGCAATGGCAAAGTGCGGGTTGGGCAGGCGGCCCGCCCGCACCCGTTCTGCGTCGCTGATGCCCAAGGCCGACAGCGCGGCATGGATGCCGGGGTTGTTCAGCAGGGCGACGCGCACGGCCACCTCGGCGGTGACGGGTGCCTGTATCATTTCCTGGATGGCCTTTTGCGTCTCGTCGGTCGGGGCGCGGACAAGCGTGGCGTTGGCCAGCCCTGTCTTGCCCGCGATGGCCGTTTGCACCTCACCCAGGCCACCGTCTGGCGCGAGCGAAGCGCAGCCAGCCAGCAAGGCCGCTGTCGCCACGGCGGCAAGACGGCGCGGCTTCAAGCGCAGGGTGCTCATGGTTGACCTCCGTGTTGCCCGTGGCCACCGGCCGCTTTGTGCTTGGCTTGTTCGGCCTCCCATTTCAGGATGTCCACATGGCCCCGGCGGAATTCGCCCACCTCGGCGTTGGCCTTGCGCCAGTCGGCATCGGCTGGTGCGACACCCGTGGGCGTCCCGGCGAAGACCGAGCGGTAAGACACCGGGGGCACGGGGGCTGCAGCGTCGGTGACGGAGGGGGTTGGCGGGCTTTGCGCCATGGCTGCGCCTGCAATCCATGCCAACCCGGCGAGTGCGGTGTTTGTATTTTTCACAAGGGTCTCCAGAATCGAACGGAATGTCGAACGGGTGCTTCCGCGCATTCGAAAAAGACGCGCAAACACACCGATGCCCCCAAGGTGCGGACGCACCTTGGGCTCAGGAGATCAAAGAATGGGTGGTTTGAAGCTGTCGGCAGCGTTGGCGCTGACGAAAGTCTGCTCAGCGCTGGCCGGGGCAAAACCCGGCCCCGCAGCGGGCAGGGAAAGGATGGCTGAGTCGGCCAGCGTGGCCTGATGGCAGACATCGCAGGCCTTGCAGGTGTCGCCATGGCTGGTGTGACCCGCGTCGGCGCTTGCGCTCATTTGGTCCGGGCAAGGCCCATGCCCCGTCATCGCTGAAACCGCTGTGTCAACTTGGCCAGTCGCTGCCGAAGAAGCAGGCTCGGCATCCGCCGGTCGGCTGTCCTGAAGACCCTGCTCGGTTGTGGGCATGGCCTGGCCCATCGCCATAACGTCGCCCACCAAACCGCGCAGAGGCAGCAGGGCGATCATCAGGGCGATTAAAAATGTCCGCATGGATGGATGATACGACCAAGCCGCGACAAGTCCTGCTTTCTCCGACATTTCATAGGGCAATTGGGCCGTTGTCCACTGGGAATGGGCATGGACAGCTATCTAAACAGTAGCAATCTGATTTCGGTGAAAATCGACGGATGACAATCTCTGCCACCGCCAGCCTTCCCACCAACTCCTTCAAGCAAGACGCCCACCTGATCGGCTTGGTCGGCCTGGCCCACCTCATCAGCCACTTCAGCCAGCTTTTGCTGCCGCCGCTGTTCCCCTGGCTCAAGGACGCGCTCAACGCCAGCTATACCGAGCTGGGTGCGCTGATGACGATCTTCTTCGTGGTGTCCTGCGTGGTGCAGACGCTCTCGGGCTTCTGGGTGGACAAATATGGCCCCCGGCCCATCCTGTTCGCCGGGCTGGCCTGCCTGGGCTTTGCCGCGCTGGGCTTTTCGTTCAGCACCGGTTACTGGATGGTGGCCGGCTTTGTGGTGCTGGCCGGCATTGGCAACGGCGTGTTCCACCCGGTGGACTACACACTGCTGAACCGCAAGGTGAGCGCGCCACGCCTGGGCCATGCCTACAGCGCGCACGGGCTCACCGGCAGCCTGGGCTGGGCGCTGTCACCGGCGCTCCTGGTGCCGGTGGCATTGGCACGCGGCTGGCACGCGGCGCTGCTGGTGGCCAGCGTGCTGATCTTCACCGTCTGGGTGCTGCTGTTTTTGCAGCGCGACAAGCTGGAACTGCCCAAGGCCGAGGCTGTCGCCAAACCCGGCCTGCCGGCCGAGCACAGCCTGGCCTTCCTGAAGATCCCGGCCGTGTGGGGCTGCTTTGGTTTTTTCTTTGTGTACGCGATCGTGATCAGCGTGATTCAGGCCTTCGCGCCCGAGGCCGCGCGCAAGCTGCATGACGTGCCGGTGGCACTGGCGGCGGCCTGCCTGACCATCTACATGGTTTGCAATGCGGCCGGCATGGTCGCTGGCGGTTTTCTGGCTGCCAACCCGGAGCGCTGCGAGCGCGTGGTGGGTGGCGCGTTTGGCATTGCCGCCGTGCTGGCGCTGACGCTGGGCCTGGCCGACTTGCCCGCGCTGGCGGTGCCGGTGCTGTTTGGCGTGATGGGGTTTGCGTCGGGCACGGCCAGCCCGTCGCGCGACATGCTGGTGAAAAAATCCACGCCAGAAAACTCCACGGGCCGAGTCTATGGCGTCGTCTATTCGGGGCTGGACATCGGCCAGGCGGTGGCACCGCTGTTTTTTGGCGCGCTGATGGACCGGCAACTGTTCGCCGGGGTGTTCATTGGCCTGGCGGCGGTGCAGCTCACGCTGATCGCCGGTGCGCTCAATATCCGCAAGGTGCGCCGGGTCTGAGCCCGCCGCGCCGCTGCCATTGTTCCCGGTATTGCCTGAGTCCCGAACCCCGCCGCCCATGACCGCTGCCAGCAAGCCCACCACCGAACACATCGCCACATTCCTCAAGGCGGAATTCCCGCAGAACAAGACCCTCATTCTGGCCGCAGGCGACATGGGCGCCACGGTCAAGATCAAGGTCGGCTTCGGTGATTTGCGGCCCGGCAACACCATCTCTGGCCCGACCATGATGGCGCTGGCCGACGTGGCCCTGTACGTGGCCATCCTCGGTGAAATCGGCATCGTGCCGCTGGCCGTGACCACCAGCCTGTCGTTCAATTTCCTGCGCAAACCCAAGGCCGACCGCGACCTGGTCGGCGTCTGCAAGCTGATCAAACTCGGCCGCACACTGGCGGTGGGTGACGTCAATCTGTATTCAGAAGGCGACGACCAGCCCGTGGCTCACGCCGTGGGCACCTACGCGATTCCGGCCAAGCGTTGATGGATTGCGCCTGAAGCGCCGTGCTTCCCTTCTGGCTGAGCCAGTCGAAGCCTGTCCTGAGCCAGTCCTAAGCCTGTCCTGAGCCAGTCGAAGCGCCCTTTGACGGGCTCAGGGCGAACGGTGACTGCGGCGGATCTGTTTGATCACAGCCGCGTTGTCCAGGTCGCCATCGCCGGCGGCCACAGCGCCGTGCAACAAGGCCGCATGGGCTTGCGTCAGCGGCAAGCTTTGATGCACCCTGGCCGCAGCGGCCAGCATCAGTTCCACATCCTTCAGGTGCTGCCGGATGCGTGACTGCGGCGTGAAGTCGCCTTGCACCATCTTGTCGCCCTTGGCGAAGGCCGCCTCCGAGCGGGCCGGGCTGTTCTTCACCATCTCCAGGAAGGTGGCCGGCGCGATGCCCAGGCGCTCGGCGAACACCAGGCCTTCGGCCAGCACGGCGCGGTTGAGCCCCAGCACCAGGTTGGTGGCCAGCTTGGCGCGGGCACCCATGCCGGCACCGCCCGCATGAAAGCGCTGGGGGCTCAGGGCGTCGAGCACCGGCGCGGCGCGGGCCAGGGCCGCCGCTTCGCCTCCCAACAGCAGCGTCGCGTCGCCGTCGGCGATCTGCTGGCTGGAGCCCGACAACGGCGCTTCGATGAAATCGATGCCTCGCGCGGCCAGCCGCGCGGCCAGTTGTGCCAGCCGCTGCGGGTCGCCGGTGGAGCAGTCGATGAGGGTCAATGGCTGCGACACTTTGCGCCCGCCATCGGGGCCGAACCAGCCAGCCAACAGGCCGCCTTGGCCCTGCGCGTTCGCATCGCCGTCCACCACAGCCTCGACGCTGCGGGTGTCCATCACCGCCAGCAACACAGTGGCCGCGCGCGCTGCCACCTCGGCCGGGGTCGCGGCCACGTCGTAGCCGGCCGCTGCAAAACGCTCGCGGGCGTCAGGGTTCAGGTCGCAACCGACGCAGGTGAACCCGGCAGCACGCAGCCGTGACGCCAGCGCGGTGCCGACGAGGCCCAGGCCAACCAGACCGACAGTGGTGCAGGCAGGCTGGCTCATTTGGGCAAGCTGGCCCCGCCACACACGGCGATGTCCTGCCCGGTGATGGCGGCCGCCGCGTCCGACAGCAGGAAGGCCGCCAGCGCCGCGATTTCTTCAGGCTGGATCAGGCGCCCAATGGGTGGCAGGCGTGGCGAGGAGCTGGTGCGGCTGGGGTCGTTCAGCATGGGTGTGTCGGTGGCGGCGGGCGAGACCACGTTCACCGTGACACCCCGCGCGACCACTTCAGCGGCCCAACTGCGGGCCAGCGACACCAGGGCCGCCTTGGTGGCCGCGTACTGGCTGCGCCCCGGCATGCCAGCCGAGACGCGGCTGCCCACCAGCACACAGCGGCCACGGCCGCGCGCCGCCATGCGCGGCAACACCTGGTCGGCCAACTGCGTGGCGGCCTGCACGTGCAGGGCCCACAGCCGCGTGCCCACGTCCGCCTGCAAGGTGCCCAGCGGGGCCGCGTGCATGAAGCCGGCGGCATGCACCAGCGCGTCGGGCACAGCCGCGTCCAGCAAACGGCCCAGAACCCCGTTTGTCTGGTCAATGCGGGTTAAATCCAACGTGGAATGTGCATAGTCTGCTTCAGAAATGCTAGCGTCCTGCAGGTCGAACCCCCGCACCTGCCAGCCCCCGGCCAGCAGGTTCTGTGCGATGGCGCGGCCTATACCGGAGCTGGCGCCGGTGACCCAGGCCAAGGGTGGCGTGTTGATCGCACGCATCATTCGCCGCCGGGCCGCACCAAGACGAATGCGGCCCCCTCGGGGGGCAGCGCAGTACACGAAGTGACAAGCGTGGGGGTCATGTCACTCTAAGGTGATCTTCTTGTCGGCAATGATCTTGCCCGACACGGCGATGTCGTCGGCCTGGAACTTGGCGAATTCCGCCACGCTGCCGCCTTCCGGCACGATGCCGTCGGCGATGAGCTTGTCGCGCATGTCGCCGGCCAGGGCCTTGTTGACGGCGGCATTGAGCTTTTGAACAATGTCGGCGGGGGCTTTGGCCGGCGCCCACAGGCCGTACCAGCTGGCGCATTCGAAGCCGGGCAGGGTCTCCGTGGCGGTGGGCACATCCGGCAGATTGGGCAGGCGTTTGGCCGCAGTGACCGCCGCCACTTTCAACTGGCCGTTGCGGTGGAACTGCACCGCGCCCAGCACCGGGTCGATGAAGCCTTCGATCTGGCCGCCGACCAGGTCCGTCATGGCAGGGCCGGTGCCCTTGTAGGGAACGATGGCCACGTCGATGCCGGCGGCCTGCTCCAGCCTGACGGTGCACAGATGGCCCGCCGAGCCGATGGATCCGACCGCGAAGTTCAGCTTGCCAGGCCGGGCCTTGGCGGCGGCGATCAGCCCTTGCAGGCTGTTCACGCCGAGCTTGTTGGTGACGGACACTGCCAGCGGTGCCTTGGCCACCAGGCTGATGGGCGCAAAGTCGGCCTGCACCTTGTAGGGCACGGATTTCATCGTCATCGGCGCGGTGACGAAGGTGCTGGCATTGAACAAAAGGGTGTAGCCGTCGGCCGGGGCCTTGGCCACCGCGTCGGCGCCGATGATGCCGTTGCCGCCGGCGCGGTTGTCCACCAGGAAGTTCTGGCCGAACTGGGTCGAGAGGTTCTGCGCCAGCATGCGGCCCACCTTGTCCAGCGTGCCACCGGGCGGGAAGGGAATGACGACGCGCACGGGTTTGTCGGGCCAGGTCTGGGCACCGGCCGGCAGGGCGGCCCAGACCAAAGCCATGGCGCTTGCCGTGGCCAGCAGGGTTTTGGAAATGTCTCGCATCGCAGTCTCTTTTTTTTGCTTTGGGGAATTCATTCAAGCCCGTGCAGGGCGCACAGTGTCTTCATGCGCCGCACCGCCAGCGCCGACTGCTGCAGGCAATTGGCGGCATCCGCCAGCCGGAACAATTCAGCGAAGTGTGCCAGCGAGCGCGTGCTCTGCTGGCCGCCCACCATGGTGAAATGGCTCTGGTGGCCGTTGAGCCAGGCCATGAAGACCACGCCGGTTTTGTAGAAACGCGTGGGCGCATGAAAGATGTGGCGCGACAGGGCCACGGTGGGTGCCAGCAGGGCGTGGAAGCCGGCCTCGTCCCCCCGGCCCAACCGGCCCAGGGCGGCGCTGGCCACCGGCGCGATGGCGTCGAAGATGCCCAAGAGCGCGTCGCTTTTGCCGTGGGTGGGCTGGCTGCCGAAGCCGTCGCCGGCGATCAGTTCGGCGTAATTGAAGTCGTCGCCGGTGTACATGCGCACGCCTTGCCCGTCCACGCCGCCAGTGGTGGGCAGCCTGCGCCGCATGGCAATCTCCTTGTCCTTGTCCAAGAGCGAAATCTTGATGCCATCCACCTTGTCCGGGTGGGCGTTGATGACATCCAGCGCGGTCTGCATGGCGGCGTCTACGTCGTAAGCTACCCCCGCAGCGGCTTGACCGCTGCCTCGCCAATAACCCGCCAGTGCCGGGTCGAACATGTCGCCCAGCCAGTGCAGCACCACCGGCTGCCTGGCCTGGCTCAGGAGGCGGTCATACACGCGCTCGTAGTCAGCCGGGCTTTTGGCGACACGGGCCAGTGCGCGGCTGGCCATGATGATGAGCTTGCCGCCGAGCTTCTCGATGGCTTCCATCTGTTCTTCATAGGCGGCAATCACCTGGTCTACGCTGGTGACGCTGGCCGGGTTCAGATGGTCGGTGCCGCAGCCCGAGGCCACCAGGGCAGCGCCGCCGTTGTTGCCCTTGGCTGCGAAGTCTTTGGCCGCGTCCAGCGAACGGCGGATCAGATCTAGCGAGGTCGGCCAGTCCAGGCCCATGCCGCGCTGCGCCGTGTCCATGGCCTCGGCCACGCCTAAGCCCAAAGACCACAGGTGCCTGCGATAGGCCATGGTGGCGTCCCAGTCCACGGCGCATTGCAGCCAGGGGTCGATCGCAGCGCGCGGGTCAGCCACCACGTGGGCGGCCGAGTAGGCGATGCGGTTGAAGGCCGGTGTGCTGCCCGTAGGCGTGTCGGGCACCGTGCCGCGCAACGTGTAGGTCTGCAAGCTGCCCGTGGCATCGGGCAATAACAGTGTTTGGGGCATGTAAATTCTCCTACTCAGAGGCAAAGATGCCTTTTGTTCCCGTGGAATATGCGTGAACAGCTACTAAACCTGTAGCGGTGGAACATCCACCCAGCGCCGCTCCTTCCAGCTTTGCAATGCGGCTTCGACCAGTTGCACGCCTTTGGCACCTTCGGGCAGCCCATAACGCCAGGGTGCGTCTTCGACCAGGTGGCGGATGAACTGCTCCCACTGGATTTTGAAGCCGTTGTCGTAGGTTTCGGTGTCGGGCACTTCTTGCCATTGGTCAAAGAAAGGCATGGTCTGCTTGACATCCGGGTTCCAGACCGGGCGCGGCGTGCCGACGCGGCTTTGCGCCCGGCAGTCGGACAGGCCCGCCACGGCCGAACCATGTGTGCCGTCCACATGGAAGGTGACCAGGTCGTCGCGTCGCACCCGGGTGGCCCAGGACATGTTGAGTTGGGCAATCACCGGTTCGCCGTTGTGGCCGGTCAGTTGGGCCGTGGCATAGGCGGCGTCATCCGCGGTGCAGGTGTAGGGCTTGCCGGCCTCGTCCCAACGCTGGGGAATGTGGGTGGCGCCCAGGCATGAAACGGATGTCACCTTGCCGAATAGGTTGTCCAGCACATAGCGCCAGTGGCACATCATGTCCAGGATCATGCCACCACCGTCTTCTGCACGGTAGTTCCAGCTCGGCCGCTGGATCGGTTGCAGGTCGCCTTCAAACACCCAGTAGCCGAACTCCAGGCGCACCGACAACATGCGCCCGAAAAAACCGGCGCGCCGCAGCATGTCCAGCTTGCGCAAGCCCGGCAGGAACAGCTTGTCCTGCACAGCGCCGTGCTTCAGGCCGGACTTCTCGGCCAGGCGGGCGATCTCCACCGCCTCGTTGAGGTTGGTGGCGATGGGCTTTTCGCAATACACATGTTTGCCGGCGCGGATGGCTTTGGCCAGCAGGGTGGGGCGCATCTGGGTGGTGCCGGCATCGAAGAACACCGTGTCGGCTGGGTTGGCCAAGGCGGCGTCAAGGTCGCTGCCCCAGCGCGCAATATTGTGGGCCTTGGCCAGTGCTTCCATTTTCTCGGCGTTGCGGCCGACCAGGATCGGGTCGGGCATCACCTTGTCGCCATTGGACAGTGTGACGCCGCCCTGCTTGCGGATGGCGATGATGGAACGGATCAGGTGCTGGTTGAGCCCCATGCGTCCGGTGACGCCGTGCATGATGATGCCGAGTTTGTGAGTGGCCATGGGATCCTGTGGAGTAGGGTTTGAAGTTGAACGTGGCGTTGAAAATTGCTATTTATTAAATAGCTGTCTGCGCTGGTTCCACGAGGAGACAGCGCCAAAAATCTCAGCCGTTAAAAGCGTCCAGGCCCTTGCGGGCAGTTTGGCGCAGCTTGGCCTGCACGGGCGGCAGCCAGCCCAGCAGCACGCCTTTGAGGCCCAGCGCCTGGCTCATCCAGCGGTGCAGGTCAAAGCTGTCCTGGTGCGTCTTGATCTTGCCGTTTTCAAACGTGAAACGCGCCTGGATGTCGTTCACCACACGCCGCCCGGTGGCCGAAAACGTGTACGTGGCCACCCAGTGCGCCTTGCCCGAAGTGTCGTCGGCTTGGATGCCGTCGAAGACCACCGTCATATCCTTGCCGCGTGCGGTCAGCATGCGCCACATCTTGCCGGGCTCGCCGTTTTTCAGGCCCTGGAAGACCGCGTCGGAAAACGTCGCGTCTGGCGTGTAACACGCCGCCATGGCCGCGCCGTCCAGCTTGGACAGCGCGGTGTAAAAACCTTGGATCAGTTCAGCATTGGGGTGCATGGTGGCTCCAGAAAAATGATGGGTGCAAAGCGGACGCGCAGGTGATGGTGGGAAGCATACTTGCTTAAAGCCTGTTGACGTTCAAATGTCGGGAAAAACAGGAGTAAATGATATCTAAATAAGATATCATATTGACATGAACGGCCAGCAGCGCAAAACTTTGGAACAAGTCTTCGCCAACCCCGTCAATGGCAATCTGGAATGGCGGAAAATTGAAGCGCTGTTGCTGGCCGTGGGTTGCGAGCGCACTGAAGGTGCCGGGTCTTCGGTGGCGTTTTCGCACAGCGGCATGACGGTTCGCTTCCACCGTCCGCACCCGCAGCGGGCGGCCCTGCGTTACCGTGTGTCAGACGCCCGCAGATTTTTGATGGAGATTGGAATCACGCCATGAACACCCTGCTTTACAAAGCCTACAGTGCCCGCATCGAATTTGATGACGAAGACCGCCTCTTTGTCGGCCACCTGGCTGGCATCCGCGACATCGTTGGTTTTCACGGCAGCAGTGTTGACGAGCTCGAAGCGGCGTTTCATGAAGCGGTCGACGACTACCTGGCCCATTGCGCCAAACTGGGTTTGCCTGCCAATAAGCCCTATTCCGGCCGCCTGTTGCTGCGCGTGCCCCCAGAGGTCCACGCCAAAGCCAGCATTGCCGCCAAAGTCGCCGGGCTGAGCCTCAACCAGTGGGCGGCAAAAGCCCTGGATCAGGCCACGCACGCCTGAGTCAAAGCAGACTTACCACCATGACCCGAAACCTCGCCATCGCCGACGCCCACAGCCGCTTTGACAGCGGCACCTTCCGCACACTGCTGGCCCGACGCATTGCCGCGCCGACCGAGAGCCAGAACCCCGAGCGGGCCGCGGCGCTGGCGGCTTATCTGGAGGACGACATCCGCCCCGCCTTCGAAGCCATGGGCTTCACCTGCCAGACGCTGACGCACCCGTTGGCCAAGGCACCGTTTTTATTCGCTGAGCGATTCGAAGACGCGGCCTTGCCCACCGTGTTTGGCTACGGCCATGGCGACGTGATTCGTGGCCTGGAAAAGGAGTGGAAAGACGGCACTTCGCCCTGGGTTTTGACAGACAAGGACGGCTACTGGTATGGCCGTGGCATCGCCGACAACAAGGGACAGCACAGTGTGAACATGCAGGCCATGGCGGCGGTGTTGGCGGTGCGCGGCAAGCTGGGCTTCAACGCCAAATATTTGATCGAAATGGGCGAAGAGGTCACGTCGCCGGGTCTGCAGGAATTGTGCGAGCAGCACCAAAAACTGTTCAAGGCCGACGTGATGATTGCGTCCGACGGGCCGCGTTTGGCCCCCCTGCGGCCCACGGTGTTTTTGGGCTCGCGCGGCTGCATTAATTTTGATCTGAGCATTGAGGCGCGCCAGGGCGGACACCATTCAGGGAACTGGGGCGGCTTGATCTCCAATCCGGGCATCCAGCTGGCGCACGCCATCGCGTCCATCACCTCGCCCACGGGCGCGATCCAGATCCCTGAGTGGAAGCCCAAAGCTTTGCCCGACGCGGTGCGACGGGCGCTGGCCGATTGCGAGGTGGACGGCGGCGGCGATGGCCCCACCATCGAACCGGCCTGGGGCGAGCCGGGTTTGAGCCCCGCCGAGCGGGTGTTCGGCTGGAGCAGCTTTGAGGTGCTGGCGTTTAAAACCGGCAACCCCGATACACCCGTCAACGCCATTCCGCCACGCGCCTGGGCGCGTTGCCAACTGCGTTTTGTGGTGGGCATCAACGCCGCAGACATCTTGCCAGCCCTCGGCCGCCACCTTGACGCAAAAGGGTTTGGCATGGTCAAACTGGCGGCGGCGAAGGACGAGATTTTTCAGGCGACGCGCATCGACCCGGACGAGCCATGGGTGCAGTGGGCCGTCAAGTCCATTGCCCAAACCAGCGGCAAGAAGCCCGCCGTGTTGCCCAATCTGGGCGGCTCCCTGCCTAACCATATCTTCACCGATACCCTCGGGCTTAAAACCATCTGGGTGCCGCATTCTTACGCCGGGTGTTCGCAACACGCGCCCAATGAGCGCCTGCCGCCCGAGCTGCTGCGCGAGGCGTTGGGCATCATGGCGGGGCTGTATTGGGATTTGGGAAGTGGTGACACGCCAAGCCCACCAGACCCAACAGTCCGCCCCCCGGCCCTGTCACAGCGTTAGGTTTGATCTGGCACTGGATATTTGCAGCGTGAGATCGAAGCCGCCGGCGACGGGTTCGGGCCGCAGCCCTGGAGTGCTATTATTTAGATATCTAACTATGAAGCACCCACGGGGATTTACAGCACTTTTCTCACTCAAGCAGGCGATGAACCCATGTTAAAGCTGACCCAGGCCCCCAACCTCGCCATTGCCACGTTGTGGGCCGATGCCGTGGGCGTGGAGGGCATTGTGGCCAGCGTGCAGCGGCAGTACCTGGGCGGGATGATGGGCGAGTTGCCGCCTGATCAGTGTTTGCCCGAGGTCTGGATCACGCACCGCGAGCAAGAGGCGCGGGCCAGGACGCTGCTCCACGATTTGCAGCACGTGCCGCAGCACCGCTGGATCTGCGTGTGTGGCGAGCTGGTGGAAGGCGGGTATGAGCAGTGTTGGCAGTGCGGGGTGTTGCGGCCCGATTGACGCTGCAGGGTCAAACCGTTTGGGCCTTCGCTGCGACCTGTGCCTGAGCCTTGATCATGCGGGTGCAAGCCCAGGTCGAGACCGCTGACAGAGCCAGGCAGGCGAGCAGAACGGGCATGTAACTGCCCAGGCGATCGAACACGGCGCCGGCCACCACCGGCCCCAGCAGGTTGCCCAAGGCGGCTGCGCTGTACAGCGTGCCGACAACACCCGAGATGGCGCGGCCACCAAACATGTCCATGCAAATAGCCGGCATCAAAGACACGATGCCACCGTAAGACAGGCCTAGCCACAAGGCAAAGATGGCCAGAGCAGGGTAGCCGGGTGCCGCCATCCACAGCAGGTAGCTGGCGGCCATGGAGATTTGCGCCAGCATCAGGGTTTTGTTGCGGCCCAAGCGGTCGGCCAGCGAGCCAATCGCAAATCGGCCCACCAGGCTGCCAATGCCGATGAGACCGACCAGTCCCACCGCGCTGGCCTCATTGATGCCGATGTCACGCGCTGAGGCAGATACGTGCGCAAACGGGATGAACATGGTGGGTGCGCAGGTGAAAGTGAACAGGTAGAACCACCAGAAGCGTTTGTCCCTGAGCGCCTGCGCGAGCGAGGCACCGTTGGCCAAGGGCCTGGCCGGCGCATCCTTTGCCGGGGTGGCCGAAACTGGCGCAGGTTTGAGCAGGCCCGTGGCCACCAGCCCCGCCAACAGGACGCCCACGGCCATCCACCGCATGGCCCCACGCCATTGCAGCCCTGCGATGGCCAGCGTGGCAAGCAATGGCACGACCACCGTGCCCAAGCCAATGCCCGAACTGGCGATGCCCGAGGCCAGCCCGCGCCGGGCAGTGAACCAGGGTTGGACGTTGCCGATGGAGGGGGTGTACACCAGAGCGATGCCCAGGCCAAGGCACACGCCATAGGTCCAGTAAATGCCCACCATGGACTGCGCAAAACTGGCACCGAGCAGGCCGGCGGAAATCAAGCCCATGCCCAGGCCGCAAACCAGGCGCGGGCCATAACGGTCCGACAACATGCCGCCGCCAATGCCAGCGCTGAAATAGACCAGGCCGGTGATGCCAAACACCAAGGACACGTCGGCGCGTTTGGCGGCAAATTCGGCCGCGAAGGACTCAAAAAACGCCGCGAACGAATAGGAGACGCCAAAGATCAAGGCCAAGCTGGCAAACGTCGCCCAAACCACCACCCAGCCATAGGGCGGGTCACTTGCCTGTGCTTGCGTCATGGATTAACTGTTCATCAGCTCCCACAACTTGGAGGACGTCACCGGCATCTGCAACTTCGGCGACAGCGCAGCCAAGCCGTTGCGGGCCAGGGCGTCAGCGATGGCGTTCATCACCGACGGCGTCGCGCCAATGGTGCCCAGCTCGCCCACACCCTTGACGCCCAGGCGGTTGTTTTTGCAGGGGGTGGACTCGTCCATTTCGGTTTTGAAGTGTTGGATGATGTCCGCGTGCGGCGCGCAATAGTCCATCAAGCTGCCCGTCACCAATTGCCCGGTTTCTCGGTCATAACGCACGTGTTCACACAGGGCTTGGCCCAAGCCTTGCACCGCGCCGCCGTCGAGCTGGCCGCGCACGATCATGGGGTTGACAACACGCCCCACGTCATTCACCGACGCGTAAGCCACGACCGCAACCACGCCGGTCTGCGGGTCGATCTCGACCTCGGTGATGTGGCAGCCATTGGGCCAGGTTGGCCCGGCCACGGCGTGGGTGGAATCGACATGGATCTGCTGCTCGGCCTGTTTGCCCGCCAGGGTGAACAGGTCAATTTTGATGTCAGTGCCTTTGACGCTGAAGGTCGCGTCGGCAAAACTGATGTCCTCGGCCGCGACCTCAAGCTCTTTGGCGGCCAGCGATTTGGCCAGTTCAATGGTTTTTTCAGCGCCGACCTGAATGGCCGAGCCGCCCGTGAACAACGAGCGCGACCCGGCGCTGCCAAAGCCGTTGACACGGTCGGTGTCGCCCATCAGGATGCGCACCTTGTCAATCGACACGCCAAAACTGTCCACCACCAGTTGCGCGAGTGTGGTGCCAATGCCCTGGCCCATGGGATTGACGGCGGTGTACACGTCGATGAAGCCGTCGCCACGCACTTTGACCTGGACGTTTTCTTCCAGCGCGTTGCCGCCGGTCCACTCCAGAAATGTGGCAATGCCCAAGCCGCGCATTTTGCCGTCGGCGTGTGATGTGGCCGCACGGACCGCAAAACCGTCCCAGTCGGCCAGCGGCAACGCCTGGTTCATCACATGTTCGAACTTGCCCACGTCGTAGGTTTGGCCCATGGGGTTGGTGTAGGGCATTTGCTCGGGGCGGATAAAGTTGCGCCGGCGCAGCTCAATGCGGTCGATGCCGGTTTGCCGCGCGGCTTCGTCCATCAGGCGCTCCATGATGTAAATCGCCTCGGGCCGGCCCGCACCCCGGTAAGCGCTGACAGGCGTGGTGTTGGTCAACACCGCGCGGAAGTGGAAATCAATCGGCTTGATGTCGTACACGCTGGTTTGCACCCAGGGGCCAATCATCAACTGGATGGCCACGCCCGCGCCGGTGGCATAGGCACCAATGTTGGCCACGCCGTCCAGGCGCAGCGCCAATATTTTGCCGTCTGCATCCAGCGCCAGTTCGGCGTGGGTGCGCACGTCTCGTCCTGGGGCCGCCGCCAGAAATTCCTCACCACGCTCAGCGGTCCACTTGACCGGGCGTTTGAGCTGCAGGCAGCAGTAACCCAGTGCGATGTCTTCCGGATAGGCGCCACCCTTCATGCCAAAGCCGCCGCCCACATCGCCAATAACGGCGCGCACCTTGGCAGGCGCCAGGCCCAGGCAAAAGGCGGCGGTGTCGCGTTGCGCGGTGTGCATCTGGCTGGACACGCGAATCGTCAGCCGACCGGTGGCGGCATCGAAATCATGCAAGGCCGTGCGTGGCTCCAGCGTCAGGGGATGCAGGCGCTGGTTGTCGATGTCCAGAGTGACAACGTGTTTGGCCAGTGCAAATGCCTCGGCCGTTTTGGCGGAGTTGCCATGGCGCATTTCTGCCGCGACGTTGTCGGTGATGTGGCCGCACAGGCGCGGCGCGTCGGGTGCTAGCGCGTCGTGCTGGTCCACCACATGGGCCAGGTCTTCGTAGTCCACCTCGATCGCCTCTGCCGCATCACGCGCCTGCTGCACGGTGTCTGCGACGACAGCGACCACAGCCTCGCCGACAAAACGTGCGCGTTCATGGGCCAATGCGTATCGCAGTGCTGACGTGACGTTGCTGCCATCGGCGCGTTTGAATCCGGCGGCACCTGGCAAGGGTTTGACGCCAGCCGCCACCAGGTCGGCACCCGTGGCCACCAGCAACACACCCGGCATGGCGCGGGCGGCTGTGCAGTCAATCGATTTGATGTTGGCATGCGGGTAGGGTGAGCGCAAAAACACCAGGTGGGTCTGGCCCGCAAGGCTGAAGTCGTCAGTGAACTGGCCTTGGCCTTTGAGCAGGGCCTCGTCTTCAAGGCGGCGCACTTGCTGGCCACTGCCGAAGCGGGCGTTGGATGAG
The DNA here is from genome assembly GCA_025360385.1 of Burkholderiales bacterium. Taxonomy (GTDB): domain Bacteria; phylum Pseudomonadota; class Gammaproteobacteria; order Burkholderiales; family Burkholderiaceae_C; genus JANYCG01. Next base: position 13,001 of record JANYCG010000084.1, on the reverse strand, counting down.
GTGTTGGGAGCGGTTTGCATGGCTGGGGTCACGGGGCTTGCCTTGGCTGGGGTGATGGAGATGGGGTGAGGGTCGACTGGGACAACACCACTATAGGGCACTTCTATAAATTCATTTTTCGGGCGAATTGCGGCGTTGCGCGGTGCTCGCAATCCTCATGCACCCAAGTGCATTGCGGTTGCTGCGCGCCGGGCGCCTTGCACTTCATCCCGAAAATTTGAATTTCTAGAAGTGCCCTTTATGCGCAAGTGAGGTGGCGTGTCGGCTGCCATCGCCCTGAGCCGGTAAAACGGGCGTCTCCATCACCTGCCACGTTAACGGCACAATTGCGTCATGACTACTTCAATTTCTACATTCACCGATGCCGCCACTGGCCCCAAAATCGGCGGCCACTTGCTGGTCGAGTGCCTGGTGGCTCAGGGCGTGACGCACTGCTTTGGCGTGCCCGGCGAAAGTTACCTGGCGGTGCTGGACGGCTTCCATCGGCACCGAGACAACATCCAGTTCATCATCAACCGCCAGGAGGGCGGGGCGGCCTACATGGCCGAGGCGCATGGCAAGCTGACCGGGCGGCCGGGCGTGTGTTTTGTCACGCGCGGGCCTGGCGCCACCAATGCGTCGATCGGTGTGCACACGGCGTTTCAGGACAGCACACCGATGGTGCTGTTTGTGGGTGATGTGGCCAGCGAAATGCGGGACCGCGAGGGGTTTCAGGAGGTCAATTTTTTGAGCTTTTTTGGCCCCAGCACCGGCGGCATGGCCAAGCGGGTGGAGCGCATCGACGATGTGCGGCGCATCCCAGAATATGTGGCGCGCGCTTTTGCAACCGCCATGAACGGCCGCCCCGGCCCCGTGGTGCTGGTCTTGCCGGAAGACATGCTGGCCGCCGTGGTGCCGGCCGACGCGGCAGGCAAGCTGCCCCAGGTGATGCCGCGTGTCGAAGCCGTTGAAGCCTGGAGCGACCCGGGATCCCTGCGCAGATTGCGTGAGATGCTATTGAAATCAGAGCGACCCTTTGTCATTGCCGGCGGCGGCGGTTGGACGCAACAATCCGCCAAGGCCTTGCAGCGTTTTGCTGAAAACTGGAAACTGCCAGTGGGCAATGCCTTCCGGTTTCAGGACACCTTTGACAATTTCCACCCGCAGTACGCCGGCGACGTGGGCATTGGCATCAACCCCAAACTGGTGGCCAGGCTCAAGACCAGCGACCTGATCATCGCCATTGGCCCGCGCCTGGGCGAGATGACCACCAGCGGTTACAGCTGGCTGGCAGCACCCAAGCCGCTGCAACAGCTGGTGCACATCCACGCCGCCGCAGAGGAACTGAACCGGGTCTACCAGGCTGACCTCGCGATTCAATCCACCATGAATGCCGCTGCCCGGTCGCTTGAAGTGTTAACCGCGCCGCTCAGCGTGCCCTGGGAAGGCTGGACGGCGGCTTGCAATGCCGACTACGAGGCCAACATGTCGCCGCAAAAATTGCCGGGCGACATCGATATGCCCGCCATCATCGCGACTTTGCAACACCATCTGCCCGCCGACGTGGTGCTGACCAACGGTGCCGGTAACTTCGCCAGCTGGATGCACAGGTTTTACAAACACCACGGCCTGGTGAAGGGCCTCAAAACCCAGCTGGCCCCCACCAACGGCTCCATGGGTTATGGCGTGCCGGCCGGCATTGCAGCAGCCATCGCCACCGGGCGGCTGGCTTTCACCATGGCGGGCGACGGCGATTTTTTGATGAACGGCCAGGAGTTGGCCACCGCCGTGCAATACGGTGCCAAAACCATCATCGTGTTGCTGAACAACGGCATGTACGGCACCATCCGCATGCACCAGGAGCGTGAATACCCAGAGCGTGCGGCGGGCACGGCGCTGCGTAACCCCGACTTTGTGGCCTTGGCAAAAGCTTACGGCTACGCCGGAGTGCGCATCACAACCACCGCTGAATTTGAGCCTGAATTGCTGGCTGCGCTGGCCAGGGCGGAGGGCACGCTGATCGAGGTGATGCTGGACCCTGATGTGATCACCACGCGCACAACGCTGTCTGCCATCACGCAAAATGCGCTCAAGCTGAAATCTTGATTGCTATATTTTATGTATCAAACTATCTAGCAATGACGGGAACATAAGCCATATTTTCTCCTGCACTCACCAATGACGGCGACTGAGGGCAAGCGTGAGGAACTTCGGCGGGATTAAACTCTCTACTTCATCATGCGCCACCTGCTTCTCATCCTCATGATCGCCTCGTTGCCCCTGCGCGGCTGGGCAGCTGATGGGATGACGGTGTCCATGGGAGTGCGGCAACTTCAGGCCAGCCAGGCAGTTTCCGCAGTGCACGGGGCTGCGGCCAAATCCCAACAGCCATTCGCTGCAACCCAGGTCGCTCAGATGCTGGATTGCGACATGGTTATGGCGGCTGCCGACGCTTCAAAAAACGATACGGCCGACTCGGTTCCTTCGCCGCTGTGCAAGGGCTGCACTGCCTGCCAGCTTTGCATGGCGCTGGTCACCGGCTATCCTGGGGTGCACACGGCCACCTTGCCCCGGCCTCAAGCCAAGCGCTTGGCAGGCCGCGTCAGCTTCACCAGCGCTGTGCGCGCACCCGGCTTCAAACCGCCCATTTCCTGACTGCCACGCCCGTGGTTCGTCCGCAATTCGTCTGTATTTCAGACCGGATTGCGGCCCGAAACGTGAAAGTTCACGCTGCATTCGCGGCGCTTGCCTGTCAGGAAATCTATGCTCAGCTCAAAGTTTCAGGTCATCAGTCTGCGTCATTTTTTTGTGTGGCCGACCCGGCGCAAAGCATGGGTCTGGCTGCGTCCGGCTTGGCCCATTGCATTGGGGTTCTTGCCCCTTGTGCTGCTGACTGCCACTACCCTGGCGCAAGCGGCCTTGCCTGTAACGCCATTGCCGCCTGCTGCGGTGCCGGTGTTGGCCCTGACGTTGGATCAGGCTTTGTGGCTGTCACAAAGGCACTCAAGGCAAATGGCGGCGCAGGAGGCGCTGGCGTTGGCGGCCCGGCAGATGTCGGTGGCGGCGGGCCAACTGCCTGACCCGACGCTCAAATTTGGCCTCAACAACCTGCCCGTCACTGGGGCGGATTCATTCAATTTGACCAGCGACTTCATGACCATGCAGTCGGTCGGCGTGATGCGGGAACTCACCCGCAGCGACAAGCGGGCCGCCCGCACAACCCGCTTTGAGCGCGAGGCCGAGGTGGCCGATGCCAACCGTGCTATGGCGCAAGTCAACTTGCAGCGTGACACCGCCCTGGCTTGGCTGGAGCGCCATTTTCAGGAGCGCATGGCCGAACTTCTGCGCCAAGGCCGTGCTGAGGCCAGCTTGCAAATTGAAGCGGCCGAGGCGGCCTACCGGGGCGGACGTGGCGCCCAAATGGACGTGTTCGCCGCCCGCGCTGCCGTGGCGCAGATGGATGACCGCATCCGGCAGGCTGAGCAACAGATTTTGATGGCCAAGACCCGGTTGGTGCGCTGGGTCGGCCATGAGGGGAACCAGGCGCTGGCGCCACCCCCGGACCTGGGCGCCGTCAAGATGGCAATGGACACCCTGGATGAGCGGGTGAAGGACCATCCCCAAGTCGCCGTGCTGAACCGGCAAGAGGCGCTTGCCCTCGCCGAAGCTGCGATGGCGCAGAGCGAGAAAAAGCCGGACTGGACCCTGGAGTTGATGTTCAACCAGCGCGGGCCGGCTTTTTCTAACATGGTGTCGCTCAATTTCTCGCTGCCGTTGCAAACCAACCAAGGCAGGCGGCAGGACCGCGACTTGGCGGCCAAGCTGGCGCTGGTCGGGCAGTTGCAGGCGCAGCGCGAAGAAACCTTGCGTGAACGCGTCGGCGAAGCGCGGGCCTGGTTGCAGCAGTGGCAGGGCAATCGCCAGCGCCTGGAGGCCTATGACAGCACGCTGATTCCCCTGGGTGCCCAACGTACCCAGGCGGCGCTGGCCGCGTACCGGGGCAGCGGTACGCTGCTGGCAGTGCTGGAGGCGCGGCGCATGGAGATCGACATCCGCATGGATCGGCTGCGCCTTGAAATGGAAACCGCCGGCCTGTGGGCCCAGCTGAACCACTTGACGCTGGACGGGCACGACCTGCCCGTCGCGCCAAACCCGGCGTCCGCCTTGGAGAAATGAACATGAATCAAAAACTGAAAACGGTGTGGCTTGGCCTGATTGCCGCTGGCGCGTTTGCCGCTGGCGGCTACGGGCTGTATGCCTTGGGAATGAACCAGGGGATGGCCCTGGGCATGGCAATGTCGCCGCCAACGCCGGGTGCACCAGCTGCCATGCCGCAAACCATTGCACAGGGCGAAGAGGCCACGCGCCGCCATATCAACGCAGGCATCAAGGCTGGTGACACGGACCCGGTGACCGGTCACAAAATTCTCTATTACCACGACCCCATGGTGCCGGGCAACCAGTTTGACAAACCCGCCAAGTCGCCCTTCATGGACATGATGCTGGTGCCGGTTTACGCCGATAGCGACAGTGATGGTAGCCAGGTCACGGTCAGCCCGCGCATCCAGCAAAACCTGGGCGTGCGCACTGCGCCGGTGACAGAAGGCAGTCTGTCGCCCCAGGTGAGCGCCGTGGGCAACATCGCTTTCAACGAGCGTGATCAGGCCATTGTGCAGACCCGTGCCACCGCCTATGTGGAACGGCTGCTGGTGCGGGCTGCCCTGGATCGCGTCGCCAAAGGCCAGCCATTGGCAGAGTTGTACATACCCGACTGGATTGCGGCACAGGAAGAGTTTTTGTCGGTGCGCTCGATGCAGGGCCATGGCCTCAGCCCGCTGGTGGACGCCGCCCGCCAGCGCATGCGCCTGGCGGGCATGAACGAGGCCCAGGTCAAAGCGGTGGAAAGCAGCGGCCAGGCACAGGCGCGCATCACGCTGGTGGCGCCCATTGGCGGTGTGGTGACCGAACTCATGGCGCGTGAAGGCATGACGATGATGCCGGGCGCGACCCTGTTTCGCATCAACAGCCTGTCCACGGTCTGGGCCAATGCCGAGGTGCCCGAAAGCCAAGCCGCCTTGATTCGCCCTGGTGCCAAAGTGCAGGCCACCAGCGCGGCCGCACCCGGCACCCTCCTGCGCGGTACAGTGCAGGCCGTCTTGCCGGAAGTCAACGCTTCCACCCGCACGCTCAAGGCCCGCGTGGAGCTGGCCAACCCCAGTGGCGTGTTGGTGCCCGGCATGTTTGTGGCCATGCAGTTCCTGGACCTGCGGGCGGCAAAATCCTTGTTGATTCCCACCGAGGCGGTGATTCAAACCGGCACACGGGTGGTGGTGATGGTGGCCCAGGACAAAGGCAAATTCATCCCGGTCGAAGTGGAAACCGGTATCGAAAGCAGCGGTCAGACTGAAATCAAGCGTGGCTTGCAAGTTGGGCAGCGGGTGGTGGTGTCGTCGCAGTTCCTGATCGACTCCGAGGCCAGCCTTAAAGGCGTGCAGGCGCGACTGAATGATGTGCCCCAAGCGCAGGGCAATGCCGTCGGGAGCAAGCCATGATTGCCAATCTGATCCGCTGGTCCATCGTCAACCGATTTTTGGTGCTGCTGTCCACCGTGTTGGTCAGCGCCTGGGGCCTGTACAGCGTGATCAAAACGCCGCTGGATGCCTTGCCAGATTTGTCCGACGTGCAGGTCATCATCCGCACGACGTACCCAGGCCAGGCACCGCGCATTGTCGAGAACCAGGTCACCTACCCTCTGACCACCACCATGCTATCGGTGCCCGGCGCAAAGACGGTGCGCGGGTATTCGTTTTTTGGCGACTCGTTTGTGTATGTGATTTTTGAAGACGGTACGGATTTGTACTGGGCCCGCTCCCGCGTGCTGGAATATCTGAACCAGGTGCAGTCGCGCCTGCCCGTCGCGGCCAAAGCCACGCTGGGGCCGGATGCCACTGGCGTCGGCTGGATTTACCAGTATTCGCTGGTGGACCGCACGGGCACCCAGGACGCGTCACAACTTCGCGCCCTGCAAGACTGGTTCCTCAAGTACGAACTCAAGACGGTGCCGAACGTGGCGGAGGTGGCCAGTGTGGGCGGCATGGTGCGCCAATACCAGATCGTGCTGCAACCGGACAAACTGGCGGCCTACGGCATCCCGCACACCAAGGTGGTCGAAGCCATTCAAAAGGGCAACCAGGAAGCGGGCGGCTCGGTGCTTGAGCTGGGCGAGGCCGACTACATGGTGCGCGCCAGCGGGTACCTGCAATCGCTGGACGACTTTCGAAAAATCCCGCTGATGACGGCCAAAACGGGCGTGTCGGTGCGCCTGGGTGACGTAGCGCGCATCCAGCTTGGGCCAGAAATGCGCCGAGGCATTGGCGAGTTAGACGGTGAAGGTGAAGCCGCAGGCGGCGTGATCGTGATGCGCTCGGGCAAGAACGCGCTGGAAACCATTGCCGCCGTCAAGGCCAAAATCAAAACCCTGCAAGCCAGCCTGCCAAAAGGCGTGGAGATCGTGCCCGTTTACGACCGCTCCGGCCTGATCGAACGGGCGGTGGAAAACCTGGGCCACAAGCTGCTGGAAGAGTTTGCGGTGGTGGCCGTCGTGTGCTTCATTTTCTTGTTCCACCTGCGTTCAGCCCTGGTCGCCATCGTGTCCTTGCCGTTGGGCATCCTGGCCGCCTTCATCGTGATGCACTACCAGGGGGTGAACGCCAACATCATGTCGCTGGGCGGTATTGCCATTGCCATCGGCGCCATGGTGGACGCTGCTGTGGTGATGATTGAGAACGCCCACAAGCACCTGGAGCTATGGAGCCGCAAGCACCCAGACCAAAAGCTGGACGGCGATGCCCGCTGGCAGGTGATTGGGGAAGCTGCCGCCGAGGTCGGCCCCGCGCTGTTCTTCTCGCTGCTCATCATCACCTTGTCCTTCATTCCTGTGTTCACGCTGGAAGCGCAGGAAGGGCGCTTGTTCTCGCCACTGGCCTTCACCAAGACCTACGCCATGGCGGGGGCGGCGGCGTTGTCTGTGACGCTGATTCCGGTGTTGATGGGCTACTTGATTCGGGGTCGCATCCCGGACGAAAAGGCCAACCCTCTGAATCGATTGCTGATTGCTGCTTACCGCCCGTTGCTGAACCTGGTGCTGAGCTGGCCAAAAGCCACGCTGGCAGTTGCCGGGCTTCTGCTGGGCTTGAGCCTGTGGCCTTTGCAGCACATTGGCGGTGAATTCATGCCGCGTCTGGACGAGGGCGATTTGCTCTACATGCCATCTGCGTTGCCGGGTTTGTCGGCAGGCAAGGCCAGCGAGTTGTTGCAACAGACGGATCGGCTGATCAAAACCGTGCCCGAAGTGCTTAGCGTTTATGGCAAGGCCGGGCGGGCCGAAACCGCCACCGACCCCGCACCCCTGGAGATGTTCGAGACCACCATCCAGTTCAAGCCCAAAGACCAGTGGCGACCCGGCATGACGCAGGACAAACTGGTGGATGAGCTGGACGCAATCGTCAGGGTGCCCGGCCTGGCCAACATCTGGGTGCCGCCGATCCGCAACCGCATCGACATGTTGGCCACCGGCATCAAGAGCCCCGTCGGTGTGAAGGTGGCGGGGGCTGATCTGGCCACGATTGACCGCCTGACCGGCGAGATTGAAAAGGCGCTCAAAGACGTGCCCGGTGTCAGCAGCGCACTGGCGGAACGTCTGACGGGCGGACGTTATGTGGACGTGAACATCAACCGCGATGCGGCCGCCCGTTTTGGCATGAACATCGCCGACGTGCAGGCCGTTATCACCTCGGCCGTGGGCGGTGACAACATTGGAGAGACGGTCGAAGGCCTGCAACGCTTCCCGATCAACATGCGTTACCCGCGCGAGACAAGGGATTCACTGGACAAGCTGCGCAAGCTGCCCATCGTGTCGGAAAACGGCCAGCGCCTGGTGCTGGGCGACGTCGCCGACATCCGGATTACCGATGGCCCACCCATGTTGCGCAGCGAAAACGCACGCCTGTCGGGCTGGGTCTATGTGGACATCCGCGGGCGCGACTTGCGTTCTGCCGTGCAGGACATGCAGCAAGCGGTCACCCGGCAGGTCAAACTGCCGCCGGGTTATTCAGTCTCCTGGTCAGGCCAGTTCGAGTTTCTGGAACGCGCCACCGCCAGGCTCAAGATGGTTGTGCCCTTCACTTTGCTCATCATCTTTGTGCTGCTCTATTTGACCTTTTCAAGCTTTGGCGAGGCAATTTTGATCATGGCCACCTTGCCGTTCGCGCTGATCGGCGGCATCTGGCTGCTGTACCTGCTGGCTTATAACCTCTCGGTGGCGGGGGCCGTGGGTTTTATTGCACTGGCGGGCGTATCGGCAGAGTTCGGCGTCATCATGCTGCTGTTCCTCAAGACGGCATGGGACGAGCGCATCGCACAAGGCAAGACCAGTGCCGCAGATTTGCTCGACGCGATCCGCGAAGGTGCCGTGCTGCGCGTGCGGCCAAAAGCCATGACAGTCGCTGTCATTTTGGCCGGTTTGTTGCCTATCATGTGGGGGACGGGCACCGGCTCCGAGGTGATGCAGCGCATTGCCGCACCCATGGTGGGCGGCATGATCACGGCACCGATTTTGTCGATGTTTGTAATTCCGGCGGTGTATCTGCTGATGCGGCGCAAAAATACGAAAACGTCATGACTCAGGGTATAAATTGACCTGAAATTCCCATTTAGTAACAATAGTTTGCTATAAATAATATATCATGTCTCAAGCCAATTGACGACAGATTTGACGTGCACCTCAATGAAATCAACATGAAAAAACTCCCTGTCTCTATCTTCGTTCTCGCAGGGCTTTCGGCCACGGCAACCCAGGCCCAGCAAAAAATGGGCGACGAGGCAAACAGCGACATGGCCGCCAAGCCTGCCGCCGGCGCTCAAGCGAACCACGTGACCAAAGGCACTGTTAAAAAGGTGGACATCAAGGCTGGCGTAGTCACCTTGGCACACGAACCCGTCAAGAGCCTGGGCTGGCCGGGCATGACCATGGGGTTCAAGGTGCCCGACAAGGCGCTGTTTGACAAACTCACCGAAGGCGCGCAGGTCGAGTTTGAGTTCAGGCAGATCGGCAAAGACTATGTCATTGGCGCGGTCAAATCGCCAGGGCAATACCTGTCGCGGCCTTAACGGCGCGGCCGGCCTGGCATCAAGGCCAACAACAAATCGCTGGTGTTTTGCAGCCACGCCGTCAGATGGCTGACATCCCCCACCAGCATATGCACCAGCAGTTGCAAAGTGCCCAAGGCCGACGCACAAATCAGCCAGGGCGGCGGGCGGTCAGTTTCTGGCAAAACATAGCCAGTCTGCAAGCCCCAGTGGCTGCTGGCCAGGGCGACAAAAGCCAGTAGGCAAACAGCGGGCAAGCCAAAGTGGATCCAGGCCGGTTCGTCACGCAATAAAAAGTAGATCCCCAGTGCCAGCGGCAGAAACCAGTAATGCGTGGCCCGGGCCGTGGACGCGGTTGGAACGTCGATGACGGCTGAGATTAGAAAAATGACGCCCATCACCCCGCACGCCAGAGCCACCGTGGCGCTGCGCTTGTGTGTGCCGTGGATTTGGAACACCAGCGCAAGCCCCATCGCGGCAAGCAAGGCACTGCTCACCACCAGCGGCATCAAGCCGCGCAGGCCGAAATAGACGGCAAAACCAAGGCCAAATACGAACAGCATGGCACTGCTGGCCATCACCATCAGCTGCACGCGTTGCGCTCGTTTCTGCAACCATTCATGGGTGGGGACGGGTGCCTTGTCGGGTTCCCGCGCTGACGCCACAGCGGTGGGGGATTGGCTGAGCCGCGCCAGCCACTTCGTCACTTGCAAGGGCAGCAGCTTGCGGGCCAGTTTGACCACCACCTGGCGCCAGCGCAGCAAGCGGGACTCCAAGCGGTCAATGTCCGCCACGAAGACGTGCAGCAGCAAAAACATCACGAGCATGGCGCTCAAGTTGTGCATCCAAGTGCCCGGCTCGCGGATGCTGTCCGGCAGCGCCTGGTCGGTGTCAAAACCAAATTCTGTGGCTTCCAGAAACACCACCACCGCCATGCAACCGATGGCCAGTCCGGCGCGCAATAGGGCGGTCTCGCGCTTGAGCAGAAGGGAAGCGGCCAGCCCCAGGGGAATCAGGTAATGGTGCACGCTGCGCGGCACCAGTACGCTTGGCACATCAAATACAGTGGCCATGCCCACCAGCCGCACAAACAGGCTGATGACCAGCACCAGGGCCGCTGGACGTAGGCGGTTGTGGCGAGTCATTTGCACGGCGACCACGCCGGCCAGCGTTACCGCGAAGTCAGATGCGGCAACCGTCCAATCGCCGCGAAACGCAAAAAATAGCGCCCAGGGTACGCCAATGAAAATCGACGCCGAACTGCCCAGCAACAAAACAATGCGCGCTCGCCGGAAATGCGAGCTGCCGATGTATTGCGCGGGTGCCGCTGACGCAATGTGGGCAGTCAAGGTGGCCATGTTTGGATTGTGGCAAAAAAAGGGTGTTTGGTGAGACCAAAAAACGCGTTTTTTCCACCTGGCTGTGGATGGTTTGTTCCTGCCACAAATTTCAATCGCTATATTTTATGAAGCAAACTATGCAATAACCACAGGAATATTCGGCATTTTCAAGAGCGCACATCACTTCAAAGGCTGGTCAAGGCCACAAAATCATTTGCAGGCCTTGCTGAATTCCCCGAATCTGTCTACTGCCGCGAAAACCCTGGCATGTCAAACCCAAGCGCCTTGAGCTGGGCCAGCAGGTTTGGCACCACGGCCGCGTCCAGTTGGGTCAAGGGCGGCCGCACGGTGGCCCACTCGGGCTGGCCTGAAAACTCGGCCGCCACGCGTTTCATGGCCGGAATCATCACCAGGGCCTGGAAGATTTTGCGCACCGAGTCGATTCCGGCTTGCAGCGCTGCGGTCTCGGGCGTGCCGCCGTTTGCCGTGTAGGCGGCATACACCGCGTGGATGGCGGCCGGGTTGACGTTGGCGGTGGCGCTGATGCAGCCCACGCCGCCGATGGCCAGGGCCTGAGTCAGTGGCAGCTCGCTGCCTGGGAACACGTCGAAACCGTCTTTGGCAAACTGATCGATCATGGCCTTGGTGTTGTCCCACACGCCGGAGGAATCCTTCACGCCGACCACGGTGTCGGGGTAAGCCTTGCGCAACATGGCAATCAGGTTCAGCGTGATCGGCACGCCCGACACGGCAGGGATGTGATACAGGTAGACCTTGAGATTGGCATTGCCCACGCGCTCGATCACTTCGGAGTAATAGGCGTACAGGCCTTCGTCTGATACGCCCTTGAAATAAAACGGTGGCAGCATCAGGCAACCGGCCGCGCCGCTGGTTGCGGCATGTTTGGTCAACGTGACGGCATCTGTGAACGAGCATGCGCCCGTGCCCGGCATCATGCGGTGGGCGGGGATGCCAGCGGCCAGCAAGGCGTCGGTCAGCGCAAGCCGCTCTGAAACCGACAGCGACGCAGCCTCCGAATTCGTGCCGAAAATCGCCAGACCCACGTTGTTGGCCAGCAACCATTTGCAATGTGCAATGTAGCGCGGCACGTCGGGCTCAAGATTGGCTTTGAACGGCGTCAGCACGGGAGACAGGACGCCTTGGATGCGGGGGATATTTGACATGAGGTGGATTATGGCGTGGCGAACCGTGCAATGGCTACGGCCCCGCTTAATTCGCATGAATTACAATTTAGGCATGCCCCATTGCCAGTCCCGTGTGCGTCAAACCTTCTGTCTGAGGCTTTGCCGCTGCGTCGTCATGCAGCATTTTTCATGAACCCTGGCGCCAAATCGGCAGACGGCCAGGTGATGGCGGCAACGCCGACGCTGCTGCTGGACGTCGCGGAGCGCTTGTTTGCCGAGAATGGCATCGACAAGGTGTCGATCCGCGAGATCGTGCGGGCCAGTGGCCAGAGCAACCTGTCTGCCGCGCACTACCATTTTGGGTCCCGCGAGGCCCTGGTCGCGGCCGTCATTGACCGGCGCCTGCGTGCCATCAACGTCCTCAGAGACAAACACCTTGATCAGCTGGAAGCGACGGGCAACGACGGCAGCATTTACGCGCTTGTCATGACCACGGTGGGCGTACTGGGTGAAGTCGTTAAAACCACGCCCTGGGGGCCGGATTATGTGCGCTTGCTTGCGCAGGCGCTGTTCAGTCCGCAGCTTCACATTCGGGAAATGATTGACCCGCAAGCCATGAGCACCCACGCCCGTTTTACCCGCATGCTTCGTCGCCTGCTGCCTGATTTGCCGACGCGCGTGTTCAACGGCCGCTTCGCAGTGCTTGAAAGCGAGACGGCCTACTGCATTGCGCGCTGGATTCATGCCAATGGGCGCGTGACGGCCACCAAAACACGGAGCTACAACATGATGGTCTGCAACAGCGTCGATTTTTTGGCTGCGGGTATGGCCGCGCCCATTGGCGGGCAAAAGACTGACAGGGAGCCGTCGCCGTAACACCGCGGGCATTCATTGAGGCGTCACTGTCGGTCAAAAGCCGCCGACTTCAGGGCATCAGGAGCGCACGGGTATCACATTGACTCATTGCAGCCCCTGGGTGACGCGTTCTGCCACCAGGGCCTCGCGCCTGACCTCGGGTGGACGCGAGGCCGCCACTTCCACGGTGACGGATCGCAGCACGCCTTCAAACACGCCGGGCGGTTCGTAGTCATGGCAGACCGGCGCGATGGAACGCCCCACATCCATGCCGGTGGACGAAACCATGACGGCCATTTCGGCGATCTCCACGGCACCACAAGCAGCGCCGTCCACCACCAGCGTGGCGGTGCCGGTCTTGCCGGCCCGGTCTACTCGCACACCGGCGATACACGGGCCTGACGGCAGCGGGCGTGAGGCGCGCACCTGGGTGTGGGTGTGGAAGAAGTTGTAGTCAAACACCAGATGCCCGTCCTTGACGAACAGCACATAGCCGCCGTTTGCACTACCGCGCGCAAGGATGACGCCGTTCTGG